>JADGEB010000017.1 GCA_016744595.1 Desulfuromusa sp.
AATATGTTCAACTTGGCGACTGAGAAATGCATGCATCAACATAATGGGGATCGCCACCATTAATCCGAGCATGGTCGTTACCAAAGCGACAGAGATACCACCCGACATCATCCGCGGATCACCTGTTCCATAGATGTTGATGACTTCAAAAGTTCCAATCATCCCTGTTACGGTTCCCAACAAACCCAACAGTGGTGCTATGGCTGCCATAATATTTAACATCGGCAAAGCCCGTTCCAATCGAGGCAGTTCTTTGAGAATTGACTCTTGGAGAACACTTTCAAGAACCTCACGATCCTCATGTCGCATCCGCAGACCTGCTCGAACAACATTGTAAACAGGCGATTTCTTGCGGCCATGAACCAACTTCTGGCAGGCATCCCAATCCCCCTGGATTGCCTTGCTATTCACCTCATTCATAGTCCGATCGGTATTATCATGAACACGCTTAAGGAAAAAAGCGCGCTCTAAACCAATCAGCAGGGCAATAACGGCCAAAGCAAGGATTGGCCAGACAAGAACTCCACCACCCTGAACCCGATCGACAAAATTTTTCCTGCGAACCAGTTGTTCGAGTGCGGCACCCGCAGATAGGTCAAGAGGAACATCGTCAGTCTCACCAAGAAGATAGCTTTTGAGGGTTCGAGATAAACCCCAGGGGAGCTTTGCGTCAATCTGAACCAAGTTTCGCTTACTGGTGTCATAGCGAAGCAGACGTGGAGTCTCCTTTTCCGAATACGCAGCCAGAAATGGCCCAACCATAAGAACAAGTGCTTCTTTTTCCGCACCAGAGGAATCAATAAAAGGCATCGGCTGAAGTGAGACCTCCCCAACCATTGTCATCTCAGACAAAAACAGTTCTGCCATCTGTTGAATATCCTCAAGCCCGGGAAAGTAATCTGCATTGAGAATTTTATTGAGTGATTCCGGGCGTTGTGGATCAAGAGAGGTTCGAGAAGAACGCACCAGAAGATCTTGTAACTGTTTCGCACTCACTCGAACAGATGCTGCCAGATTGGTCATCAGCTCTTCATCACTGGTTTGCTCTACACTCAGTTTTAAATATTCCTGCTTGCGCTCTTTGAGCTTTTTTTGCTGCTGCTGCAATAGACCTTCTTGCCTGGCAACCGCTTTCTTTGCTGCCCGTAGCTGTTGCTGCAACTTATTTCTCTGAATGTGAACCGTTGACTCTACAGCGGACTTTGCTTTTTGACTCGATTCAAGTTCCTCAGCAACGTGGCTATAAACAGCTCGAATATCAGCAGCCTCCCCCCATTGTGAGAAAGGGACAGACACAAACAACATTATAATCACAAACCTGAAAGCTTCTATTATGACCTTCATGGCAGAACAATTCTCCCAACGGGCAAACTCACCATCTCTGCAGCAGCTTCACGCCGTACCAAGGCGAAAGCACGAGACAGATCAACGGACGATTCTGCAAAAAGCTTGAACTGCTTAGCGGAAGGATCATAAAACCCAGCCTTAGTCCCATCTAGAACCTGAAAAAATAAAGCCGTTCGACCCACCCGCAGCAGATCAACTTGCAAACTTTCTTTGCCTAACTGGATATTGTCACGGTAGACCTCACTTGTGTGGCCGAATTCTGTCTCTACCAGAAAGACCTCAAAAACCCTGCGAAATTTCTCGTATAGTGGCGTATATGGATCAGCCAAAACAGCATTCAGATCTGCTTGCCGTTTTTCCCGCTCAGCAACAAGAAACGGTAGACTCTGCTCGGACTCATCTGCATATTTCTGAATAATTTCCTGCAACCAACCCTGAAGCCCATCACGAAGCTTTTTAGATTCTGTTAATCGATGTTTCTGCTGCACAATACGCTGCCCTTCAACCTGCAAAGCTTGCCCAACTTGCTCAGATTGAACCTCTAAACGATTCAGCTGAGCATTCAGCTGCTCTATTTCAGCAAGCAATTTTCTCTCATCATGACTCCAGAGTTCTGTCGTTTGCTGCATTTGCTGATTGTTTTCCAAAGTCTCAAAAGCGAGTTCCTCCAACCCCTTTTCACTCCAAACAACAGAAACTCCACACAACATACAAAGCAAAGCGAATAAACAGCTTCGCCATAATAACTTCAGCTTTTCCATCGATTTTATTTACCCCAACTTCATCAAAAAATAGTCCAGTCGCTTGCCAATTTTATAAGCATTCTGGTTTTCGTTTTCACTTGGACTCTTAAATAACACCTGCATATTTGAAAAACCGTGATCGGCGTCACACCTTGCAAAATTTACTTCCAACAAATCATTAAAATTGAAAACTATCATCATTATCGTGACTAAAGTCACAGACAGGCAAAGGCGTTTCAGCTAGCGTCTCCAAGTTAAATCGTCGGCAAAAGCCTTGTTTTGACAACCCTTGCGACATCAAACAAGGGATGTAAACCACTGAGCATCAACTAGCACCTTAAAGAAAGTGAGAAGCCCCATGCAAACAGTACTAAAGTCAGCTTTATTGGGAATCTTTGCGATGACCGCAACAATCTCCCCTAGCTTTGCTGCAGAACCGACATCGCCAGCAGAAACAATCACCGTTACAGCAAAATCGCTCCAGGAGATCGAAAACCTCGGTGTTGCAGTCACCATTATCTCCGCCGAAGAGATCAAGAGTTCTAATGCGTCTTCCATCAAAGATGTCCTGATACAGTCAGCTGGAATCAACCCGGGAGTCAATTCCGGTTCAATTTCCGGCCGCCAGAACATCAGTATTCGCGGGACTAATAGTGATCACGTCCTTATCTTGATTGATGGCAGGAAAGTATCTGGCTCAGATGCGCAAATTGGTCATTCTGATTTTCAATACAATTGGGTTCCGATGAATGCTATTGAAAGGATTGAAGTCATCAAGGGGCCAGCAAGCTCCATTTATGGCTCTCAGGCGATTGGTGGTGTGGTTAACATTATCACTAAACAATCGGATGAGAAATTTTATGGCGATGTGGATGTTCAATACGGCCTCAGCGAGGATAAAGATGGGAACTCGTTGGATACCAGTATTAATATTGGTGGCAAAATCACAGATAAACTTTCATTGATCGTCAGCGGGGAACATGCTGACCTTGATTCTGTAGCTGATGAGGACAATGATTCTGACACCAAAATTGAGGGGAAAGAAATCACAAACGGGCTGATCAAGCTCCGCTATGACCTTGACGATACTCAATCGATCGAAGGAACCTATGGCCAAGGAGTTGAGGACCGCTATAAAATTGAAGATGAGCTTTACTATGACATTGAACGGTGGAACTACTCTCTGGGCTACAACAAGCAGTTCGAGACCATCGCCCTCAAGTTGGATGCCTACGTCGTTGACACTGACTTATATTACAATTCAACCAGTTCAACCGGTGGATACACCCACAATATGACCGATTCCGTAGCCAGAGCCGAGGCTAGCATCACCGCTTTCAATAGACATTATATCGTCACCGGCGCCGAGTACAAACTTGAAGAATACGATAAAGTCTACGACCTTTCTGCGAGCGCTTCCAGAAACTTCAAAGAGGATATCTACAACACCTCCATTTTCCTTCAAGACGAATTTGAGGTGACCCCAGATTTCCTTCTGACTGTTGGTGCACGCTACGATTATCACGAAAGGTTCAAGGGTGAATTATCTCCCAAGATCAATGCGTTGTATAAAATTGGTGCCCATCATCGGGTTAAGGCGGGATACGGAGAAGGGTTCAAAGCTCCCACTGTCACCCAAAACTCTTCAGAATATGTATCCACCAGTAGGCATATTTTCTATGGAAATGACGATCTTGAGCCTGAAAGTTCACGAACCTTCGAGATCGGCTATGAATACTATTCAGACTCTACTGTTATCAAGACAGCCGCCTATCATACCGAAGTTGATGATTTGATCAGTAGTGATCGGATTGTCGATAATCCAGGACCATTTGGTGACGAGTATCTGTACGTCAATACTGACAAGGCAACCCTGCAGGGATTCGAGTGCGAAATCACCAAAGACATCACCCAGAACAGCAAGCTCAGGCTCGCATACCACTACTTGGACAGTGAAGATGAAGAAACAGGTGAAGATCTGTCTTACCGTCCTAAGCACACTATTAACGCCAGACTTTCATCCAACCTCCCTTCAGACGTCCAACTGACCCTAAGTGCTAATTATACCGGGAAGCAATACGTGGATGATAACGAGTACGATCCTTTCACCGTTTACAGCGCACAGGTTTCAAAAACATTCTTTGACAACATGACTGTGCGTTTAGGGATCGACAACATCACGGACGAAGACCTTGATAGCGAACCTTACGATATCAAAGGTCGACTAGTTTACGCTGGCATTAATTACCGCTTTTAGACAGCAGGAATCTCGCTGATTAAGGGTGACAACAAAATACAGGCGGAGCGCACAGACTCCCATTCGCGCTCTACTTACGATGATACCAAGGAGAGGTTATAAACCTATGTATTTGAACAAAACAAAGCTATCAACAACCGTCAGTCGCTTGCTTTTAATGCTGCTTTTTTTTCTGGTCTGCCTGCCAAATCTGGCTTCAGCCCACAATCTATGGCTCAATGCAACAGATTTCTCACCAGAATTGACAGGACGTGCCGGTGCCCACAGTAAAGTTTATTTTGGCTTTGGCCATAAATTTCCAGTTGCCGATTTTCTGGATAAAAGCAAACTGCGTGAATTTCAACTGATTCGACCAGACCAGACCAAAATGGATCTGGAGGCAGGTGACGGTGGCTTCCTCGCCACGCCATTAGTCTTGAAAAAAGCCGGTGCCTACACAGTATCAGCGGCAACAAATACCGGATTTTATACCATGTACAACAAAAATGGTCGGATGCACCACAAACTGGGTTCGATGGAGGGGTTGGAAGATATTGTTCTGAGCCTCTATTTTGAGAATTATACCAAGGCACTCATCAGTGTTGGAGAAACTGCCGATCAAGATTTTTCTACCCCGGTTGGACATAATATTGAAATTGTCCCACTGGAGAACCCCTACCTTAAAAAGGCTGGAGACTTACTGAAACTCCAAGTTCTTCATAATGGCAAACCTGTTCCTTTTTGTCAGGTTTCAGCAACTTATATCGGTTTTTCAGATAAGGAAGATTATGCCTATAGCAGTAAAACCAACAGTAAGGGAGTTGCGACCATCCGCCTGCTCAAGCATGGTCAATGGATCGCCATGGCGGTTGTTCGCCAACCCGCAGCAAAAGACTTGAAAGATAAGTGTCTGGAAATGAAATACTCAGCAAGCCTCTCTTTTGCTGTGAATTAGCTTTTTAATTGCTGAAGGGTCACTACAGGTGACCCTTCAGAAAACTGCAAACAGAGTCAATAAGGATAAATAATGAGACCTATAGCTTTCACCTTGATTACTTATCTGTTGCTTTCAGTATCTCCTGTTTTTGCCCATAGCCCCTTTATGGCCTGTTATGACAATGGTGATCAAACCATCACTTGCTACGGAGAATTTTCTGATGGTTCAAGTGCAACAGCAACCCCGATGCGGGTTATTGATGAAGAAGGAAAACTTCTTCTCAGCGGGGTGATGGATGAACTTAGTGAATTTAGCTTTACCCGCCCAGAAAGCCATTTCACCGTTATCTTTGATGCTGGACCAGGGCACCTCGTTAAAGAAAAAAGTGCCAATATCTCTGAATAAGAATTGAGAAGACCTTGCTACGTCGGCTATTCAAACTATCAAAAACTTTACATAAATACACCGGACTCCTCTTCTTTCTCTACTTTATACTGATGGGGATCAGTGGTGTTATTCTCAACCATCCTCAACTGGTCAGCAAAATTTCCGTTCCGACACTGCTCACCCCAGCCAGCCATATAATCACCAACGGTAACCGGATGGCGATACGTGAAACGATTGTTGATGGAAATGATATTTATCTTGCTGGCAGATCCGGAGTTTGGCATAGCAGCGACAATGGCCTGAATTTTTCCAGGTTGGATACAGGCTTCCCTTCGGCAAGCTATGAGCAAGATACCTACAGCCTGCTCCTCGACAAAAGTCATGATCGACTTTTTGCCGGAACTCGTAACGGCCTCTATGTTTACAGCTTTCTTTCTAAACAATGGCAAACCATTTTCTTTGGAGCAGCGGGCAGTGAGCCTGTCATGGATCTGCTACAGATAAAAGATCGACTCTTTCTGTTCACCCAGCGACATTGCTACAGTTCCAAGCTCGACACTGAAAAATTTTTCTTTCTTATGGAATCACTCCGCTTTGACGTAAGCAACAAGCCAACCTCGACTCGCTTACTACACTTTTTACTCAAGGTTCACGATGGGTCGATTTTCGGGCTCCCCGGGCGCCTGTTTATTGACAGTATTGGCTTGTCACTCATCTTTTTGTGTGCCACAGGGGTGCTCGCCTGGTTCCTTCCTCGATACTACAAAAACAAGAAAAAAACCTACAGCAAGATCCTCGCAATGAAATGGGTTCACGACAACCATTTACACATCGGTATCTATGCTGTGACCTTTGTCGGTCTCATTGTCTTAAGTGGCATCCTGATTCGGCCTCCGTTTATAAAAAGCATCGTTAAGTACAATGTCCCGTCTTGGGTGTTACCATTTGAGCACAGCGGCTCATGGCTGCCTCGTATCGACAAGGCTGCTTTTGATGCAGATACTGAAACTCTGTGGGTTTCAACCCGACAAGGTTTATTCAGCGGCCATCCCGACTTCTTCCACCCCCTACAAAAACAAACGATCCGAGTACCGCGTAGCGGCATGGGAACCAGCATCTTCGAAGTACTCCCCAATCAACGCTTGTTAATCGGATCCTTTAATGGGGTTTATGTCTTAAGCTCAGATCACTCCCACTTCAGCCCCCTAAAAGAGGAGAATGAGATGGCTCGAAAAACGTTTCAAGCTACGGGAGCAATGATCAAAGACGGAAGCCCAACTCATATTGCTGACTACCATCACGGCCTTATCTCTTTGAAAGGAAATACGCATCTAAGCGTTCCCGCACAGATGGCCGCCACGCCGATGTCGCTATGGCACTACCTTTTTGAGTTCCATAACGGTCGGATCTTTCGCCAATGGCTGGGACCCTATACTTGGGTACTGATTCCACTAGGTGGAATCCTGCTGCTCATCAATCTTCTCACCGGTCTTTACGACTGGTTGTGGCGCAATAAAAAAAACAACGTACGTTTATACAAACGCTAAAAGGAGTTACGAAATGACAGAAGAAACACCACTTGCTATTTCCTTTAAATATGAAAGTCGCACTCTCTTTCGCAATGTCAGGCCGTTAAGTGACATTCTTGATGATTTCAAAACAAATAACATTCTCCACGTCCATATCGATCCAGAAGGATAAAATATGGTAGTTGGGATCTTGTCATTGCTTTTGCGAAACAAGAAAATTATGACCTTTTTTTCGCGGGGCAGCTTTCCCCAGAAGACTTGTGGAAGTCAGATAAAACTTCAGAGCAGCATAGAGTCAACCCGCTAAAAGCGGCAAAACGAGCAGCAGCAGGGTAAACACGAGCACTCTCTGATCAAACACCTCCAGCACGGCGATCATTACCCCACAAAACAAATGAAAGAGATAATTATTCTCAACACTGTGATTTAAATCACAGACGTAAAACTGTGGAAACAACTAATATTCTGCATGCTCAAAGTCATAACTGACAGCGTCAGACGTACTTGGTTAATTGGATGAAAAAATCAGAACAGACACGTCAACAAACACCAGAACTTAGCGGTAACCGATTCTGTAAAAATAAGGATCTGAAGTTATTACACTAAGACATAACGCAGATTGATCTTCAATTTATGAAAAAACATCCTCCAGGTCATGGTCGAGGCTTCCCGCCCCCCAAAGTGTCGGATCAACCCATCGCTGAAGCATTTGAGCGCAAATTTGCAATCCACGCCGGAATGCTAGCCGGGCAAAAATGTGAAGGGGATCTAGGGAACCTGCTGCAAAAAGAGATTGAGAAAACACCACCTAAAGTGCCTGCTATGGCCTACATCCATATTCCATTTTGTTGCAGTCGCTGCCATTTTTGTGGTTTCTATGCCGAATCATCTGTCCCCGAAACAATGGCTCGTTACACTCAAGCTCTGGTTGCCGACATCGCCCTTTCGGGGGAACACTTAGCAAAAACTGATCAGGAGTTACGTGCCGTCTATTTTGGAGGTGGCACACCGACTGACTTGAGTGCTCAAGACTTGAGTCTTCTTCTGCAAACGGTTCGTAAAAAACTACCCTTAAGTGAAGATTGTGAAATCACCATTGAGGGGCGGCTTTTCGGCTTTAATGATGAAAAAGTTCAGGTCGTTCTTGACAATGGAGCAAATCGGTTCTCTTTTGGAGTGCAATCATTTAATACCCAAATTCGCCAGCAAGTCGGTCGCAAACAACCCAGAGAAGAGGTTATTGAGCGGCTGAACCACATCTCCAAACTGTCAGAGCCTCACAATGCGGCCGTCATCATTGATCTGATCTATGGTCTTCCCGGCCAAGGAACGACCGAATGGCTTCAGGATATCGATTGTGCGATTAATGAAACAGCCATTCACGGACTGGATCTCTACCAGATCAATATGATTCCAGGAACCCCGCTAGCAGACTTAAAAGAAAAACTTCCCTCCATGGCAACGCTTCAGGAACAGAGTCACCTCTTTTCTCTGGGCAGAAAGAAAATGCTGGAAAGCAATTTTCAGCGCCTCTCCATTGCCCATTGGGGACGCGATAGCCGAGAACACAATCGTTATAACCGCTGGAACAAGACCGGGGCAAACTGCCTCCCTCTCGGAAGTGGTGCTGGTGGGTGCTGGGGAACAACACGTTTTTTTCAACACAAAGATATCAAGCTTTATCAGGAGGCCATTCTGGAAGGCAAAAAACCCTTGGCTGGAGCGATGTCTATCCCTTCACATTACGCTGTGACATCGGTCGCTATTGGCCAACTGGAGCAGCAATGTCTGGACATTACAGAACTGGAACATGTTGCAGGACAACCTCTGCGCCAAAAGCTCCAACCCATACTTGAACAATGGGGAGTCGCTGGCCTGCTTCGTTCCAATAATACTGACCGACTACAACTGACAGAGGCGGGTGAGTTCTGGGTTGTCAACCTACAACAGCTCATAGATATGAAGCTAAAGGCAATCCTGTGCGCAACATGACCTATGAAGAAATCGATACATTACTCAATGAAGTGACTTGGGGAACAATCTGTGGAGTCCTTCCTGATGGTACCCCCTATGCGACTGAAGTGACCTACCTTTATGAAAATAATGAGATTATCAGCCTCAGTCATTCCAGGGGAATGACTGGTGATTGCATTAAACACTGTGCGCAGATCTGCTTTAAAGTGTGTGAGTCCAGTCGCTTAAGTCGTCACTTCAGGGCAGCCTCCCTGTTTGGGGAAGCGGTGTTTATAGAACCAGAAAGTGCAGAAGTAACTCTCCTCTGGTGGGAAAAACTGGAGATACGGCTAAAGAGCCCTGACCGCTATCAATATCCAAAGCAGCGCTGTCGGACAAAAGGGAAAATCTATCCGGTTCTGCACCTTAGAATCCAGCACCGTACCGGTGTCACCGACTGGAGCCTTGGTGATGACTAAAGCTGATTTTAAATCTTTATTCCATTGGAAGACCGAAGAACTGGTTCTGATCGGCACTTTTGCCGCGTTGATCAAAATGGTGACCCTGCTGGTTGCCCTGTTGGGCGGCGGGATGAACCCACTCACCTTGCTATTGAAAAACATTGTTGCAACCTCAATGCTGGTGGTCCTGTTTCACAAGGTTCCACGTACTGGCGTACTGGTTTTATATGTCCTGCAGCAAGCTATCATTATGATGATGCTGATGGGCAGCGGCATGATCATTCTCCCCGGTTACCTGATTGCGGCTCTGATCGCTGAAACAATCGCTTGGATCATCGGCGGCTACCGCAATACGCTAGTCATCCTCTTCACCGTTGGGTTTTATGACTTGGCGTCACGTTCTGTTTCGATGGGGATGAGCTGGCTGTTCATGCGTGAAAATCTGACCCTCTTTTTTGCTGCATTAGGGATCGTCGGCTTTGGCTACATCGGTTGTCTCATCGGGCTTGGAACCGGGCTTAAATTTGTCAAGGAGTTCCGCCATGCTGGCTTTATCCGGCGCTAAAATAAACAATCGACGATTTTCAAAGTGGATGGGGCAACTTGATATCCGGGTCAAAGTTCTGACCCTGTTTTCCCTCTCGCTGTCACTCATCTTTCTTACAAACCCCATCGGGTTAATTTTTCTGGGTGTTCTCTCTACAATTTGCCTGTTTAGTCTGGGAAAACATCGCATGATGGCAGTCATCTACCTGCTGCTGATCGCTACTTGGCTATTTTCACAGGGGTTTACCTGGGTTCTGATACAGTTTATCCCTACCATGAAAGAACAAACTATAATTCAGACCATAATTCCATTTTTGCGCATGTGGCCACTCATCAATATGGCTCTGACGGTTTCCCTTTCAATGGAAATCGGCAATGCTCTCATGGCTCTTAAAAAGATGTGCCTGCCGCGCATTATTTATTTACCGATCATGGTCGCACTACGCTTTATCCCTGGGTTTCTCAATGACGTCAAACAATTGCGTGATTGCCTTTTGATCCGTGGGATAACACTTAATTTCTATGCGCTATTGCGCCGCCCAAACCGCACTCTACGCCTGCTACTGGTGCCAATGGTGATCCGCGCCCTGCGTCTGGCAGACGAACTCGCCATTGCTGCTGAACTCAAACGGGTCGGCTATGGAGAGGGAATAAAAACTGAAAAGATTTGTTTTCGCTGGAGCGATTCCACTTTTTTTGTTGCCGCAATGCTAGCCTTGGTGATTGCCTGGAATATTCCCGGAGCCAAAGTGGAATCAGGCATGCTGAGTTCAATCCATAAACCGGCGTCCCCACAGGCAGAACTAGAAAGTGGTCAACAATGATCCATTTTGACAATGTCAGCTACAACTATCCTTATCAGCCAGAGACAGCCCTGAAAAATATCAATCTACATGTGAAACCGGGCGAAGCTATTCTAATTACTGGCCGTAGTGGCTGCGGAAAATCAACTTTGGGACGGCTGATTAATGGTCTCATTCCAGCCTATTTTGCCGGAACCCTGAGTGGGGATACGCAGATCGATGGAATTGACGGAAGGGAACATTCTTTCCATGATCTGACCGGGATTGTCGGCTCCCTCTTTCAGGATCCTGAGCAGCAGTTTCTATCAACAACGGTCAATGACGAATTACGCACCGCTCTGGAATGGCGCGGTTACACCAACCAACAAATCAATGCAGCCCTTGATCCGATTGTTGAACAGTTGGGACTACAACCTAAACGAGGCAGTTCTCTGTTCACTTTATCGGAAGGGGAAAAACAGAAGGTTGCTCTGGCTTCAGTCCTGGCGCTAAAGCCAAAAATTCTGATACTGGACGAACCCACTGCCAATCTTGATACAGAGTCAACCCAAGAACTGTTGTCTATCCTCTCAACACTCAAACAGGGAGGTATGACCATCATTATCTTCGACCACCGCCTTTACTGGCTACAGACTCTGGTCGATCATGTCTATCTGATGGAAAATGGAACCATTACCGAAACGGGTTTATTCACCGATCTGGAGAAATTCCGTCATTCTTTTGGCTTACGCTCAACCCAGTATTCAAAAATAACTGTTCCGCAATTGATCATTGGGCAAATGAGCCAGTCACACGGGCTCTCCTTTGATGCTCTCTCCTTTGCTTATAATGGAGAATCTCCCCTTTTCAACAATTTCAGCGGAACTCTCCCAAGGGGCAAAGTTGTCGCAATCTGTGGAAAAAATGGACAGGGAAAAACCACTCTGGCACGCCTGTCAATGGGACTGGAAAAACCTGCAAGTGGAGAGATTCTGCTACATGGAGTATCCATATCAGCTCAAAAAAGACTCCAACAGAGCAGCCTGGTACTACAAAACACGGAGCTACAACTTTACATGCGCAGTGTCACCGAAGAGCTGCAAAGCTCAGCAGGAAAAGCAGAAAACACGATTGATATCAATAGCATACTAAGTAACTTTCGACTCTCAGGGCTACAGCAACGACACCCTCAATCGCTTTCAGGTGGGCAACGACAACGGTTAGTGATCGCTTGTGCGTTACAAAAAAGGCCCGCGGTACTGATTCTTGACGAACCAACCAGTGGATTGGATGGCCACAACATGGAGCTGTTGGGGCAACGTGTCCGAGCCGAAGCAGCTCGTGGGGCAGCAGTTGCTCTGATTACCCATGACCATGAATTAATCAACTACTGTTGTGATTATGTCTGGACACTCTAGCAACGAGATTGACGATAACCCTATCCCGAAAAATTGAAGACAATGAGGTAATCCATGAAAATTCTGATAGCCGTCTCCAGTAAAACCGGAAATACGCGCAAGATTGCTGAAGCAATTTATGCTGCTTTACCAGAAGCCGAATTGCACAATGTTGAAAGTGCGCCAGATCCGAATCTATTTGATCTTATTTTTATGGGATTCTGGGTTGATAAAGGGACGGCAGATGAAAAAGCTCAGGACTATATACGCCAAATTGAGAATAAACCCGTGGCAATTTTTGGAACCTTGGGAGCCTATCCCGATTCTCAACATGCCCACGACAGTCTGAAAAATGTTGCAAAACTATTACCAGATTGCCAGGTTATTGATCGCTATATTTGCCAGGGATCGATTGATCCAAAACTGATCGAATGGATGTCTACTCTTCCAGAAGAACATCCTCATGCCCCCGATGCTGAACGCAGAAAACGCTGGCAGGATGCTTCAGCGCACCCCGATGTCAATGATTGCCAGACAGCAGCAACCTGGGCCGTTTCCACTCTGAACAAAACTATTTCCTAAAAACCTTAAAACCAATCGATCAAAAAGAAAAAGAGCGGGGGAAAGGAGGGATCCCCCGCTTGGAAAAACGCTGATAACGCGCCATAGAGTTGAGAAAAGAACCTGCCGAATCCTTTTTCTCAGCATGCCAGGTAGCTGCCAACTACCGCGTGGAGAAGATAACCATTATTGATTTTGATAATTACCTTCAAGTAATAGCAGCCTACCAAGTCCCAAATTTTACGTCTGTGACTTCCATCACAGTTACTGAAAAATTACTATTTCTTTAAAATCAGCTCTTATTCCTGTACAGGCATCCCATCTTCTGCTACAGCAAAGAATAACAATTTAACTTTTCCCCTAGCAGCCTATCGGGTAACCAATAAACTGGCTGCAAATTCGTCCATTTGGCTCATATTTCAGCTCCTTTTCGACCAATAGCTATGGCTATTACTCTCAGGTGAGCCAAAATCTGATTTCAAATGGCCAAATTTTCGCTTCAGTCCAGATAGCCCGACAGACTGCTAGGCAAACGTAAATGCCCCTACGCAAATATACTGAATTTTTACCGATTATCTTTAATACCATCTTGGCTCTATCGGTTCTCTATGCACCGCAGCCTCTACTTCCTGTTTTAAGTCACGAATTCGGTATCAGCCGGGAAGCTGCTGCTGCACTGACGACTGTGACCTTTATCCCACTTGCACTTGCTCCATTAGCTTACGGTTACCTGCTTGAAACTGTTTCACCGATCCGGGTATTGAAAATTACTGTCCCCCTGTTGGCAGTCACTGAACTGTGTTTTGCCGGCACATCCAGCTTTGCACTATTGATGACCATCCGCCTGATTCAAGGATTACTGGTTCCTGCAATTTTAACCTCACTAATGACTTACCTGTCGGAGCGATCCTCAGCAGACACGATTCAACGAACTATGGCCATCTATATTGCAGCGACAATTTTCGGTGGATTTATCGGGCGAGCAACTTCAGGCCTGATTTCTAATCTATTTGGCTGGCGTTTCAGTTTCCTGATTCTTGCGATCACACTCTGCATCGGATTTTGGACTTTGTTCCGTTTGCCAGAAGCAAGCGGAATCAAGACGACACGCCCACAGCCAAAAGCACTTCTGGAAGTTTTGGGCAGGCCAGCATTCCTCCCCATCTACCTAAGCATATTCTGCCTATTTATGGTTTTTTCGGCCGTCATGAACTTTTTACCTTTCCGGCTGACCGAACTAAGTAATCAGGCGAATGAACTACGCATCGGGTTGATGTATTCAGGTTATATGATGGGAATTGTCACCTCATTAGGCGCTCCAAAAATTATCTCTTGGGTCAATAGCGAGCTAAAAGCTATCCGAATTGGATTGTTCTGCCTGGGATTAACCCTTATCGGGCTAGCTAGCAATCAGATCGGCTTACTATTTGGAATGATGTTCCTTTTTTGTGGCTCTATGTTTCTGGTTCACGCAACTGCATCGGGGCTAATCAATCAATTAGCAGGAAGTGAACATCGCGGCCTGACCAATGGCCTCTATGTCGCCTTTTATTATGCGGGCGGCAGTATCGGCTCATTTGTCCCCGGAATCATCTATCGACACTGTGGCTGGAATGGATTCCTGATTGCCTTGGCAATAATCTGCGGAATAAGCTATTTTTGTATCAACAAAGCACGACTCACTACAAATAACCCTTAGCACAAGGCTTACTGATGTTATTACCCGGCTACCGCTATGAATTAAAAATTAAAAGTATCACCCCAAAGGGTGCCTGGTTACATGCGCAAGAGGAACAGATTTTTCTTCCCCTGCGTGAATGTCCTGATGACATCAACCAGGAAGAAGCGATTGAAGTTTTTCTCTATCTTGATCGCGACAACAAACCCAAAGTAACCACGCGGATGCCGCTGGCTCAGGTTGGTGAATTTGTCCTGCTGAAAGTTCAGAGTATTGGCCCACACGGCGCTTTTCTTGATTGGGGTCTGGAAAAAGATTTACTCTCCCCCTACAGTGAGCAGGCACAAAAGATGGTTGAAGGCCGTCGCTATCTAGTTCACGTCTGCCACGATCAGGAGAACCGACCGATTGCCTCAAGTCGCCTGGAACGGTTCGTGGTAAAAGAGAACCGTGATCTTAGCGAAGGTGAAGAGGTTGAGTTATTAATCTGGGCATTCACCGATCTGGGTGCCAAAGTCATCGTCAATAATCGCTATGAAGCATTGCTATATCGGGATGAAGTTCCTGCGGGGCTGAAACGTGGAGAATACCATTTAGGCTACGTGTTACGTATTCGCGCCGATCACAGAATTGATGTCACCTTGCGTCGTCCTGGTGCCGCAGGAATTAATGATGCCCGAACTGTCATCCTTGATGCCTTAAAAGTTGATGGTTTCTTATCATTGCATGATCAAAGTCCGCCAGAATTGATCCGTGAACAGCTTGGATTAAGTAAAAAGGTTTTTAAAAAAGCGCTTGGTGGGTTGTATAAAGACGGTTTGGTTGAGTTGGGAAATCAAGGGGTTTCTTTTCTAAAAAAATAATCCGGACAGAAAACTCCAATTTTCAGTAGCTCGTTTTACCGTATCGTTTTGATTTATTCATCTATATCGATAGCTTAGACTCATAATAGAAAAGGGTTACCAAGTGGTGACCCTTTTCTATAATCAACCTTTCAGACACATCTTTAATTATACAAAGACCATCGTTGTTAACAATTGAACACGTCTATCAGCACAACGAGACAGATTTTTTTCACAAAGCGGTCAAAAATCATCCCATCCATCCAGCACTGATGACTGATTATAGGCCGATACTGTTGATTCGAAAAAATTGCTTTTGACATCACCATCCCCTTCAGTATCAGCCAATTTTTCCAGATGTTTATAGGGGTTTTTATCGAATCCCTCATACAGCTGCCCAGAAAATCCCAGCTTATTCCAGCGCTCATTCGCCAACCATTTGGTATACATCTCAGTGGTTTGCTCACTGACGCCAAGAACACCATTGCCAATAATATGGTTAGTCCAAGAAATTTCCTGATCAACAGCAAGACAAAACATTGCTTTTACTTCTTCTTCCGGAAAATAATTGGAATCCAGTTCACGGATTTCCCGGACAATAAACTCGAACATCACACAATGGGTTAATTCGTCACGATTGATATAGCGAATCACTTCTGAGGTTCCCAACATCAGGTTCCGACTGGCCAAATTGTAGAAAAAGTTGAAGCCATTATAAAAATAAAGCCCTTCAAGCAAATAATTGGCAATAATAACTTGTGAAAACTTTTTTTCAGAGGGATCGTCGATAAAGTTCTGATAGATTTGTGCAATGAATTTATTGCGCTCAAATAACACTTTATCGGTTCGCCATTTATCATAAATAGAGTTACGCCGATCTGTCGGAATAATCGACTCGACAATATACTGATAACTTTGACTGTGGATTGCCTCCTGATACTGTTGAATCGCCAGTAACAAGTTGACCTCCGGTGCGGTGATATAATCATTGATATTCGACAGATTATTGGTCTGGATACTATCAAGGAAAATCAGGAAAGATAATATACCATCGTAAGCTTGACGTTCTTCAACAGTCAGATGCTTGTAAGGCTCAATATCGCTGGAAAGATCAGTTTTTTCCGGAATCCAGAAATTGGCCATCATATTGCGATAAAGCTTATTCGCCCATAAATAACGGACATTATTCAGGTTGAAAATATTGGTGCTGTTGCCACCGATAATCTGTCGATTTTCCAGGGAATCATCCCCTTCTGGATTAAACAGTCTTTTTGGTTCCATATTTTTTTCTCCCCGTTATCATTTTTTCTTTAACCCAGATGCTATCCGGCACAGGAGATACATTCATCCTTGTCCGAAATGATATTGCTATTTTTCTGGATACTCCGGGTATAGTAAATCGCTTTACAACCTTTTTTCCAGGCCTCCATATGTGTTTCATAAATATCCTTAGCGGTAATATTTTTATTCAAATTGAACAACAGCTCCATTGAAATACCGGTATCCACATAGTTCTGTAACCGTGATACCAGGTCAACGACAACTTTCTGGTCGATATGTTTAGACTCCTGATAATGCCAGAGTTTCTCTTTGATAAAAGGAGGGACAATCGGCACAGTACCATTGCTGTTGTTATCAATATAAAACTTACTAAAAATCGGCAATACGCTTGCCGTACAGCCCTGCACAATAGAACTGCTGGTATTTGGCGCAATCGCAGTAATATGACTGTTGCGGATTCCGTGTTCAGAAATCCGGTCAAACAACGTGTCCCAATTCAGGGTTGCATTCTCAGCAAACCAATTTCGATCACGGCAGAGAATTAACTTCTGCGACCAACTGCTTCCCTCAAACAACGGATAACGACCCCGCTCAACGGCCAGATCACAACTGGCTGAGATACAATGGTAGGCAAACTCTTCTGCCAATTTTTCCACCGCATCTGTCGCACCAACATAAGGGATATCACGTCGCGCCAAATAATCAGCCAACCCCATTAAGCCAACTCCAATGGTGCGCAACAGCTCATTGTGCCGCTGCCCTTCGGCGACCGGGACATCAGTAATATCGATACAGTTATCCAGAATTCTGACGGCCGTTTCACAAATCCCCGGCAGTTCGTCATCCTCAAGATTGGCCAGATTAATCGACACAAGATTACAAGTATGAACCAACCCTGGTTCCATTTCTCGAGTAATGCTGTCATTTGCAAAAGACTGTGCCCCGATCTTGGTGGGCTTTACCACAGAAAATGATTCTACGCAGAGATTGGTGCAGGGAATAATACCGAGATGTTTGTTTGGGTTAGCCCGGTTAATGGTATCTTTAAAAGAAATATAAGGCATACCACTCTCGATTTGTACCTTCATAACCTGCTTGTAAAGATCTTTAGCATTAACCTTCTCAAAAAGCTCGATATGCCCCTTATCTATCTCAACGTAGAGATGAGCCAAAACACTCTCAAACTCTTCACCCCACAAATCTGCCAGCTCGTATTGATATTTACTACGAATTTCGTGAGGATCGAACAAATACCAATCTTCGTTATTTTCTACCGCTTGCATAAAGCGATCAGTTACTACCACCTGGGGAAAAACATCATAAGCTTTACGTCGTTGATCACCATTTTCGGTCTGCAACTCAAGAAAATCTTCCATATCAAGGTGCCAACTATCCAATGCGACAGTGACCGCCCCAGCTCTTTTCCCACCCTGGTTGAAATAAAGCGCAATATCATTAACGACACGAATATTCGGTACCACTCCGCCAGCCCGACCGAGAGAATTGCGAATACGCGATCCTTGCGAACGGATCCGACTAATACTCACCCCAACTCCACCGCCACCAGAACTGATCTGACCAACCTGCTCAAAAGTATGAAAAATACTGTTAGTATCATCGTCAAAAGCAGTGATAAAACAGCTGGAAAGATTACCGTTCGGTTTACGCAAATTGATTAGAATGGGCGTTGCCAAAGAAATTTTACGTTTCGCCAACATTCCATAAGTATCACGAACCCGCTGTAACCGGATTTCATGTGGCTGATTCTGCTCAATCAGTAAAGCAATCGTCAGTAATGCCTCCTGAGGCATTTCAATCACTTGATTGTCATATTCCAGCATGTAACGCTTGATCAGCAGGCTGATCCCGGCATAGTCATAATCGTAGTCGTACTCCTGTCTCAGAAATTGCCCCGCTTTATGCAATTCCTTTTCAGAATACCTTTCCAACAACAGAGAAGAATAAATTCCCTTGGCAACAAAGTCTTTAACCGTTTGACAATAACTTGGATAACGGTACTCATAAGGGATACCGCGTGTCATGTGAACCCGTTTGTAAAAATCAACTAGCTTCAAACGCGCGGCAAGAATCCGCCAATCCGGTTCTTCAATGGAAGTCAACCGTAAGGATGTTTCGATAACAGTTTCATGGATCTCTCCAGTCGTCATATTGTTGCGAAAATGAATTTCCAGCTTCGATTCCAGTTCAATTGGGTTAATATCCAACCCTTCCGCGGCCCACTGAATAACTTTGCGAATTTTAGCGATATCAAGAGTTGCTGATTCCCCATTCCGTTTGATCACACGATAACGTTTAGCCATCTATTGACTTCCTCCACTTGCACACTAAAGCACAAGATATAGTGTTTTAAAAAATAGAGTATACATGATATTGAAATTAAATTAAGATAAAAAAAGTAATATATTTGATATACTCAGATAGACTGAGAGGAGGATAACTCCCTCTCAGTCTATCTATGTGAACGTCGAATATAATCGATTCAATCAAAAATCGCCCATTGGGAAGGAGAGTGCTATGAAGCATGTTGTGATTACCGGTGCAAATCGCGGGATTGGCCTCGAACTATCGAATCACTATCAGGCTAAAGGTTGGCAGGTCACAGGAGTATGCCGTGAAACGTCATCCGATCTTGAGAGAATTGCTACACAGGTTATTGACAGGATCGATGTCACCAGCAAAGAAAGTATTGAGCAGTTAGTGGCTGCCCTGAAAGGGGAAATGATTGACCTGTTGATCAACAATGCTGGCTTCATGCAGGACGAAACCCTCGGAACACTCGATTTTGATTCGCTCCGCTTGCAAATGGAAATCAACGCATTTGCCCCTTTGCGAATCAGTGAAGCTCTGTTACCCAACCTGCATAAGGGAAGCAAAATTGCCAATATCACCAGCCGCATGGGCTCTATTGCCGACAATGACTCTGGTGGTCGTTATGGTTATCGTGCTTCCAAAGCTGCATTTAATGCTCTTGGCCGCTCCATGGCTGTCGATCTAAAAGAGCGTGGGATTGCCGTGGCGCAATTGCATCCAGGATTTGTAAAAACCCGGATGGTTAATTTTGCTGGGTTGATCACTCCGGAAGAATCGGTTGCCGGACTGGCCGAAAGAATTGAAGGCCTCACCCTTGAAAACTCGGGATCCTTCTGGCATAGCAATGGTGAAGAGCTCCCCTGGTGAGCAGTCACAGCTAAGTGTAGACCGGGATTATTCTCCCCCGAAGCTTCGATCTCAGGTCTATCAGAGACAAACCTTATAACTGGTAACGTAGAGTGATCGGGTAACTGCTCTTGGTGACTGCTATCAGGAGACATTATCAAACGCAGCCCTGATTTCTTCCGGCAACTGTGGTCGCCCCTTAGCGTTGACTCCAGTTCCAGTCACCCGCGCCTTTAATACCAGTTTGTTCTCTGGTAGCAGATAGATATCCTGAACAAATCGATAACGCAAAGGGGACACTCGCTCCAGAATAACCCCGACCATGAACCGGTCACCACTACACAACGAATACTTGTAATCTACTTCTGCCCGAATGATGACCAAACTGATTCCACGCCTGACAAGCTCAGAGAAATCCAGACCGAGTTCTTTGATGAATTCATGACGACAATGTTCCAGATAATTCAGATAAACCGCATTATTGACGTGTCCCTGCATATCACACTCATAATCCCGCACCTGAAATTCAAGTTGAAATTGGTACTGCTTCATCGCACTCTCCATGAATTCGCCCATAACAAACTCTCATGTCACCATACCCAGAACAGAAAAGCAAACCCTCCCAATAATCCCCTCAAAATTAATGCAGATAAATCTCCCATGAAAAACTGTACTTTATTCTTGACAGTATTAGTTAAGATTCCTATATTGATTATCAAACAAGCTACAGAGGAGAATCTATGAAACTATCGACAAAAAGCCGCTACGGTGTTCGTGCAATGTTTGATATGGCCTTTCATGCCGGAACTTTACCTGCACAGATTAAGGACATTTCTCGTCGGCAAAACATTTCACCACGCTATCTCGAGCAAATTTTTCAAGACCTGAAAAAAGCTGGCCTATTGAAAAGCCGCCGTGGCCCTCAAGGCGGATACAGCCTGATGAAACCTGCCGAAGAAATCACCGTCAAAGAAATTGTGCTGGCGGCCGAAGGTGAATTACTGCTGGTCAATTGTATCAAGGGACGTCGTAAAGAGGGTGAAGCCCCACCGTCCTGTGAATTTGACAATCAATGCCTTACCCAGCATATTTGGGTTGAAGGGAGTCGCATTCTTGGGGACTATTTTGCTTCTATCAGCTTAAAAGACCTCTGTGAACAGGGACAAGAGATGGGGCTTGAAAAAGAGCTGGACCATCGCTTTATGTATTTCATCTAAGTCATCATGAGCCTGGACGATAAATATCAACATCTGAAACAAATCTTATCTGAGTTTAAGTCAGTGGTTGTTGCTTTTTCAGGGGGGGTTGATTCAACCCTCCTTCTGAAAGTTGCCTGTGACAGCCTTGGAGCGGAAAAAGTTCTCGCTCTCACTGCAATATCTCCTATCTTCCCCAGCTATGAAATCGAACAGAGCCAACAGCTTGCTGATAAATTTGGCGTACAGCAACAATTCATCGATAGCAATGAAATGGAGCTACCCGATTTTGTCAAGAATGAGCTACAACGTTGCTATCACTGCAAACATAACCTTTTCAGTCTATTCCTAGATGAAATAGAAAAGACTCCCTTTGAAATTCTGCTTGATGGTTCTAACCTCGACGACCAGGATGATTATCGGCCAGGTCAAAAAGCAATCACCCAGCTAAAAATCCGCTCACCATTGCTGGAGGCCAACCTAACAAAGCAGGAAGTCAGGGAGCTAAGTCGCCAGCTTGAACTATCCACTTGGGACAAGCAGCCCTTTGCCTGCCTGGCCACCCGGTTTCCCTATGGAACCAAGATTACTCTTGCCCAACTTAAAATGGTTGATAAGTGTGAGTCCTGGCTGCGACTACAGGGGTTTTCACATTATCGGGTTCGTTGTTATGACCAACTGGCTCGGATTGAAATTGCCCCGGACGAGATCTCCAGAATGCTAGATGAATCTCTCCGACTGGATTTGGTTGAAACATTTAATCGAAATGGATTTGACTACGTAACCCTTGATCTGCAAGGATATCGCAGCGGAAGCATGAATGAAATTCTGCCTGAGGCTGATTCGGTGAATTAAATTGCAGATGTTGCTGTAATGTAATCGATGCAGGAGGAACCATGCCAAAAAGTGGCGCATTATTTGCGGTCTGTTTTGTCGCTGGTCTGCTCGGAGCTCTAGCCAGCAGTCTGTTTCTTTGGGGATGCAACGAATGGAACATCTCAAACCTCATCGGGGTTAAAATTATTCAGACTTTGGAGCTGCCAAAGCTCTATCCACAAATGTTCATCGGTGGGTTCTGGGGGCTGGGATATTTTTTCACCGTTGGGATCCCCCGTCACCGCCGTCATTGGGTTCGCAAAGGACTCTGGTTTTCGTTGATTCCCTCTCTGACTGCCATTTTCTATCTTTATCCATACGTCTATCTAAAAGGAATGGCGGGGTTCGATCTTGGCATGTTAACACCTTTGTTAATCGTTACCTCCAATCTAGTTTGGGGTTTGTTTACCGGATTCTTTGCCCGTTTATTTTGGGGCCGCTGAAATATGTTGGAAGTTCAAGGCTTTTCACAAGAGCAACAACCATGTTGAAGCAATTACTTCTAATCCTTACCCTGCTGTCTCTGCTGACAGCATTATCCCAGGCAGCAGATCTCACCGGGCGAGTTTTATGGATTTATGATGGAGACACTCTGAAAATTGAAAATCTTGGTAAGGTTCGTTTGATTGGCATTGATACTCCTGAGAATAAGGCATCATCAAGAGATCGTTTTTATACACAAAAATTCAATATCAACGAAAACAAGTTGCGTGAAATTTCAAGGCAGGTCAAAAAATATAATATCCGCCATGTGAAAGGAAAAAAAGTCAGACTGGAACTTGACCAGCCCAAAAAAGATAAATATGGAAGGTTGCTTGCCTATGTTTATTTACCCGGTGGAGATATGCTTAACTCACTCCTTCTGGAAAAAGGGCTGGCAACAGTGTTTCGTCGTTACGATTTTCGATATAAAAAAGATTTTCTCAAAACAGAAAAAATAGCACAGAAAAAAAAACGGGGTCTCTGGGAGCAATAATAGCGGCCACAGCTTCAATTCATCAATACCTGGAGTTTAAAGATCAGCATGGAAACCTTGTCATACCTTCAACAATTGATCGATCAAACTATCCTTGGGATAAGCTTGTTACGCTTTATTATTGCCTTTGTTGTTCTATTTATTGCTCTGCTGCTCAAGCGAGTCATTGCACATATCTTTACTAAAACAATTTTCAAGGCAGCGCAAAAAACATCTAGCCAAATGGACGATATCCTACTTAAAAATCTCAATAAACCAGCTGAATTTCTGGTGGTCGTCATTGGTTTTTACCTTGGAATTGAAATTCTACAGCTCCCCAATCAACCAACCAATCTGGATCAACTGGCTCGCAATGGAGTTCAGGTTCTATTGACGTTCAATTTGGCCTGGTTCTGCTACAATATGGTTTCACTTTTAGAGCATTGGCTGGGTCACTGGGCGGTACAGACAGAATCGACACTGGATGACCATCTGGTGCCGTTCATTCGTAAAAGTTTACGTGTTTTTATTGTCTTCCTGGCAATTCTCTTTTTGGTTCAGAACCTTGGATATTCTATCTCAGGACTTCTGGCATCACTGGGTCTGGGTGGACTGGCTGTTGCGTTGGCAGCAAAAGATAGTTTATCCAACATATTTGGCTCTATTATGATTCTTCTTGATCGACCATTTACCATTGGAGATTGGATTAAGGCAGGGGATATGGAGGGAACTGTTGACGAAATAGGTTTTCGCTCAACCCGGATCAGAACCTTTGCCAAGACTCAAATTACTGTTCCAAATAGTGTCCTGATGAATATGTCGATTGACAATTTCAGCCAGATGCCAAAACGCCGCATCAAATTAACGGTTGGCGTAACCTATGATACGACCCCCACACAAATGCGCCAAGCTGTTGCTGCCATCAAACAAATGCTCCGGGAACATCCTGCCATTCACCAGGATTTCTTCTTGGTTAATTTTACTGATTTCGGTGCTTCATCCCTCGATATTATGGTTTACTGTTTCACAACTAGCACTGTCTGGGGTGAATATCTTGATGCGCGTGAAGACGTCTGCCTGAAAATTATGGAAACGGTGGAAAGTATCGGACTGGAGATCGCTTTTCCGAGCCAAACTTTGTATGTGCATGATATAGATTCAGAAAAACCGGAGACTCGGACAAACCAATAAGCTGCAGACGGAAAGAAACTACCGAAGAGATAGAAAAAGAAATAACTTGCAGATAAATGTTAATTTTGTCCTGCAGTCAAGTAAGCGTAGATCAGATCATCAAGGCTGGGTTCGTTGGAAACTTTTGGTTGGTTAAATTTATCAACTATCGGCTCTTCAACAATGATCACAGCATCTGGAGCAGAATCGACTGTTGCTGGGATCTCTTGGGTATCCAGTTCTTCTGGGGCTGGTGTGCTCGCTACCGTTTGCTGGGATGACGGCTCTGCAGCCCCCCCCAGTGGAATTCCAAGCTCAACAATTCTCTCATCAAACTCACTCTTGGTTAAACGTCGCAACATCCCCTTATGCTGCTCCTTTGCCAACTCTTCAATCACACGGTCAAGATTATCAACCTTTACAATATCAGCGTAGCTAGTCCTTTGAGATGAAATAATGGTACCACCATGATATAGCAGCGTCACCAGATGAGGACTTTTTAGCCCACTATCTTCAGTCTGGACATGAAAACTGACACCCCGATAGGTAATATTATGGTTAAATCCAACGATCATGGTAGTTCCTCAAATAGAAAACTCATATATACCGCAACAGGCAGGATGACACAACGACCATCCTTAATCTTCTCTATCATTCTCAGAAGAGTCATTATTTTCAATAAGCTTCTCAATACTTAGAGCCTGATCGACAGGAGAGATCTCCTCTGCCTCTGGCAAAGGACCAATCAAAGGTGCCTCACTGAAACTGAAATCAGCATATATTGGTTGATCAATGCGAGCATGCCCCTTTAAAGTCTGAGACACCTCTCCCTCAATTAATATTTGCACCTGACGAACATAAGGAAAATTTTCGTTCAGACTGTTGGTCAAGCTATAAATCGACAGTAATTCCGTCAAACTCCCACCGGGATGAAAATCGACCAGATGTCTGGAGAAATTGACTCTAACCAAATCGTTTTCCACATCAACAACAAGAATTTTTGTTTCTTTGGGTAACACCGGAAGGTTATTTTGCTGCGAGCCACCGATCAAAGCCAATAACATACTTTGGATACAATCTCGATCTTCATCACACGCAGGAATTTCATGCGTTTCAGGAATCAGAAAAGCCCCCTGAGGTTCGGTAAAATAAAGTTGTACCTCCCGAGGCGGTATCTGATCAGCAATCACAACCCGGACTTCTTCTCCAATCTCTTGTGACTGTTGAAAATACCAACCAATTCCATAACCAATAAGAGCTCCGACAACTAACACCCCAAGCAGGCCTGACAACAATTTTTTCATTGAATCCTCTTTAACCTATTTGAACCTGTTCAACCCGCCCCAGATTATTCCTGAGAAATGCTCGGCCAACACGTTCAAAACGAGTTGGCACGTCGGTCACAAAAAACGTTCTCTGCCCACCACATTCAGGGTTCGCCAACCCTTGCTGCTGAAAAAGGTTTTGAACCGCTTTTGCTGTTTCTTCAGCTGAATCAACCATATCAACAGTGTCACCAAGAATGGTCTGCAAGGTATTTCGTAAAAGTGGGTAATGGGTGCAACCTAAAACCAACGTGTCAATTTGAGCCGTCAGCAAAGGCTGTAAATATTCTTTGGCTGCCAACTTGGCGACTTCATGTTCTGCCCAACCCTCTTCGGCAAGTGGAACAAATAAGGGACAGGGAGCAGAAAATATCTTAGCATCCGGCAACAACGCATGAATCGCTTCAGGATAACGATTACTATTAATCGTCCCTTCAGTTCCAATCACGCCAATCCTCCGATTCAAGCTTTTTGCGGCACGCTTGGCACCTGGCTCTATCACCCCGATCACCGGCAATTGGAAGCGTTCACGCAATTGGGGAAGAGCAACCGCTGAAGCGGTATTACATGCGACAACCAGAAGCTTGACCCCCTGATCAACTAAAAATTCAGCAGCCTCAAGGGCATAACGACAAACTGTTTCAACACTCTTGGTTCCGTAAGGGACTCGTGCAGTATCACCAAGATAGATCAGATTTTCACCTGGCAACAAACTGGCAATCTCCTTAAAAACTGTCAAGCCACCAACTCCAGAATCAAATATACCGATCGAACGATGTCGCACAAAAACTCCTATCACCTAATTGTAATTTTTAATAAAACCAAGTTGATTATCCTAGTTAAGCCCCTTGATAAAGTCAAGATTTACGGGCTTTTACCACTTTCCCATCACTGAACAATCTGCTACTATTCTGTCCACCTTGAAACTGCTGAAATCACAGATTCAGCAGACCTGATGAGGAAAAAATATGAACTGGGACACAATCAAACAGTACCTCGAATATTTTCGCACTGATCAAGTCATGCAACAATTGCAAGACTGGAATATTAGTGATCTGAGTACTAACCCTTGGTTTCTAGGGGGGTTCGCCGTCATCATCCTCTTCGCTTACCTTATGGGATGGAAGGCAACAGCTGGGTTTATTAGCGGCATTGGTGGATTTGTCCTTGTCGTTTCCCTAGCACTCGGTAGAGGAACCGGTGTAGAGGGGATAGCAAGTGGTGGACTCTGGATTATCGTTGGTGGTGGTGCAGTGGTTGTTTTCCTGTTTATCTATCTTTTATTTATAAAATCGGAATAACTTTTAACCCTTCAGAATAACTTCGTTCATTTAAGTTCGACTTTTCTCGCTGGAGACATTCATGAAAAAACGTGATATTTTTCTTCTACTAGGAGCCTTAGCTCTCATCATATTCCTTTGGATGGCACCAGAAGAGACAACTCAACCGGTACCAAAAGATGAGATCCACCTGAAATTCTACGATATTGTCAAAACTGATGGTAAGAAAGCAGCTGAAAAGTTTTGTGGCGATTGTCACAATGAAGAAGAAGTCCCCTTTTCAGAAGATCATCCTTCTAAATTTCGCTGTTTGTTCTGTCACAAAGTAAAGCAGTAATTCACTTCTCGTGAACTAAAAAGCCACGGTGTTTAATACCGTGGCTTTTTAGTTTATAGACGTAGTTATCAAATACCCCGCACTTGAACCTGCTCAACATATTTTCCAGCTTGCTCTGCTAAAGCATAAAGTTGCTGGGGCTGATAAACATCAAATTGTTGCCACTCTTCAATCATGGCATGAAGTGGAACATATTGCTGCAAGACCCAGAGCTGCACCCCTTGTAATAACTCTCCCATCTCATTAATTTCAGCTTCAGCCACTAGATGAGGAATGCAGGTAGTGCGAAACTCCACCTCTACTGAGGCCTGCTTGAGAATAGCCACCGTTTTACGCAAGGTCTCGGTCACCACTGGCATGGTGTGAAGCTCATTGTAGCGGCTGAGGCTGGTTTTTATGTCGATCGCAAAATAATCGACCAGCTGTTTTTCCAACAACTGGTCGATTACATCGGGTGCCAATCCGTTACTGTCGAGCTTAACTTGTAGATTTCTCTTTTTCAGCAGGGATAAAAATGCCGGCAGACCATTATCAATGGTGGGTTCTCCGCCCGAAATCACAACCCCATCAATAAAACCCTCACGCTTTTTCAGGTCTGCCAGCAACTCATCAAGGGGATAATCTGGATAACCATCAGGATCCAGAACCAACCCGGCGTTGTGACAAAAAGGACAAGTCAGATTGCAACTGCCAGTAAATACCAACGAAGCAACCCGACCTGGGAAATCAAGCAAGCTAGTTCCTTGAAAACCTTTGATTCGAATCGTTTTCAGCGCTTTTGCTCCTTGGGTGCAACCACATACTCAGAACGATCTTTAAACTCTTCTTTTTTGCCGCGATTCCACTGTTGAACGGGTCGAAAAAATCCGCACACACGTGAATAAACCTCTGTCTTACCATCACACTTTGTTGCCATTGTAACCTCCTCACTTTTCAGTTAGGTGTGAATGAATTAGGCGGCCTGCCCCTCCTGATGATGTGGACAGGAAAAATGTTCGCCCGATATATAACCGTGCACCGGGCAGATTGTAAAAGTTGGACTCAGAGTAAAATAGGGAAGATGGAAGTTTTCCGAAATCCGTTTAACTAAAAGACGCGCACTGCGCCAATCTTCCAATCGTTCACCCAGAAACCCATGAAACACCGTACCGCCAGTATAAAGAGTCTGCATTTCATCCTGATGGGTCAGCGCTTCATATATATCTTCAGTCATTCCAACTGGCAACTGGGTTGAATTGGTATAATAGGGCTCGTCATCCCCGGCACAAACAATATCTGGATAACTCTGTCGATCACGGTTGGCGAGTCGGAAACTGGTACCTTCTGCCGGAGTTGCTTCCAGATTGTAGAGGTGGCCGGTTTCCTCCTGAAAAGCTTCTAACTGCTTACGCATATATTCCAGAGTGGCCTGAGATAGAGTCTGCCCCTCATCACTCTCAATCCCACTGCCAAACAAGTTGAGACAGGCCTCATGCATACCGATCAGGCCAATAGTAGAGAAGTGATTATCCCAGAAGTTGCCACTCCGCTCTCGAATTGCCGACAAGTAAAACTTGCTATAGGGGTAAAGTCCGTCTGCAGTGAACCGTTCCAATTGTTTTCGTTTGATCTCCAACGACTGAAATGCCAGCTTCATCAGTTTGCTGATGCGAGCAAAAAACTCGACTTGGTCGTTGGCAAGATAGGCTGCTCGTGGCAAATTAATAGTGACAACACCAATCGATCCGGTCATTGGATTGGAGCCAAATAGGCCACCCCCACGCCGCCGCAGTTCGCGGTTATCAAGGCGTAGCCGACAACACATGGAGCGGGCATCTTCTGGATCCATATCGGAGTTGACGAAATTACTGAAGTAAGGAATACCGTATTTTGCCGTCATCTCCCAGACCGGGCGAAGCCGATCACTCTCCCAGTCCAGATCCTTGGTAATATTGTAGGTTGGAATTGGAAAAGAGAAAATTCGCCCAGACGAATCACCCTGCATCATCACTTCACAGAAAGCCCGATTCAACATATCCATTTCAACCTGAAACTCGCCGTAACAACGATCCATCAGCTCACCGCCAATAACCACAGCTTCCTGCGCCATATTCGATGGCACCATCATATCCATCGTGATATTGGTAAACGGTGTCTGAAAGCCAACCCGGGTCGGCACATTCATATTGAAGACGAATTCTTGCAGCGACTGCAAAACCTCGGTGTAACTGAGTTTATCGTAAGCAATGAAGGGTGCAAGCAGAGTGTCAAAACTGGCAAAGGCCTGAGCTCCAGCAGCTTCCCCTTGTAGGGTATAGAAAAAGTTGACAGACTGCCCCAAAGCAGTACGGAAATGTTTCGGTGGAGCACTTTGTACTTTACCGTAAGCGCCAGTAAAGCCCTTCAGCAGCAGATCCTTCAGATCCCAACCACAACAGTAAACCGACAACATTCCTAAATCGTGGATATGAAATTCCCCGTCGCGATGAGCATCGGCAATATCGCCAGGATAAATCTTATTCAACCAGTAGTTGCTAGTAATATTGGCTGCAATATGGTTGTTAAGACCTTGTAACGAGTAGCCCATATTGGCGTTCTCATTGACCCGCCAGTCTTCACGTACCAAATAGGAATCAATCGATTCAATTGACTCGCGCATGAATTCACGGGTCTGGCGCAAGTTTTCGTGTTGTTTACGATAGAGGATGTAGACTTTGGCCGTTTGTGCATGACCATTTTCGATGAGAATTTTTTCAACCAGATCCTGCACATTTTCAACGGTTGGAACCCGGTCATCTTTATAGAGAACGGAAAGTATCCCGCCAACTTGGCGAGTGATATCAGAAACCCTCTCAAAATCGCTACCACCAACCGACTTAACCGCCTTGATAATAGCCTGAGAGATTTTGTCTTCTACGTACGGCATCAAACGACCGTCACGTTTACGAATAAATTCTACCATTGTGCCCCTCCCTGTCAGATTGCACAGGAAAATAATATCGATAAATAAGTTAAAGTGTAACGCCGAAGACACTAACATAAGTCATTAGTCACCCCAAGACAAAATCACAATATCTAGTATCTTTTTTACTAAATAAACACAACATATTGTCAATCCACTATAAATACCCAGCTGGCTTCAAAAGCTAATTTTCAGCAATTTCACTGACTTTTCCGATGAAACTTAAAGTGATAAATGAATCAACAAGCAAAGATTAAGAACGGGATATCAAGACCCTTTATTCTATGAATTCGACAAAACACAAAGGGAGAGAATCCGCTACTTATCATTTGCACCTATTTTCGCAAATCTGCAAAAAACACCAGAGCCTTTTTCAAAAGTGCAAAACTATGTTTATTCAGCTCAATTCAGTCATTATCCTTTTCTTGGAAAGCCTGATAGAACAACAACTATCAGCTAAAACAGGGTTTCACTTTTCCTGCCCATTTCTTCTGAGAACGATAATCTGCTTTCGCAAATTTGCGAAATTGCTTTTTTTTATAAATAACAACACCTTTGTAACTAACTAAAATAATTAAATAATTATTTTTAAACCTTGGTATGCAGATTGCGATAGGACAATAGCCAAGTGAGACAGCTACCAAGGAGGAGACTATGGCGATATGCCCCTATTTTGATCTCGAAAAAAAATTGTGCGACGTAGGTGAAGATTACACTTCTCCCTATGACGTTGTCGCAATGTCCCATTTTTGCTCCTGTCGTTATCAGGAGTGCGATAAGTTTGAAATATTATCTGAAAACCACCCTGAAATTCTTGACAAATTAATAGAACAACATAAGCCAGAAAGAGATGTTGAGATATCAATCTCACCCATATCCAAAATACAGCCTCGGGTCAGCCGCAATCCAATCAAAATAAAGTTCGGCAACAAATGGCCACTAACTCATCGACTTAAAAACGTAATGTCATCCTATCAACTCAATCCATTGAATATGGAACTTGCCGAAGAATCTGATTCTTTGGTTACTGAATTGCCTAAAAGGGAGAAAACAGCTATGCAACCACAAAAAATCAAAAATCGCGGTCTACAAGTTGTGTTGGCCGGCACCGGTATCAATCTGGCCTTGGGCATCTTATATACTTGGAGTATTTTTAAAGGTGCAATTTCAGACTCAATCGCTGCCGGAGGCCAAGGCGCTTTTAACTGGGACGCTGCAAGCATCAATGATCCTTATGCTGTTGCGTGTTTGGCATTTGCTGCAGCAATGATTCTGGCAGGAAAATGTCAGGACAAGCTGGGCCCTAAAGTTACTTGTGCCATTGGTGGCCTGCTGGTTGGAGCTGGTTTTATCTGGATTTCACAAACAACCAATTATTGGGCATGGGTTGTTGGTTTTGGAATGATGGCAGGAACCGGAATTGGTTTTGGTTATTCTGCGGCAACACCGCCCGCCCTAAAATGGTTTTCTCCGGCCAAGACCGGCCTGATCGCTGGAATCGTTGTCTCTGGTTTTGGTCTGGCATCGGTATACATAGCTCCATTAGCCAAATACCTACTTGCAACCATTGGTCTGCAACAATCGATGATGTACTTTGGTATTGCGTTTGCAATAGTCGTCAGTGGCCTAGGAATGCTCATCTCAAATCCACCTGAAGGTTATGTTGCTGATCCAACGGCTAAGCAGTCTGCAGCAAAATCTGCCCCAGCAGTCCCCGATCTGAAACCTTCACAATTATTCACCAATGCCAGATTTTACACCCTGTGGCTCTGCTTCTTTATTGGTTCCGGTGCCGGCTTGATGGTCATCGGTAGCGCTAAAGGATTAGCTAAAGCATCAATGGGCGAAATGGCCTTCCTGGTTGTTGTCATAATGTCGGTTGGAAACGCTGCGGGACGCCTGATCGCTGGTGTCGTTTCAGACAAGATTGGCCGAGCAACTACGCTTTGTTTCATGTTGGCATTCCAGGCTGTCTTAATGTTTGTTGCCATTCCTGTCCTTGGTGGCGAAAGTAGCAGCCCGATTCTGGTCGCACTGCTAGTCACAGCCATGGTCTTCAATTACGGGACAAACCTTTCACTGTTCCCATCTTTTGCAAAAGACAGTTGGGGTATGAAACACTTCGGTATGAATTATGGCCTGCTATTCTCTGCCTGGGGTGTTGGTGCATTTGTTCTGGTCAGGGTTTCTGAAATGCTGAAAGTCAAGACTGGCAGTATGGATTCATCCTTTATCGTTGCCGGTGTATTGCTTCTGGTTGGCGCAATGATGGCAATGTCACTGCGGACACAGAAAGCTCCTGCAACCGTGACCGAGACAGAAGAAGTTTTTGTCGATGAAGAAGACATGGTTCTGCAGAAAGCTCAAGATTAATGATCTGATCAATGACAACCTGGAAAAGTGCCCTATTCTTGGATAGGGCACTTTTTTCGTCTAAATAGAGTATGGGAGAGATTATGACCACTTATATCCAACAACAGCAGGACAATTTGCCAACAACAGGGCTGCTGGCATTGGCTGTTACGTTGACGATATACATACTAAGTCTGATCGAACCCTGTAAACCACCAGCACACATCACCGGACTAATCTTGCTTGGTGGCGGTTGCATACAATTACTGACCGGGATTCGCAGTCAACAACAAGGGCAAGCTTACGCAGCGGCAACATTATTACCACTTGGAATCTTCTGGCTGTCACTGATCAGCTATGAGATATCCCCACAACTTGGCGTAGGGCGACACCCTAACTCAATAACGATGTTCTCCTTTATGAGCCTCTGGGGCCTATTTATTGCCATTTTATTCCTTGCCAGCTTTCGTCAAAATACAGCCATTCAAATCCTGTACGGATCGATGATGTTCTTTTTCCTGGCTCTGGCGATGAACCATTTGCGGGACGACCAGGTATTTCTTTTCTTGGGATGCAGTGTTGGAATGTTTGCCTCACTGGTTGCCATATATATGGTGATTGCTCAAGCTTATAACCGCATACGTGGGCGAGAAGTCCTGCCATTGGGGGAGAGATATGATGTTATCACTGAAAGTGATGACTCCAACTAGAAACCGGGGTTAACAGTCATCCCGAATCATTACGATTCCGGTTGAAAAACACGCAGCTTGCAGGTACCTTAAATTATGGAAACACTATTCTACCAATTAGAACGGACGATATAAAGCAATGAAACTTGGCCAACAGATGACAATTCTAGGGCTGGTTGCTCTAGTTTATTATGCTGTTCTGCTAACGGCAGGTGTTCTCAGCACCGATGTCATACCTCAGTTTCTCGTCTCAGCTTTTATTTTTCTCTCATCGGGACGATTATTACGGAATGCCCCACGAGCCCGTTCTCAAAAACTGGATAAAGATGGCAATCCGCGCAAAGAACCAAACTGGAAATTCCGAACCCAAATTCTCAACTGGACAATGGCTCTCCTGATTATCGGCGTCCTTGCTCTCTGGGTTATAAAACCGGTCGGAATGTCCTTTATGGAGATGTTCCATTTAAAATAATCTGGGCACATCCACGTGATGTCTCAAGAATAAATCTACTTTAGTCAAATCAACATATCTTCTTTACGCAATCCATATTTTTTCAATTTACGATAGACCGTCGCCATATTCATGCTCGCCTTTTTTGCTGCTTCTTCGATATTTCCGTCAGACGAGGTAAGGAGTTGACGCAGGTAATCGATTTCAAAACGAGCCAGAGCATCATTATATTCTTCACCACCAGAGGTAGGTGCATCAGTATCAATAAACTGAGTCAGTGTCGCCAAACTAATTTGTTGTTCGGTTTCCATGGTCATGCAGGCCTCTATAACATTTTTCAACTGACGGATATTTCCAGGCCAGACATAATCGGTAGCAACCCGTTGCGCATCTGCAGAAAAGCCCGAAATAGAGGTCTCAAACTTTTTGTTCTGCTGCTCAATAAAGTGAGCTGCCAAGAGAGCGATATCTGCTTTACGCTGTCGCAAAGGTGGCAAGTGCAGATTGATAACATTCAGTCGGTAAAAAAGATCTTCACGAAAGGATCCCTCTTCAACCTCTTTTTCCAGATCTGAGTTGGTTGCCGAGATTAGCCTGACATCAACCCGAGTCGGAGTAGTATCACCAACCCGATGAAATTCTTGCTCTTGTAAAAAACGCAGCAATGTTTTCTGTACTGTTATAGGCAGATTACCAATCTCGTCGAGAAACAGAGTTCCCCCATCAGCAGCTTTGAGAAGTCCATCTTTATCTGCATTAGCGCCAGTGAATGCACCTTTTTTATGTCCAAACAGTTCACTTTCAAGCACTGACCCAGGGATAGCACCGCAGTTAATTGCAATAAACGGTTCTTCCTTCCGCGGAGAATTGTAGTGAATCGCTTGAGCGATCAGCTCTTTTCCGGTTCCCGATTCACCTGTAATCAAAGCAGAGGTTTCTCGAGCGGCCACTTTTTCTACTTTACTGAGAAGTTGCTGCAATATGACCGATGCCCCGATAATATTATCAAAATTGTATTTTCCCTCCAGCTCCTTTCGCAATTGCTGGTTTTCAGTCATTAACTGGTTTTGCTTAAGAGCATTTCGCACTCGGAACAGAAGTTCATCCGGCTCAAATGGTTTTGTCAACATATCGTAGGCACCTTTTCGCAATGCCTGAATAGACATTTCTACCGTAGCAAAAGCAGTGATGACGATAATTGGGATATGAGGTTCGCACCCCTTAATTCTTTGCAAGACTTCTAGACCATTGAGCCCAGGCATTTTAATGTCAGTGATAACCAGATCCCAGACAGCGGGCAGAAAAGAATCAACCGCTTCTTGCGGATCATTAAAGGTGCGAACAGCATGACCATCATCCATCAGCACAGTGGCCATCATTCGACAAAGACCTTCTTCATCATCGATAATCATAATTTTTTTAGCCGACATAAAAAATCCTGTTTTTTGCGTGCTCAATATTCTTCCCGAACTAAAGGCAAGCGAACAACAACAGTTGTCCCTTTGCCCATCTCTGATTCCATAAAAATTTCACCCTGATGCATTTCAATAATCTGCTTGGTTATAGCAAGCCCCAAACCGGTTCCACGAGTTTTGGTGGTAAAGAAAGGTTCAAATATTTTCTCCAGGTTCTCTTCCGAGATACCCTCACCATCATCAGAAAATTCGATACGAGCAAATTCATCACCATCCAGACTAGTTGACACCCTGATTTCCCCTCCTCTGGAAGAAGCGGATGCAGCATTGAGAAGCAAGTTGATAGAAACCTGACGAAGTTGATCCATATCGACAGAAAAAGCGGGAATATTTGAGGCAAAATTCCGAATAATATCAACATGGAAAAGGTCGGAATGATTTTCAGCAAAATCGATAATTTGATGGAGTAAACGGTTTATATCTGTTGATTCAAGAACCGGTCTGGGGGTTCTTGAATAACTGAGTAAATTCTGGACAATTTTTTTACAACGTTTACTTTCTCTCTTGATCTCACTGATGAAAGTGTAATTAGGATCATTCTCGTCTATCTTTTTTTCCAAGTGCCCCGCATACCCAAGGATAACTCCAAGTGGATTATTGATTTCATGGGCAACGCCAGAGGAAAGAACACCGAGTGAAGCCATTTTCTCCTGCTGGGCAAGGGTTGCTTCCAACTCTTGATTTTTTCTCAACATTATTGTCATGCGATTAAAAGAGATCGCCATTTCCCCCAGTTCATCATAACTGTTAACCGGCATCCGTTCGTCTAACCGCCCTTGCTTGACCCGGCGAATAACTGTGATCATTTTATGGATCGGATCGGTCAATATTTTAGATGCCCAAACCAACAGAACAGTCGTGATCAATCCAACGACTAGCGGCAGCAATAAAACATATTTTACAATTTTCCATTTCAGATTATTTGCTGCGTTATAAAACTCGTCTTCATAACTGCCAACAGCAATAATCCAGTCCCAAGGCTCAAAGTATCGATAACGAACGATTTTCATCCGGGGGGTTTTTTCTTCCGGATTTCGCCAAGGATAGTGAATCCAGCCATTCTTCTTTGCTACCATCTCAGCAATGAAAGCACGACCCTCTGTATCGTAAGAAGATATAACGTTTTGCCCTTCAGCATCGGGATGAATCGTCAACACTCCATCACGTGACATGGCATAGATATATCCCGTTTGACCGACTCTTTTGCTTTTAATTTGTTCTGAAAGTGCAGCAAGAGCTTCTTCTTCATATTCAGGATTATCATAGGTTTCATCCAGATACCCCCCAGCAGCAACAATCCAGTCCCACTTGCGACAATATGAGTAGGCAACTATTTTGTTTCGAGATCGGTTATCTCCAAGACTTTCATTGATCCACGGGTAGATTGTATAAAGGATTTCCTCTGGTTCAGAGGCAAGAGCCCTCTCGATCAACTCACGAATAAAGAAGTGCCCTTCTTCATCCTGAGCATTGATAATGTTCTCCCCTTCACGACTGGGGTGAGCAGCCAAAACCCCTCTGGTTGTCATCGCAAAAAGATAGCCACTCCTCCCAATACTCACTTTTTTAAAGCTATTACGAACTGCTTGCTGACTCCGCAGTAAATCAGTATTGCCCAACAAAAAAGAACCTTGCTGCTCATTGATCTGATTTCGGGCCAACTCAACCAGAGTCTTCATCTCCTGCTGAACAAGTCGCTTTTTATCCTCTCGGGATACTTCAAACTGGCGATAATGACCCTTGAGTAAATCCAGGGTAAAACTTGCCATGTGGTCCAGATCCGACTTGCTGGTATCGGTCAATCCTTTGTACGCATGATTGGTTGCAATAAAACCGATGGTTCCACCAAGCAGAAAAATAGGGATAACAACCAATGGCAGGATAACCACTAACATTTTCCAGCGAATCTTTAAGTTATTGAAAAAAGAGAACGGGTGACGACTCATGCTCCTCCACAGAGTAAAACTAAATAGGTTTAGTTCAGGCGAATTCGAACCAGAGAGAAATCTTTATAGATATCTGTAAATTTATAACATGGGCGGGTTGCTGGTGGAAGAGTTCTTCTTTTATAGAGTATGGTTCGATTTTAATAGGCAATACAACCTGAATCTGGTCAATCAACAAAGAAACTTACTTTCAAGAACTGTCGAAAAACCCGGCACAGTTGTTGTCCTTTTCAACTTTCCAATGTCCCGCTGTAGGCACTCATCGGGAATAAAATTCAAAAGATCCTTCAACTTCATCAGCGCCTGTCGTTCACCGCAAAATTTCACCAGATAACGTGGCAGCAAGTCGGTCAACAACTGATACAGGTCGTTACGTCGCTGTCCCTCGTCAGATACACCCGGCAATTCACCGCGAATGCGTTGAAACAACCATGGATCAGCCAGTGCCCCACGACCAAGCATCAACCCGGAAACATCTGTTTCCTGTAATAATTTCTGCCCCATTGCAGCACAATTGATATCACCATTTGCAATAATTGGAAGGTTGGTACGACTGGCAACTTCGGCAGTTAAATCGTGATCAGCACAACCTGAATATTGTTGGATCACAGTACGTGGATGGAGAATCAGATAATCAATACCCGAATCCAGATAGACAGGCAGCAACTTAAAGAACTGGCGAGGATCACTATATCCTGCGCGGCACTTGATCGAAAAGCTCCCCCGAACTGATCGCCTAAGAGCCATCAATAATTCAGCAAGAGACTCTGGGTCTCTCAGCAACTCCCCACCTGTTGCCCCTGTTGTCATCCGACCATAGGGACAACCAAGGTTTAGATTCAGGTGCTGAACCCCGGCATCCTGAACCTGCATCGCCCCATCCGCCAAGGCTGAAGCATTGTTGCCAATCAGCTGTACAACCAGAGGGACATCAGAACTATGAGCCGCGATTTCTCCCAGTTCTGCCTTGGCAATCCGCTTTCTTGATTGAGTTTGAACCCGCACAAACTCGGTAAAAACGATATCAGGCTGATAATGTTCGATATAGCAAGTTCGCAAGGCATCGTTTGTCAATCCCTGCATCGGTGCCAACATCAACGGGGTTGTCCCCTTAGCCCAGGGAAGTGATATCATTGGCTCTCCTGGGGGAGCAATGGGCGCAAAAGACTCTCCAACCCATTGACCTTGATTTCGTATATTTCCAGTAATTGCTGCCCCAGCAAACCAGCTGGTAATCGATTACCAACCAGCCAAACAACATAGGGTTCTGGCAGATCAACCAAAAATCTCCCAGCATGTTTCCCATAAGGCATACGTGTGGTCGCCAATTTCTGTAATTGTCCTTGATCTGGATAAACCGTTTCAGACATTTTCTTCTCCCCAGTCATCTTATACATAACTAAACAACCAAATCACTTTGTATCATAAATTTGGATCCGTGAGGAAACGACAAACAATGGTTCTGCAACATTCAGGCAGAGAAAAAAAACATCCCAATCGCAACAAAATTATTGTACAATAATGTGTATTTGCTAAAACTTTGCTTGCATATGGTATGTATGATGCGTTTATTTGGAAGGCTACTCATATCTCCCTGGGCACTTTGCCCACTCATGGGACTGTTGCTACTTGGCGCATCACTCATTGATCATCCAACCCTGTTAAAATTGGAATATCCCACTTACGATCAGTTACTTCAATTCAGGGCACCTCCCAGCAACAACCGAGTCGTCCTGATTACCATCAACCAATCCAGCTATTCTAGCCCAGAGAATAGTCTTGCTTCACAAAAAAATCTGACCATATTAATCAACAAGATTCATCAATTGGGGGGGGAAAATATTGCTCTTCTGGATCCACCCAGCCTTCCCGATGGTTTCTCTACCGAACCGCTGCCGCCTGTAGTAGATCCAGCCGTAAAACCACAGCAACTTCTCATCAACTGGCAGAATCCATTGGCTCATTACCGGAGAAACAGCCAAGAAGGCTGGGATATCCCACCAAAGACGCTGAGTAACGATCAAATTCTTCCAGCTGGACACCTGTTTTTTTTCCCAGACCCAGATGGAAAGATTCGGAGCCAAACGTTATTGATCCCCTGGAACAATCAATTGCTCCCTTCGCTCCCCTTACAACTGGCAATTTTAGCTCAGGGGGAAAGATTACAAAAGTTGCAAATAATTTCACCAAAACTAACTGGAACACTACAAACCAACACATTGCAGATTCCAGTCATCGGCGACTATCGCATGCTATTGGATATTCACCCAAAACAACCCTCCTTCCAGACCTACCGAGCCATAGATCTATTGTTAGGCAACCCGAAACAGGATGCTTTAAAAGACAAAGTTGTCATTATTGGGCCAGCCAACAGTTACGGGGATCGGCATCTGGTCGCTGGATATGGCAATATGAATACCAGTGAGCTTGCTGCTCTGACAACCGCAACGCTGTTGGCAAACTCGGCACCCAAACGACCCAGTTGGGTCTGGCTACTGGAGATGGGTGTCCTCCTCTACTTTGTTGTTCTATTGACGCTACTTATTCCCAGACTCTCGTTTCGCACCGGGCTCGTAATCCTTCTGCTATTTTTAGCCAGTTGGGTTCTGGCTGCGGCAGGCGCTCTGATTATCTTCAGTATCTGGTTGAAAATCATTCCGGTCACTTTCCTCTGTCTCAGCGGCTTTACTTTGGTACGCTGGAATATTGGAAATCGGGAAAGAGACCAGCACAGACAAGAGAGCTACAAGGTTCTCGCCCAACGTTTTCAGGAACAGGGTCTACTCGATCTGGCATTGGAAAAAGCCCTTTTAATTGAACCAAAGATTAAATCGAGCAAGGCAACGCTCTATAATCTGGGACTTGAGTTTGAACGTAAACGGATGCCACACAATGCTATTTCCATTTATCAGCATCTTTTACAAGCGGGTCGCTTCCGCGATACCAAAAATCGACTTAAACAATTGGAGATTCCTGTACAGACAACTGCCTTGGGTCGCGATGACAATGCCACTGTTATTCTGAATAGTTCAGGAGAGAAACCCACTCTGGGTCGCTACCGCATTGAGTGCGAACTTGGCCAGGGAGCCATGGGAACCGTTTATCTCGGCATTGACCCAAAGATCAATCGTCAGGTTGCAATTAAAACCCTGGCCTACCAGCAGATTGACATGGAAGAATTACCAAAAATCAAAGAACGCTTTTTCCGGGAAGCTGAGGCCGCTGGTAATCTCAGCCATCCGAATATTGTTACTATCTATGACGTTGGAGAAGAAACTGATCTGACTTTCTTTGCCATGGAATTGCTCGAAGGTGATAACTTAAGTCACTACTGCCATCCCAAGAAACGCCTGCCAATAGCGCAAGTGATCGGCATTATTTCTCAAACAGCTTCTGCACTTGACTATGCTCACCGCCAAGGCGTTGTCCATCGGGATATCAAACCAGCCAATATCATCCTGTCACAAGAGGGACAGATCAAAGTGACCGATTTCGGGATCGCACGAATTTCAACCAGCTCCCAGACAGAAACTGGGATGATTCTCGGCACCCCCAGCTACATGTCCCCAGAGCAGGTAGCCGGAAAAAAAGTGGATGGTCGCTCCGATCTTTTTTCCCTCGGAGTCGTCATGTATGAACTGCTCGGTGGCGAAAAACCATTCCAGGGTGAAAACATGACGGCACTGATGTACAACATTTCCAACTCTAACTATCGTCCGCTCACAGCAGTTTGCCCAAAACTTCCAAGTGCCTGTTACACTATTGTTGATAAACTCCTGCAAAAAACCTTTACGCGACGTTTCAAATCTGCGGGAATTCTTCAACAAGAGCTGCTGGTGTTACAAAAAAAGCTGATAAAATCATGAAACTGCAAGTTTGTGCGAAAACCGATATCGGCCTGAGGCGTAAAAACAATGAAGATCTATTCTTTGTCGATGAGAAAATGGGACTGTTTATTGTGGCAGATGGAATGGGAGGACATGCCGCCGGTGAAGTCGCTAGTCAGATCGCGGTTGAAACAATCTGTCAGTCCTTGCAAACAACTGATCAGAACAGTCCCCAAGAACAACTCAAACAGGCCATAGAAAATGCCAATCAAGCAGTTGAGCAAGCAGCTCGTGGAAACAACAAATGGCAGGGCATGGGAACAACTTTGACGATACTCCTTCTAAAGCAGCAACAGGGATATCTAGCCCACGTTGGTGACAGTCGGATTTATCATTTACACAACTCACAATTCGAGCAATTGAGCGATGATCATTCACTGGTAGGCGAGCAGTTACGTCAAGGAATTCTCACACCAGAACAGGCAAAAATCTCATCCATGGGAAATATTCTTTTGCAGGCAATTGGTATGACCCCTCAGCTGAATATTTGCCAGAAAAATATTGCTCTAACTGTCGGAGATCGATTTCTTCTATGCAGCGATGGATTGACCGACATGGTATCCGATCAAAAAATAGAGAAAATACTCAAACAATCAGTCCCATTAACTCCTCTCTGTGAAACCCTGATCGAACAAGCAATTGTCGCAGGAGGAAAAGACAATATTACCGCTGTCATATTACAGATTGACCAACTGGATTCGGCTGAATCAAAATGAAAAGGAGAGTGTGATGTTGAAAATTGAACTGAAGTATCAAGGGAAAAATCTGGCAACATATGAAACAGAAAATGAACAAATCAGTATCGGGCGCAATGCAAAAAATGATGTGCGCATTGATAATCCAGCAGTGTCAAGTTCCCATGCAGCTATCAAAAAAGTAATGAATACTTACTTTATTGAAGATCTGGGGAGCACTAACGGAACTTTCGTCAATGAAAAAAAGATTAACAAATATGAATTACTTGATGGAGATGAAGTGATCATTGGCAAGCACAGCCTAGGATTCCATTACAGCGATAGTGTCAATCCAAGTCAGGCTGACTTTGATAAAACTGTGGTTCTCGATACCCGGAAGCAAAAAGAACTTTTGGACAAGAACCGCTGATTTTACAACAGAGAGCAAATGGCGTCGCAAAAATTATTGTGCCTTGGTATGTGGAATTTTTGCGGCGCCATTAATTAATTATTTGACGTGACAGCGCTTACAGTTCTTTTTCGCAGCAAAAGCGCGGGTGCCATTGTGGCACTTACCACAGAGTTCACCAGCATAAATCTTGTCCATATTAATTTCGACAGTTCCCTGCTTCATCTTTGGAAACATATCTTTGTTATGACATTCCTTACATTTGAAACCAGCATCTTTATGGATCTTCCCAGAAAACTCAACCGCCCCCATTGCAGACTTATCGAAAGTCAGGGTTTTCTTTGGGGGAACAGCAATAACCGCAGTTGCGGCACAAAACATTAATATCGACAGAAGCAGCATGATTTTTTTCATCTAGTTCATCCTTTTTTGTTAGAGAGTTGAGTTGGTAGTGCTTTCAAAAAATATTTTAAACCATAAGCGGATTCAGTAGTTGGCGTCAATACAGAGAGGAAGAATAAAAATTAGAAACATTGTAAAAATGACAAAAAATAGGGTAGCATGCCTTTTTTAATGATGGTGGCATCATCATAGGAAAAAAACTCAACTAAAGGAAATACTTTGGAACATTTTATTGCTCGACAGCCAATTTTTGATACCAAAGGTCGAGTCTACGCCTACGAACTCCTGTTCCGTTCCGGACTGCATAATTATTTTGATTGTGATGATCAGGATCTTGCCGCAGCCAGCGTGATTGCCAACAGTAATCTGCTCTTTGATTTGGATGAAATGACTGGTGGCACCAAAGCTTTCATCAACTGCACCAGCAAAGTATTGCAGGAAGATCTGATGACCACCCTGCCTCGCCAACAAGCAGTCGTTGAAGTTCTGGAGGATGTCAAACCCGATGACTCCATCATTGCTGCTTGTCAGCGACTCAAAAAACAGGGTTATACCCTAGCTCTCGATGATTTTGTCTACCATGAAAACTTCGAACCCCTTCTGGAATTGGCTGATATTATAAAAGTTGACTTCCTCCTCAGTGATGTCGATGAACAGGAGCGTCTGGCGAAAATAATGATCCCACGTGGGATCAAAATGTTAGCCGAAAAAGTTGAAACCCATGAAGTTTATGAACAAGCAAAACAAATGGGCTACCAACTCTTTCAGGGATATTTCTTTGCCAAACCGGTTATTATCTCACGTAAAGATATCCCGACCAATAAAGTCCAGTTTTTACGGATTCTTAAAGATATTCATGCTCAAGAAGTTGATTTTAAAAAACTGGCATTAACAATTCAAAGTGAAGTTTCTCTCTCCTACAAACTCCTTAAATTGATAAATTCTGCTGCCTTTGCCTTGCGTCATAAAGTCACTTCAATTTTGCAAGCACTATCATTGCTCGGGCTGAGGGAGATTCGCAACTGGGTTTCACTCCTGTCGATTGCATCGATGGCAGACGACAAACCAGCCGAACTTGTGGTCAGCTCTCTGATCCGAGCACGACTCTGCGAACAGTTAGCGCAACCCTGTAAAATGGGAGATCGTCAGTCCGACATGTTCCTGATGGGGCTATTCTCTCTATTGGATGTTATCATGTCACGCCCAATTGGTGAGATTTTGCAAGAGATCACTGTGGAAGAAGATATCTTGGAGTCTCTGACAGGGACACCAGGAACGCTCCGATCTATTTTAGATCTGGTTATCGCCATAGAAAAAGGGGAGTGGGAACAAGTATCAAGATTGGCCATAGAACTCCAACTTGAGGAACAATCCCTTTCCACGACATATCTAGATGCCGTTAAATGGGCACAGGATATTTATTCCATGTAAACCAGTTCCAGTGGCTAAAAAGTTATGACTGAAAAAATCTATCGATCAGATCAGGAATGGCAGCAACAGTTAGCTCCCAAAGCCTATTCAGTGGCTCGTGAAGCAGCTACGGAACCCGCTTTTACTGGACGCTACTGGGATCACCATGAAAAAGGAACCTATGGTTGTATCTGCTGCGGGCAGGAATTGTTTCATTCAGACTGTAAATTTGATTCGGGAACAGGTTGGCCAAGTTTTTATCAACCGGTCGCTGAAGAAAATATTGCCAGTCAAGAAGATCGCAGCTTGTTTCGCGTCCGCACAGAAGCCCTTTGTGCATGTTGTGATGCCCATCTAGGACACATATTCCCTGATGGCCCACAACCTACAAAGCTGCGTTACTGTATCAATTCAGCAGCTCTTGATTTCACCCCTGAATAATCCAATTGTACATAAAGAAGATAATTGACAGGCTCTTTGTGGCAGGGTACAACAAACGCCTTTTCTCTAGCAGCCTGTTGGACCATCTGAGCTGTAGCGAAAATTTGGTCGGTTGAGATCAGATTTTGGTTCATTTGAGAAAAATAGCCATAGCTATTGGTCGAAAATGAGCGAAATGTGAGCCAGACAGACAAATTTGAAGCCAGGAGACCAGATGACAAACAAACAACTTTCTGCGGGTGATCATATCACCTCAAAATGTACAAAATGCAAAGATACGACTAACCACACAATCGTTGCTATGGTTGGTGAGACTGTTGCACGAGTAGAATGTAACACCTGTGGAGGAATCCACAATTATCGCAATGTGGTCACAAAAAAAACCACAACCAGAAGTAAAACCAGTAGCACCAGACCAGCAAAAACTAGTCGGATAGAAGCCGAATGGGAAAACTTGCTCGCCGAGGTAAATCCTGCTGATGCCACTCCCTACAACATCCAGATGTCAATCAAAAATGGGGATTTAATTCAACACCCAAGTTTTGGCCTTGGTCGTGTCATCAACACCATCAAACCAAATAAGATGGAAGTCGTTTTCAGCACCGGAACCAAGTTGTTACGCTGCTCAGTAGCGTAGTTTTTTTCGCGATTGAATTGACAAGCCCGCGTACTTCCTGTTTATTTGTTGACAGAGCTTCCCCACAGGCGTTCATCAGGAATCAATGGCCATGTCTAGATCTGAACATAAAAGTGCTGGATTCATTCTAACTCTGGCGGCATTGATTATTATCATTGCCGGGATTAAAACGGCTCAAGCTCTTTTGGTTCCATTTCTCCTCGCTTTTTTTATCTCCATCATCTGTGCAGGGCCCTTTCACTGGCTACAACAACGTAAAGTTCCTGCTCCAGTTGCGTTGCTACTGGTCATTGTTGTTGTCATGCTTGGAGGATTGATCGTTCTGACTCTTATCGGTACGTCGGTCAACGATTTCACCAATGAACTTCCCGTCTATCAGGAACAGTTGCGTGCCCAAACCCTGACGCTGTTCGATTGGCTGGAAAAAATGGGGGTGAAACTCTCAAAAGAAGTATTACTTGAACACTTCAACCCAGGAAAAATCATGCAATCAGCAGCCAGCATGCTTGCAACAGCTGGTGGAGTTCTTACCAATTCATTCATGATTTTGTTGACAGTGATTTTTATTCTCTTTGAAGCTGCTGGCATGCCAAATAAACTACGAGCTGCTCTGCCAAATGCCGACTCCTCCTTAGCTTCCTTTGAAAAGTTCATTACTGGTGTCCGTCAATATTTGGCGATCAAAACTCTGGTCAGTCTGGCCACCGGGCTGGTAGTCACTATCGGGCTACTGTTACTCGGGTTAGACTACGCACCGCTGTGGGGAATGATTGCATTTTTGCTCAACTATGTCCCAAATATTGGTTCAATCATTGCGGCAGTACCGGCAATCCTCCTGGCAGTTGTACAACTGGGACCTATCCATTCCTTACTGGTTGCTGCTCTTTATCTACTGACCAATGTCATTATGGGAAATGCCGTTGAACCTCGACTGATGGGGCAAAAACTTGGCCTTTCAGCTTTGGTCATTTTCATCTCATTAGTTTTCTGGGGATGGGTCCTCGGTCCAGTCGGTATGCTCCTTTCGGTTCCATTAACTATGGTTGTTAAAATTGCTTTGGAAGTGAATGAGTCAACCCGCTGGATGGCTATACTACTCAGCTCTGATGTCGCAGCTAAAGCAATCGCCAAAGATTAATGGCTTAGCCATCGTGTGATAAATTACAACTTGCACCCTCTCCTGATTATTATTGGAGGCTCTCTTGCTCTACAGACCTTTTGGTAAAACCGACAAAAATATTTCCGTAATCAGTTTTGGTGGAATGCGTTTCTCTGAACCACAGCAGCTAGAAAAAAGTTCAGACCTTCTTCTTTATGCACACAGCAAAGGAATCAACTATTTCGACACAGCTCCGGTTTACTGTGGCGACCGAAGTGAGGATATCTTGGGTCACGCTTTGCGCCAGCTGCCACGAGAGAGCTTTTATGTTTCAACAAAAAGTAGCCGGGCAAAAGGTGATGACCTGCGTAAAGGTATCGAACGCAGTCTGCAACGGCTAGGAGTTGAAAAGATTGACTTTTTCTACATCTGGCACCTGATGGATCAAGCAGATTGGGAAAAGCGAAAGCAGGATGGAGCCGTAGAAGCGGCATTACAAGCCAAAGAAGAGGGATTGATTGGACACGTGCTCTGTTCCTCTCATATGGAAGGAGAAGGTCTGGCCGGAGTCCTGAATGAGGAAATTTTTGAAGGAGTTCTGCTCGGCTATAATGCCATCAATTTCCCCTACCGCAGTGCTGCCGTGGAGCAGGCAGGAAAACAAGGAATTGGCGTTGTCACGATGAACCCGCTGGGTGGTGGTCTGATTCCACAAAACCCAGAGCGCTTTAACTTTCTCACAACTGACACAGCCAACGATGTTGTCAGTGCAGCATTACAATTCAACTTATCTCACCCCGACATAACCACAGCACTGGTAGGTTTTTCAAATATTCGGGAAATAGATCAAGCTGTAAGTGCGGCAGAGAACTTCATCCCCTACAGCCAAGAACAACAACAAAAACTGCAGGTCAATATTGAAACAGCCTTTGACGGTCTTTGTACTGGTTGTGGTTATTGCCTTCCCTGCCCTGTAGACATCCCGATTCCAAAATATCTGGACAGCTATAATCAACTGATTCTGACGAATGGTGACCGACAGACGGTGCTAAATCGCTACCGATTTCACTGGGGCATCACCCCACAACAAGCCAAAGAATGCATCAGTTGTGGTGACTGCGAGGAACGTTGCACCCAGCACCTTCCGATTATTCAAAGGTTAAAAGAACTCCCCCTTTGATGGTAAAATTGCTGAGAGTGAGGGATCAGACCAAATTGTACTTTTTCGCTTGATAACGTAATACGTCATAACTGATCTGCAGCAACCCAGCCGCCTTGGTCATATTATTTCCTGTCCGCTCCAAAGCAAGTTGTAACAGCTCCTTTTCAACCTCTTCCAAGGAAATTCCTTCATCAGGAAGGAGAATATGAAATTTTTTCCTGCGCTCGGTCGTTTGTGATTGTCGCCCACCGATATCTAACGGTAAACAATTGACCGCCAAACTCTCCATGTCTTCCATCACCACGCAGCGCTCGATAACATTCCGTAACTCCCGAACATTACCGGGCCAAGAATATGATTCCAAGAGCTTTTCGGCATCTTTTTCGATTGTTTCGACCTGTTTTTTAGAATATTTCTGAGCGAAACGCTGTAAAAAATATCGGGTCAACAAAACGACATCTGCCGCCCGGTCTTTAAGAGGTGGTAAATCCAGAGAGAAGGAACTCAAGCGATAATAGAGATCCTCTCTAAAAGTACCATTCTCAACCAACGCCTTCAGATCACGATTTGTACAGGCGATAATAGTCACATCTATTGGCAAATCAACTTTTCCACCAACTCTGCGAACGGTTCGTTCCTCTAAAACCCGGAGCAATTTCCCTTGTAACTCAGGACGCATATCACCAATTTCATCCAGTAACAACGTTCCACCGTTGGCAAGCTCAAAAACCCCCTTTTTATCTGTTTTTGCGTCGGTGAAAGCACCCTTGACATGACCGAACAGCTCCCCTTCAATCAGATTTTCAGGCAAAGCGGTACAGTTAATTGCAATGTAGGGAATTTTTTCAAAATCGGCATGAGATGAAAATCGCCAATAGTGGATATTGCGTGCTAAAACCTCTTTTCCCGTTCCTGATTTCCCCGTGATCAAAACTGAAGAAACTCCAGCAGTCGCAATCTTTTCGGCATCAACAAGGAGGTGTTGAATAATAATTGATTCACCAATAAAAGACTGACTCATAGTCGCAAGTTGTGATCGCTTCAGGTAGGCAATTTCATCCTGCAAACGGACATTATTCAACAATCGATCAACAACAATTTTAACTTCCTCAACATTGAAAGGTTTGTGCAAATAATCTGATGCACCAAACCGCAAAGCCCGTATCGCCGACTCACTGGAATCATCCCCGGTCAACATCACTACTGGAAATTTGACATGTTCATCTTGAAGCATTTTAAGAATATCAAGCCCGTTCAGTTCTTCTCCCAGATTAATATCCAGCAGCATAATATCTGGCTGCCAAGCGATAATTTTTTCTACCGCGTTTATAGAACTGTGTAAAAGATGTGTTTCATAGCCTTCCTTACGCAGACCTCGTGACAGCATAGAAATAATCAATTCATCATCATCCAGTAGCAGTATCCGACCTTTTTTAATCATAGCAAAGCCTCCCGATGGTGACGTTGGAATGGCAAAACAATTGCAAACTCGGTTCCTCCACAGGAAGGAGCATTCGCTTCAATCGTACCACCATGCTCTTCGATAATTCTTTTACTAATCGCCAGACCAAGCCCATTCCCTTTAGATTTTGTGGTCATAAAAGGCTGGAAAATATTTGCCAACACTTTCTCAGGAATGCCTTTCCCCATATCAGTTATATTGATTTCAAGCGACTCTTCATCCCTCCTACGAGTTGATACATTAATTTCTCCACCTTCAGGCATTGCCTCTATAGCATTGAGAAAAATATTCAAAATGACCTGCTGTAATTGAGCCGAATCGGCTTCGAGTTGAGGGAGATCAACAGCAAAGCGTTTCACAAACCCTACCCCCTCTTTAGATGAAGTTTTTCCGGCAATTGACATGTTTTGAATTGAATTATCCAAGAGCTTATTCAAATCAAACCACTCGTAATGTAATTGAGGTGGCCGAGCATAATTCAATAGTCCTTTAAGTAACTTTTCAACCCGGTTAGTCTCATTGATCACCCGAGCAAATAAGTCTTGATCTTCGCCGCAGAGATCCAATTCATCAGCCAGAACTTCGAGGGTCACTTTGATTCCAGCCAGCGGATTTTTGATTTCGTGAGCAAGACCAGCCGCCATTTCACCAACCAACACCATCTGGTTAGCCCGTTGCAACCGAGCCTCTTCCTTTTTTTTCTGGGTAATGTCACGACTAAAAACCAGAGCATATTTTTCTTCACTCAAATCGAGCAAGCCAACGTCAACCTCAGCCAGAAACAGCTGACCACTTTTTTTTCTACGTTCTACAACATAATGCATCCAGTTACCATCTAAGGCACATTGAAGTCGCTCAGGACATTCGTCATCACAAGAAACATCAGCGATATTCATCCCTGACAGGTCTTCCACCTGGTAGTCATGCATCGCCGCAGCAGCTGGGTTGGCAGAAACAATCAGACCCTCTCGTTCCTCCGCAAGATCAAGAATAAAAATACCATCACCAGCACTTTCAAACAGAGTCTGGTAGAGCTTGCGGGTCGCTAACAACTCATCTTGCTGGAGTTTAAGAGATTGACTCATACTGTTGAAGGAATCTGCTAGCTGCTTGAATTCATATTTTAATTTATTTTCTATCCGATATTCCAGATTACCACTCTTCAAGACGTCAGACGCCTGAACAAGGGTTTCGACAGAGCCGGTAAAACTTTTCAGAAAGTATGCGGTAGTCATAAGAATGGCAATAGGGCCAACAATGACCAGAAAAATAATCAGATGTTTAACTCGGATAATATCTTGATAAAGAGTATTGGAACGCGAGGCAAATTGCCCACCAATATTGTTGATAAAAGACTCAGCGGCAAAATCAAGTTCGCCCCCATACTGTAACGTGCTAGAAATCAAACTCTTATATTCAAGACTATCTGGGGGCAGGTTCAGTATATTATTTAACTGATCAGTATAGTTTTTATTGGATAGTTGAAGTTGGCTAAGTTGGGCTACTATTTCTTTAGAGTACTCACAGCTAAAACAATTTTCTATGGTTTCTATTAACCTTGAAATATCAATTTGTAGCAATGCCAAATCATTAGTATGAGGAATATTTTGCTGCTGTAAAACATCCTGGTTTTTTTCTATTCCTCGCTGTAGACCTTCTATCGAATCCCGAGTCTGATGCACGGTGATTGCGCGTTCCAATTGGCTGGTTGCTTCGTCAATGGAATAAATAATATAAGATCCACCGATCAGAAAACAGACCAACATAATAGTAAGCCCCTGCAAAATATGACGTTTCATAAAAATACTTCACCTTAAGTTTGTGTACTTCAAACTTTGAGATATTGAGCCACAGCAAACCACACAATATCGGTCAACAATATCATGAAATAGTATAAATAGGTATCATTCGGGGAGATCACGTTTTAATGCTAGCCACTGACAGAGGGTTTGTATGCCTTGAGATAAGATTTACTAGGAGTAAATAGAGACAGGTCATCTGGAAAAAATGTTGAATTCACTGATATAGCCTCTCCACTCATCTCCCCAAATGTTCCACTCATAACATCTACGGATTGGTTCCCTGTTATTTGAGCAATGCACTGGCAATATAATCAACCAGTTTTTTATATTTGAAAGGTTTTTCCAACAGGCTCCAAGTGCTGGCGGAACGGATGGCTTCAATCTTGGCTATCATTTCCTTAGATTGAGCATCTCCAGTCGTCATAAGAATTATGGGTACCTGAGGAAAACGTTCCGTCATCACAGCCAGAAGCTTGAAGCTACAGCTCTCTGTCATGTCGAGATCGAGAAGAAAAAGATCAAACCCAATAACATCCTGTTGTTCCTGAGCCAGACTAGTATTTGGAGCAGTGACAATATCAACCGGCTTATTTCGATAAGCTCGTGATACCGCCGACAGAATCACCGACTGATCAGTAACAATCTGGACTCGTGCTGGTCGAATACTCATCATAGTTATTTATCCAGCAAATCAAAAATGATTTATACCTAGCCAGGAAAACATAGCAAGAGCCGTTCCAATTCTTACACTACGACTCTTGCAGGCAACGTCCAATTCAAGACGCAATAATAGTAGGAATTCTACCACCATAAAACTGGGAAAATCCCCAAAAGAACAATCAAACATAGATTCCCGCCAACTTAGGGAATTTTACCGAATGAGTTTGGTAAAATTCCCAAATCAACCACCCAATCGACCCAATGCCGCCATTTCTTATTAGCTAACTATCCGTTAAATAAGAGAAATATATTTACCCCAATCTTGGCTCAGGTCTTGCTCACATACACACACTGCAGATACGTTTTCGAACAGATTGTTCATTTTACCCACTTGCTTCCAGCCGTCAAATGAAGGAGGTACCATGAAATTTTGGCAGGGACTAACACTTGGCTTGATATTCGCTTTGCTGGTCACATGGCCACTGGCGTCTATTGAGGCGGCATCGCTCTCGGGTCGCTCCAGTACAGCTTTAGAATGGTATGACACGGCTGAAGAGGAGACCGCTACCCCCGCATATCAGTATCTACAATTGAATGCGAAGAACCTGCTCAAACCCGGCTACAACTTTAAGTTCTATGGGCGCTTGGCTGACGATCTCAGCGACGAAAGCGATATTGACAGTCGTCTCTATTTTGCCTATCTCGAAAAAAATGATTTTCTCAAAAACCTTGATTTTCGCTTGGGGCGACAGTTCATCTCCACTACGGCTGGCGCTTCAATGATGGATGGTCTGACGCTTAAGTACTCACTGTCCGAAGCTTACAGCATTCGTGCTTTTGCCGGTGGTGATGTTCAGTACTATGATGGTTACAGCCTTAAAGATGTTGTCGATGGAATTGAGTTTAACGGTAAATTTATTAATAACAGTGTTGATCTGGGAATCTCTTACCTGCAGAAATGGGATGATGGTCTGATTGCTCAAGAGTTGATCGGGTTCGATATCGATTACGATGTTAACAACAATCTCTGGCTCTACAACGAACTACAGTTTGATCTCATTTCAGAACGAACCAGCTATGCATTGTTCGGTGGCAAATATCGCTTCAAAAAGCCGTTTACCTTGAGAGCAGAATATCTCTATTCATTACCAGTTTTTTCTACCACTTCAATCTATTCAGTTTTTGCCGTCGAAGAATACAAAGAGCTAATGGCAGAACTGACCTATAAGGTTTCGCGGGAAATCCAATTTTTTGGCCGTATTACCCATGAATTTTACGAGGAATTCGCTGATGCAGATGTCTTTGAACTGGGGGTTGAAAAACTCAGAACAAACGGTTTCTACGGCTATCTAACCGGAACATTCCGCAATGATGATGACGGCCAGAATCTTTATGGCTTCAAAACCTATGCAAACTATCAATTCTGCAACAGCTTTAGAGCCGGTCTCGGTGCAAATGTTGATGTTCTGGAGCGTGATATTGCTTACTTCAACACCGACGACACTGAACAAAATGAAACAACCAGCACACGAATCTGGGTCGATGGAAGATACGACATCAACAAAAAGATAAACCTTACCGCCAAATATGAATACATCGAAAGTGATCTCTGGGATTACTACAATCGCGGCATTCTCCGCCTGAACATTAAATTTTAGCAAGGAGCGCCATTATGACTCGTACAGTATTTTTATCACTTGTTCTGTTACTGGCGTCTACGGTTGCCCCGCTCTGGGCTGCGGATTTCGATCATAACGCCCACGTTGAGGAATATGTCACCGATGCCAATTGTACTACCTGCCATGTCAATCTAGCAGACTCCATTGTTCCCAAAACGGATGTCTGCCTCGAATGTCATGAAGCAGCAATGATAGATGCAGTCATGCTGCCCGAACCTAAAACTCACGGTCCGGTCTGGTCCTTAAACCACGGCTCTGCTGCCAAAGGAAATGCTATCGATTGTGCTTCCTGTCACGAGCAAAGTTCCTGCCTTGATTGTCATAAGGCTGGGTTTGCAGATGAGATGGGATCCCTCGGTAATAACATGAATAATATTCACCGTAGCGACTTCTCGGTCAGCCATCCGCTTGCAGCACGAGCAAGCCAGAATAATTGTGCTAGTTGTCATGAAACACGTTTTTGCAGTGACTGCCACGATGCTTGGCAATTCAAAAGTGATGATATCGGCAGCCCATCGCATCGCCGCACGTTTGATTTAGGTATTGAAGGAACAGATATTGATGAAATCCATGCCGGTATCAGCAGCTCCTTATCCTGTGACACCTGTCATTCCGAGACCACAATGGATTTTCATTCCTGGTCAATCGGTCATGCACGTGAAGCAAGAAGATCGCTGGCAACCTGTCAAGCCTGTCACCCGGAAGGTGATACTTGTCTTCGTTGTCACAGTGCCCGAGGTGGAGCTATAGGATTTAATCCACACCCCAAAGACTGGAACGATTTCAAAGATAACATCAGTGATGCAAGCAACGGCAAAACCTGTCGAAAGTGTCACTGATCACGAAATCAATCGTTAACCTACGAGGAGGTATTTCAATGCGTAAACAATGGATAATTTTACTGATTGCAGTGATGGCTAGCATGACACTTTGGGGGTGCGGCAGTAGTGGCAGCGGAGGCAGCGAAGTCACCGCCCCTGAGGAAGTTCTTAATGCTGCAAATGCTGGCAATTGTACAGTTTGTCACACCTTTCAGGTTCACGTTGATATTGACGGCGTTGCCGGTGTCAATAATGACGCAGATGGCTTAGGTTCAATAATCACTCACGACTGTGAAGCCTGTCACGGTGGCGGTCAATTCCATCATGGCGAAGGCCCCATGCCTTACCCAGATCCAAACGGTGAGCGCTGTGCAGAATGTCACGAGCAAGCCACAAAGTTCCTCTCATCTGCACATAATCTTCTTGATGAAGAGAATGTTGAAATGCTGGCCGATGGCCACGATACCAGCTACTGCCAGCGCTGCCACACTGCAGAAGGATCACGTGCATTCATTGATGTCATTGGTGAAAAGAGTGATATTGAAGCCGCCATCGTTGCTTATGGTGAAGATGTCGTTGCTCCTGCCAGATATGAAGCTCTCCAAAATGAAGATACTGACGGCAATGCAACTCTTCATGTTGCAACCTGTGGCGCTTGCCACAACCCGCTGACCAAAGAATTAGTTACAGCAGATCTACCCGTCTCATGGGATCCAAACCAGAACGGTGAAGCCGATCAGCTTGATCTTTGTACCAGCTGCCACAACTATAAAACTGAAGACGGCATGGCTCTGTTCGGCTCTGGTTCAACTGACAACCCAACTGGTGCGGCCACTGCTGAGTTCTATCACGATACGGCATGGTACAGAACAATCACCTCAACTCACTATGACTTCCCGGAGACAGCCGACAGAATTGAAGGTTATGTCATCCGTGAGACATCCGAAAATCCATGTTTTGACTGCCACGGGCACGAACTGAAGACTAACACACGTCGTGCCAACGATCTGACTGGTGATGATGAGTCACGCACTCCAACTCCACACAACGGTTGGGCCAGATCTGCACATGCAGGAGGGCTCCTTAATAATGTTTTTGCCGCTGTTGACTTAATCGACTGTACTGGTTCTCCATCCGAATCACATGGCCGTTGCGACGAGCAAGCCGATGCAGCAATGTCTGCTTATGTTGACGATACCACTGGTCCGGCATGGAATCACTACAACTGGGATGACACCAGCACTCGCGGAGATTGTCAGGAGTGCCATACGGCAACTGGTGCCATGAACTATCTGAATGATCCAGATAACTACGATTATACTAATAACGATTTTTCCCACCTTGACAGTTGGGATGCAACAGGTGGTTCTCCTCAGAACGAAATGCTCTACTGCTGGGCCTGCCATACTGATGTAGAAGATGGAAGTCTGCGTAATCCCGGAGCAACAACCCGCCCCTATACTGTCGGCGGTGTTAATGTAACAATGCCTGATCTCGCCAGTTCAAACATTTGTATCAACTGTCACGGTGCCCGTGGCAACGTTGAGGGTTATGCTTTCACAGCCGATCCTGCAGTCGATGGCGACGTTAATGACCCGGCAACCGATATGTCAGCTCTTCAACCAGGATTCGGTCCGGGAACTAAAAATGTGACCAACGCTCACTATCTGGTCGCATCAGCAACACTCTATGCTGCAGACAGCAAAATTGGTTATGAGTATTTAGGACAGAGCTATGCCCCTGTTCCCTACTTTGAACATGGCATGATCGGCCTGGACACAGAAAACCCAGAAACCAGCGCCGGTCCTTGTGTCGCATGTCACATGGAAACAGGTGACAGTCATACCTTTGAAGTTGTTGAAAAAGACGATATGGGCGTCATCATTGCCCTGAACTCAACTTCTTGTGTCGAATGCCATACCGGTGGCCACGGTGCCGGTCTGGTGGTAGAGGATACAACCACCGAAAATGGCTTACAGACCGCGGCAGCTGCAGCTGCATTTCTGGAAGAAGAAGCAGAAGGCTACCATGAAGCCCTTGAGATGTTACGAGAAGCACTCGATATTAAAAACTTGGAATTCTCAAGCAACTATCCTTACTTCTCAGGCGATAGCTGGATTGACGAAGGAACCTTCGGTGCGGCTCACAACTACAATTACCTGCATCATGAGCCTGGTGCATATGCGCACAATCGCTATTATGCCAAGCGTCTGATTTTTGATTCACTCGATTGGCTGGACAACGGTACCCTGGACGGAATGATAACAATCGACGCAGTAACCTATCCAGAAGCTGATGCATGGCTGGCTTCAGGAGCTGCTCGCCCATAAGCCAGTGAACAATCGCTAGATAAAAAGCCCTGATCTACAATGTGGATCGGGGCTTTTTTATTAACAAATAATTACTTTGTTTTTTACCGTCAATGGCATCCAAGCCTCTGAACTTACCGAGTTTTCCACTACCAAATCAAAGGACGCACCTTTCCCGTGCTTTCGTTTGCTGCTGTAGACAGACTACAAAAGCAGGGATTGTTGCAACCAATAGCGGAAAATCAGCCTATTCCTGTTATCAACAAAACCTATACTGACCACCTCATAACCACTAAAGTGAATATTTTATTGCAACAATGGCAAAAAAAGTCCACTATAGTGATTAATATTGAAATAAAGTCCTAATTGGCTTTATTTTAAAAACCACTAAAGTGAATTAACAAGAAAGGAAATGTCTTTCTAGACCACTATTGTGAACTAAAATGAATTGTCATATCGAGATATATCTTAATAGCCGGTGGCAGACTGCCGCAACATTTGAACCCAACCCTGCAGACCTCGCAAGAGGAACTGAGGGAGCGTGCCGTTTGGAATACGATATTGATTATGCCGTTGATAACCTTGGCAATCCCCATGCGGAACTTGTTCCAGGGTTGCCCGTTGGTTTTGAACTCCATCACTTTGCATCCTGGCCCCCATTTTTGATCGATCTGTTGCCCTCAGGTGCAGGGCGACGTGCCTGGCTCAGGCGTATGCAGATTGCTAAAGATAGCTTGCAGGTAGAATGGCATTTACTTACCAAAGGAACAGGCACTCCCCCTGGACATCTTCGCATTGCTGAGGCGGTACTCCCCCCTCCCCCGGATCAGTTCAAGATTGGATTCCCTCGCCTGGATATTCTTGAACAGCGTGAAGATTTCCTCGAATATGCTGCGGAACGTGGAGCACACGTTGCCGGTGGCTCCAGCGTCCAGGGCGAGGCTCCTAAATATCTCCTTGTCGAAGATAAGGCGGGGATGTTTCATGTCGAAGGAGCTCTGCCGGACGATCAGATCAGTAAATTCTGGTTGGTCAAATTTCCTCGGGGAAAACGGACTGACAAGCGCAATCAGCAGATTCTGAAGAATGAAGCTCCCTACTTGGAAGTCGCTCGCCGGTTTGGAATTAGAACCGGCGAACCACTCGATTATCAAAATGAAACCCTTTTTGTGCCACGATTTGATCGCCTGATCAAAAAAGGTGCGGTCGTTCGTTATGGAATGCACAGTCTCTATGCGTTGGCCAACATTCCAGGTTTTGGTGCGTCCACACATCATAATGTTTATTGCCAAGCTCTTGCCAAGTACGCAACTGATCCTGTCACAGAGCTTCGCGAATACCTGCTGCGCGATATCTTAAATCTGGCGCTACGCAACACCGACAATCACGGTCGCAATACCACCGTCTTAAGAATAAATGATCAGATCATTCTTTCTCCTCTCTTTGATTTTGCTCCAATGTTTCTTGACCCGGAAGGGATCAACCGCGTCAGTCGCTGGGATGATGAGCGTCCTGGTAGCCAACCGGAATGGGGAACCATTTGTGAAATGCTTGACTACGCCCTTGATCCTTTAGCAACCAGAACATGGCTTAGCTCTCTAGGTGAGAAGGTCAGAATTCTACCGGACATCATGCGGGATTGTCAGGTTGAAGATGAGATCATTGAACGTCTGGCAAAATGGATCGATGAGGTTGCCGCAGGGCTGGAAAATGCCAGGCAATAGCCCTCAATCAAGGAAAAACAGATGAAACGACCGGATAAGACTGAAATGGCTGACATGAAAGAGGCTCTTTATAAGAATCTGGCAGCCGGTAAGATAGGGATAAGAGAGGCAACGCGTCAGATGCGCAAGATCCTGGGGATGACCCAAAAGGATTACGCCAGGAAAGTCGCAAATATTTCTCCACGGATTCTATCGGAATTTGAAAGTGGCACAGGGAATCCAACCCTGGCAACACTGGAAAAAATAGCTTTTCCATTTGGCCTGCAGGTATCCTTTCTCCCTCCAGAATCATGGCGGATTAATATCGAAAATCAACGTGGAAAAAATGTGCTTCTGCGAAAAATTGAAAGCCATAATTTCTAACTATTATATAAAAAAATGCCGCTATTCTCACAGCGGCATTTTTTTAATTTAAAACTGGGATTATCTAACTTCTAAGAACCGATGAGGAGGTATATCCTGAGACCCCTGTCGAGCCACCAATACTGACCCGCTGGAAATCGGGATAAGCTTCCATACCAATTTCTGCCGAATCACATCCCAACATTTCATCTTCTTCATGAACTCGAATACCGACAGTATATTTGAGAGCCAACCAAGCAATTGAACTGGTGATAACCACAAAGGCTCCGGTCGCAAGAACACCAATCAATTGAGTTGTAAAGCTGGCATCAGGATTGGTGATTGGGACAGCCAGAGTTCCCCAAATTCCGCAAACCAGGTGCACGGACAAGGCTCCAACAACATCATCAATCTTCAGCTTATCAAAGAATGGAATCGCTAAAACCACCAGGATTCCACCAACTGCACCAATCAGCGTGGCAGCACCTAATGATGGAGTTGCCGGACCGGCAGTGATGGAAACTAGTCCCGCCAACGCACCATTGAGTGCCATAGTCACATCAGCTTTCTTATACATAACCTGAACCATAATCATGGCAGCAATCATACCGCCACATGCAGCCATGTTCGTATTGACCATAACGTTAGACATTTCAATCGCGGAAGCAGCATTGCCCAGAGCCAAAACAGAACCACCATTAAAACCGTACCAACCCATCCAAAGAATAAAAGTTCCCAAAGTCGCTAATGGGATATTGGATCCAGGGATAGGATTAACACGGCCATTTTTCCCATATTTACCTTTACGGGCACCCAAAATGATAGCCCCAGTTAAAGCTGCCCAGCCACCGACTGAATGAACAATTGTTGATCCGGCATAATCAGAAAAACCCATTTCTGACAACCAGCCACCACCCCATCCCCATGAACCCTGGATCGGATAGATAAAGCCAGTCAGAATCACGCAGAAAGCAAGAAACGACCACAGTTTAATTCGCTCAGCAACACAGCCTGAAACAACGGAACATGCCGCTCCACAAAATACCATCTGAAAAAACCAGTCAGAAGCTGCAGAATAGCCACCAGAATAGTCACCGGCTAATGCTGCTGCATCATCGCCCCCCCAGAGTCCAAAGCTGCCCATAAATCCACCATCAACACCTGCATACATTAAATTGTAGCCCATAAGGTAAAACAGAATGCCGGCAATCCCGAACAAGGAGATATTTTTCAAACAAATGGTAGCAACGTTTTTGGAACGAACCAGACCCGCTTCAAGCATGGCGAAGCCAGCAGCCATCCACATGACCAATATACCCATGACCAAAAAAGAGAAGGTATTGAGAATGTAGGATATCTCAGAAATTGCGGCCTCTTCAGCTAATGCCAGGGTGGGTACCAACAGCAACCCAGCAAATAGAATTACAATAAACTTTTTCATCTTTTTCTCCTTGGATATCTAATACTCTAAATAAATCGGTTACTCTTTATCGCTTAAAGGGAATCGTCACCCGACTCTCCAGTGCGAATCCGAATAGATTGCTCTATGTCACTGACAAAGATTTTGCCATCACCAATTCTGCCAGTATTCCCCTCACGCAGAACTGCTGAGACAACTGCCTCAACTTGATCTGATGACACCACCAGTTCAATTTTAATTTTGGGTATAAAATCAACCTGATACTCAGCGCCCCGATAAAGCTCCGTATGACCTTTCTGCCGACCGAAACCACGGACTTCGCTGACGGTCATACCAGTTATGCCCAAATCGCAAATTGCTGCCTTAACATCATCGAGCTTGAAGGGTTTGATGATACATTCCACCTTTTTCATCTTGCTGCTCTCCTTTCGAAAAAATAAACGGCGATCTTTTCTTAGATTCAGACAGCCCTACAGCAGTCATCATGCCAAAACGGCAAACAGCCAATATAAAAGGTTTTATTTATCACAAATGGAATCGAATGCTTTTTTTTTAGGCAATAATTATATAATCTGTGCAGACACTAAGCAGAAGAAGAACAATGTCTGCATATTGACAATCGTTTCAAACAAGTGTTTAAATAGGGAATATATTTACTTAATCTATTGAAAGAATCACTATGCCTCCATACGATACAAAAACCCGAATTCTTGATGGCGCTGAAAAATTATTCGCCAGAGAAGGGTTCCATAATACGTCACTCAGAGCAATAACCAGTCTGGCTGAAGCGAATCTGGCATCTGTCAACTATCATTTTGGCTCCAAAGATGCCTTACTTCAGGCGGTAATAGAACGTCGACTACTCCCCTTGAACCAAATCCGCGAGACTAAAATTAGAGAAGTGCTTGCACGGGCAAGTGAGGAGAATACACCTCCAACAGCAGACTCTTTGTTATGTGCGTTTATTGAACCAACTCTTGAATTCAGTAACTCCAGCCCAGGAGCCAAGGATTTCATCTCTTTGGTCGGGCGCTCTCTGAGTGACCCTGACGAAACTGTCCGTAACTGTTTTTTAACTCTCGTATTGCCAACCTTTCAGCTACTATTTAAAGGTCTCTGTGACGCGCTACCACAACTATCCCCAACAATCCTTCTGACCCGACTGCAATTCATCATGGGAACCATGAGCCACGTCATGTGCATGGGAACCTTATCTGCACTTAACAATCCTGCATTGCCCCCCCCCCTGGATCAAAACACCCTGATCCAACAACTATTAAAATATGCTCTTGCCGGGCTGGAGGCTCCAGAATGAAATTATTATTACTCTCCCTGTTACTGCTCACGGCCTGCAATCCACTGCGACCGGCACAGCTTAAACTGCCTGAATCCCCCGGGCACTACACGACTGAACAAACCGGAACAGTGGTTCAATTGTCGGAACGCTGGTGGACAGACTTTCATGACCCGCAGTTAAATCAACTGCAGCAACAATTATTTTCCAATAATCTTAGTCTCCGTCAGGCGTTATACCGACTTCAGCAATTGGAAGCCTTGCAGAAAATAAGTGGAACTGCTCTCGCACCGCAGCTCAGTCTGAATGGATCTCTCAGCCGCGACCAATCACCCGCAATTCCCAGAGATACGACGGCGACAAATACCCGCCTCTCGATAGCTGCAAGCTATGAAATTGATCTGTGGAATAAACTCAGAGATAAAAACAAAGCAGCAGAATTGCGACTGTGGGCAGGGGAAAGCGATGTTCAGGCGCTGCTTCTCAGTTTGAGTGCGCAGCTAACTGAACAATATTTTCTCGCTGTGGGACAACGAGCACATCTGAAATTACTCGAACAACAGACAGCTCGAAAGAATGATTTTCTCCAGATCGTAACAGAACGGTATCGAACAGGGCTCTCTACTGCGACTGAAGTTTATCAGGCACAGCAGAATCTGGCTATCGTTGAGACTCAAGTTCCGGAACACAAAACTACATTGATCCAAGCTGAAAACGGAATTGCACTCCTGCTCGGACAACTACCCGGAAGTATTTTGATTGACAGAAATGAGTTGCCACAATTAAACAACGTTGTTGATATCGGTCTGCCCGCCGATCTTTTGACCCGGCGCCCTGATGTTACGGCGGCATTCCTGCAACTCCAAGCCGCGGATCTTGAGTTGGCCGCAGCCTTGGCGGAGAGACTTCCGGCTATCAACCTTTCGGCCACTCTTGGTCGTTCAGCAACCCATTTAGCTGCGGGAGATATTGAAGGGACTTTCTGGAATCTACTGCTCGGGGTAGCACAACCTCTGATTGACGGTGGCCGACGCCAAGCAGTTAGTGAACAACAGCAAGCGATTCATGCTGAAAAGTTGGCTGTATACCAACAAACGTTGCTAACCGCATTTCAAGAAGTGGAAACGTCACTTGTTGCGGAAAGAAACAGTATTGATAAAGCAACCAGGCTTGAACGACAACGCCAGATCAATCAGAAAAACTTGCAACTGACACAAAATAATTATCTGTACGGGTTAACCGACAGCAGAGATCTATTGCTCAGTCAGGTGGCACAATTGGAAATTCTTAGTCAGCAATTGAGTAACCAACGGCAACAGATTAGTAATCGGATCACCTTGGCGCGTGCATTAGGTGGCAACTGGATGACAGAAAAAGTTAAGCAACAACAGCAAACTCTCAAACAAAAGCAGGATGGGACCAATGACTGAACCGAAAAGCACAAAACGTCTGGCAATAAAAATTATCCTCCCCATACTGATACTGATCATTGGTTTCGTAGGCTTCAATATGATGGGAAAGCTAAAAAAGGCGCCGCAGCGACAGCGTCCTCCGCAGCAAGGGATTTTGGTCGATGTTGTTGCTCTGGCAGCAAAAACTCACCAGGTAACAGTTCATGCAACAGGAACTGTTCAGGCAGAACAAGAAATCTCTTTGGTTCCAGAGGTCAGTGGCAAAGTCAGCTGGATTTCCCCACAACTTGTCAGTGGAGGATTTTTCAAACAAGGGGAAACTTTACTTAAAATTGAGACCAGCGATTTCCAACTCGCCATAGAAAAAGCACGCGCCGAAATTGCTCAGGTTCAGGTCGCACTGGCCACAGAACATGAACAAGCCAAGGTTGCGCTAGCCGAATGGGATCGGATTGATATCCCCAACAAAGGGAACCCTGGGCCGCTGGTCACCCGAGAAATTCAGATGCAACAGCAACAGGCTAATCTTGCCGCAGCGGAAGCCAATCTAGAGCTCGCCAAATTAAATCTGCAGCGCACCGAGCTGAAAGCTCCATTTAATGGTCGTATCCGTCAGGAGCAGGTGGATCTGGGTCAATACTTGCGCTCTGGAACCAGTATCGGCAGCTTTGCCGGAACCGATCGAGCCGAAATCCACATCCCCTTACCTGCCAGAGAACTGATCTGGCTGAATATTCCCTCAGCCACGCAAAAGAAAGGGTCATCTGCCAGCATTTATCTCCCGGGTGACAAAAGTAGCAAATGGACCGGAAAGGTGATGCGCAGCTTAGGTGAAATCGACCCAAACAGCCGGATGGCGACCCTCGTCGTCATGGTTGAAGATCCCTACCAAAGAGGTGATTCCAAAACGAAAACCGAATTGCAGAATGGCCTGTTTGTTGATATTGAACTATATGGTGAAAAATTTGCAGATATCATCAGTATTCCACGAAAAGCATTCCATGCAGATAATCTGGTCTGGATTGCCGATAGCGAAAATCAGCTCAATTTAAGACCGGTAGAGCTCCTTCGCCGGGAAAAGCAGCAGATCCTGATCAAAGGCGGGGTTCAGGCTGGTGAAAAACTGGTGTTGACAACTCTTTCAGGAGCCACTGAAGGAACTTTGCTGCGGCCAGTCCTACAGGAGAATCTGTAATGAACGGTGCAGTCAAATGGATGGCCATGAACCATGTGGCCGCAAATCTGTTGATGCTGGTTCTGATCCTCGGTGGCGTTATTATGGCACCAAGTATCAAAGAGGAAATCTTCCCGGAAGTCTCTCTTGACCGTGTTTCCGTATCGGTCGCCTATCCTGGCGCCGGCCCTGAAGAGGTTGAGGAAGGCATCATCATAAAAATTGAGGAAAGCCTGACCGCTGTCGATGGAATCAAACAGCTCAAAGCGACCGCCAACGAAGGATTTGGAACAGTCCTGGCTGAAGTTTATGCCGATGAAGATGTTGATGATGTCCTACAGGACATCAAAAGTGAAATTGATAGAATCACCACCTTTCCTGAAGATGCTGAAAAACCGGTGATCAGTAAATTATCCAACCGTCGCGAAGTTATCTCGCTGGTTATTTATGGAGAGGCTAAAGAACGGGTTTTACGTGAGCAAGCCGAACGAATTCGGGATGAATTGCTGGAACTTCCGAACATTACACAGGTTGACCTCAGTGGAGTGCGTCCATTTGAAATTACTATCGAAATTCCAGAACGCACTCTGCAACGCTATAACTTGACCCTTGACCAAGTTGCAACATCTATCCGTGCTGCTTCACTCGACCTACCCGCTGGAACAATTAAAACAACCGGTGGCGAGATTCTGTTAAGAACCAAAGAACGCCGCTACTGGGGACCGGAATATGCTGACATCACCATTCTGGCTAACCCGGATGGGACTCAGGTCAAATTGGGAGATATTGCCACTGTGGTCGATGGCTTTGCTGACAGTGAAACCTATGGTCGTTTCGATGGCAAGCCTGCAGCAATGGTTCAGGTGTTCCGAATCGGCGAACAAAAACCGACTGAAATATCTGAACAAATCCTTTCTTACGTTGAAGAGAGTAATCCAAAACTCCCAACCAACCTGCAACTGGCGATTTGGAATGACACGACCGAAATTTTCAACAGCCGGATGAGTCTACTGCAAAAGAATGCTCTGCTCGGGCTGGGGTTGGTCATCATTATTCTTGGCCTGTTTCTGGAGATACGCCTGGCCGGCTGGGTTATGCTCGGCATCCCAATCTCATTTTTCGGCACCCTGTTTCTGATGCCATGGATCGGGGTTTCAGTCAATATGATCTCGCTATTCGCCTTCATCCTGGCCCTAGGAATTGTCGTCGATGACGCCATTGTTGTCGGGGAGAATATCTACGAACATCGCCAACGGGGGAAACCCTATGCGCAAGCTGCCATTGATGGCGCCATCGAAGTCGCTGTACCAGTCACATTTTCTATTCTGACCACAATTGCAGCTTTTCTACCGCTGATTTACGTCAGCGGAATGATGGGGAAGTTCATCAAAGTCATCCCAATTATCGTTATCACTCTGTTACTCATGTCCCTGATTGAGTCACTACTAATATTGCCCGCTCATTTGAGTTCTGGCAAAGCAAGAACAGTTAACGGTGGCCTCTTGGGAGGAATTGATAAGGTTCGGAGCTGGTTCAGTGCAGGCATGGATCGTTTTATCAATGGTCCCTATCAAGTGATGCTGAAATTGAATATCCACTACCGCTATGTTTCCCTGACAATAGGCATTGTGGCCTTACTCATAACTGTCGGGGTGGTAAAAAACGGTCTGATCAAGTTCACCTTCATGCCAGAAGTGGATGGCGATCGCATCACCGTCGGCATCCAGATGAACCAAGGCGTACCTATCGAAGAGACTGGAAAAGTTGCTGACTTCATTCTGGAAAAAGGGATGGAAACCATCTCTGAATATAATCAGATGCGCCCGGCTGGAGAGAGCATTCTCCGCAATGTTTATACCGTGGTCGGAGGCAATATTTCTGGTGGCGGTCCCGGTGGGGGCTCCAGCTCGACAGCAACCAATATGAGTAATATTGCGATGTTCCTCACCAAAAGTGAAATTCGAAACATTCCGGCGTCTGAAATTTCAGCGGTTTGGCGAAAAAAAGTCGGTGATATTCCAGGTCTCGACTCCCTGACCTTTCGCTCTAGTCTGGTGCGAATGGGGGCCAATATTGATGTACTTCTAGCCCATCAAGACTTTGTTGTTTTGGAACAGTCCTCTGAACGTATCCGCCAAGCGTTGGCAGAATACCAAGGAGTGAGTGATATTGAGGATACCTATTCACGCGGAAAACGTGAAATCAAACTGAAGTTAAAACCTGCGGCTAGAACACTGGGAATCACCGAAACCAGCCTGGGCCGTCAGGTACGAGCGGCTTTTCACGGAGCGGAAGCATTACGTCTCCAGCGCGGGCGTAATGAAATTAAGGTTATCGTTCGTTATCCTGATGCCAACCGCCGCGAATTGTGGAACTTTGAAACAATGCGGATTCGCACCCCCAGCGGTCAGGAAATTCCTCTATTACAAGCAGCGGAAGTTATTGAAGGGCAAGGTTTTTCAGAAATTAACCGTACTGACCGGAAACGGGTGATTAATATCTCTGCAACGGTAAACAATCAACAGAGCAACGCTCAAGAAATTATTTCTGATCTTAAACAAAACCTGCTTCCTCAGTTGGTTGCAGACTATCCCGGTCTGAGTTGGGATATGGAAGGGGAAGAAAAGGAGCGCAAAGAATCGTTAGGAAGCATGTTGGGGGGCTTTAAGCTGGCTCTGGTCGCCATTTTTGCCCTGTTGGCTATCCCATTTCGCAGTTACAGCCAACCACTACTGATCATGGCAGCAATCCCGTTCGGCATGATCGGCGCAGTTCTCGGCCACATCATCATGGGGTTCAACTTAAGCCTGTTAAGCCTGTTTGGTCTGGTTGCTCTATCCGGTGTCGTGGTCAATGACTCATTGCTGTTGATCGACAAAGCCAATCGCAACCGGCGTGAAGGAATGACCATATACGACGCCATTGTTTCTGCCGGAACCCGACGCTTTCGACCCATTATACTAACTTCTCTAACCACTTTTTTTGGTCTGACACCAATGATTTTGGAAACCAGCGTGCAAGCACAATTTCTGGTGCCAATGGCCATCTCCTTAGGTTTTGGAATTCTTTTTGGAACTGGGATTATTCTGCTGTTGATTCCGGCACTCTATATGATTTTGGAAGATATTCGGCGGATATTGGGTTTTAAGGAAGAGCATGCCAGACAGCATACAGAGGCCACGGATTGATCATGAAAAAGTGCCCTTTTTGTGCTGAAGATATTCAGGATGCCGCGATCAAATGTAAACACTGTGGGGAGTTCCTAACTGCGGCACCGCAACACCCGACAGAAGAAAAAACGCCATGGTATTTCAGAAAATCGACGATTATTATAGCTCTCGCCAGTGTCGGCCCACTGGCATTACCTTTGATTTGGTGGCGTCCGCAAACATCTCTAGCATGGAAAATCGGACTCACGATAGGAGTTATTGTTCTCAGTTGGATTTTGTATCAAACCACCATGCAATCAATTCAAACTCTTCAGGAGTATTACCAGCTCCTTGACGGGCTCTAGGACAAATATTCTGGGGTTCCAGTGTAGTTTTTTTGCTTTTTTACATCAACCTTACTGCTGTAAACCGCTAAGAAGATAGCATGTAAATCATGTCTTATTTTTTCTTGAATTTAGTTTTTTACAGGGCAAGTCCGTCATGAACTAGTCAGTGGTTAGCAAGTCACAGTGGACAGAATTGGAAACTAATCCAGAGGGTTCAGTAAACAAAGGGTTCCTGCTGGTGAAACTGAAAAATCATTGGCAAATCTGGCATGTCGATTTCCTTCAAAGCATCCGCTTGAAAAATAACCCCTGGCTGAATGACGGTCATAAAACCAGTCGCTTTTGCCAAATGAGAATCGAATGGTTCGCTTTTGGTCTCTTCTGTGATATGCCCATACACCTTGACCCACTGTCCGTCAGCATAATCAACCGGTAAATCTGTCCTGACCTTTAAGCCGATTGAGATAGCATCCGCCAGACAGCAAGCCACGGCCGTCCGCAAAACTTTATATTCGCCGGCACCTGACCGATAGATCTGACCGCGAAAGAGAAAATTGTTTGAATCGATTTGCGAACTGTTGTTTTCGATAAGGGTTGTCAACTCGGCAATATTGATTTTGATGTACTCTTTGTCAAATTTTTTTTCCCTGGAAAACAATCTGTCCACATGTTCTTCCAGACTGAGTGATACTTTGGGAGAGCTCCCCTGTTGATTCAGCCAAATTGAGACATTTAATGCGCCTAGAAGCCCTAAAATAATCACTGCTGAAAATAACGAGGATCGTTGTAAAGTGGCTGGGATAAGTACCAGAATCAGACCGATGAGTCCGCAGGTATAACCAGTTACAG
>JADGEB010000018.1 GCA_016744595.1 Desulfuromusa sp.
CGGTATAATTGTGCTCTCCAGTATGCAGATCAAGCATAAAGTTGATCAACGCCCGTTCCAGCCGAGCACCAGCACCAAAATAGACACAAAACCGTGCCCCGGAAAGTTTACTACCTCTCTCAAAATCGAGGATTCCCAAACCCTCACCGATATCCCAATGTGCCTTGGGAGCAAAATTCAAAGCAGGTTTCTCCCCCCAGACACGAATTTCAACATTATCTTCTTCGGCAGCACCAACGGGGCTCTTTTCATGGGGAATATTTGGCAGCCCCATCAACAGTTCATTGAGCTGATTTTCTACTTCACGTAGCTGATCATCAAGCACCTTGATCTGCGAAGAAACCTCCTTCATCCGGGCGATTTCACCCTGAACCTGACTTTTATCCTTGGTTTTTCCGATCAGAGCCGAAACTTTATTCTTTTCTGCTTTCAGCAGTTCCACTTCGCTGAGCAGTTCGCGACGTTGCTGATCCAATGCCTGAAAGCCAGAAAGGTCGACTTTACCAGCCCGGGTGGAAAGAGCTTTTTCAGCTGCAGCAAGATTTTCGCGCAAGTATTTAATATCGAGCATGATTTACTCCTTAACAAGCTCTTTAAAATTGATCCAAGGTTGATAACACTTCTACTCCCGAAGTTCAAGAATAGATAGTTTTAAAACCAGTATTCCAGGGACACGCAACAAGGATATGTCCCGAATAGCGTTAGCTTAATCAAAATCCACAGGGATGAGAGATGTGCATCAGCTGCTCGGCGCGTTTTAAATTGCCCCGCAGGCGTAGCGATAGCTACGTCGAGGATGGAATTTAAAACACAACAACGCAGATGATGTGCAGCTCTCATCCCTTCACACCATTGACCCACCAGTGGTGATCATCATCAAACCACCACTTCGATGAATCAGTCTCCCAAATCGTCTCTGCCAATTGCTTGGCAATTTCGGTTTTCAGACGTAATTTGGAAAATGGATACCATTCATCAGCATTTCGATTCCCCAGATCCTTATGTTCCTTCAGAGAAAGAACCATTTCCAACTGGTCGGCATCGTGGGCTAACTGTGCTTCAAGGGTCTCTCTGGCGTTAAATTCTTGCAGGGTGGAGCGATAATCATCACCAAAGGGTAACTGCCGAGCCAAGTCTTCCACCGCTTTTTCCTCGTCAACCTTGACATACTTTTTATTGACGTAGTTCTGATCTCCGATCCGTGCTTCGGGGAGATCATGAAACAGGCATAATTGTATAACTCGACCAACATCGGCGCTACCATCCATTTGAGCCAAGGTATAGCCGATCATCGCAGTACGAAAACTATGTTCAGCCACCGATTCAGCCCCTGAACCCAAAAATTGAAAACCGGTGCGTGGTGTGCGCTTGAGCATTCCAACTTCAAATAAAAAGTTAGCAAGATTTTTCATCTACTTCTTACTCCAAATCAATAGTATCCGGTTAGTAAATTACAGTTTAAGCTTTGGCAAAGAGACGCAAGGGAGATTCGAACGCTGCTGACTCCATATGTGTAGACTTGCCACCAAGCCATTATCCATGCCAGACAAAAACAACCCCAAGCAATATCAGCCCGCTGGACATTAGGCGTATCCGACCAAAAGGTTCACCTAAAAAAAGTAATCCAATCAGAACACCAATCAACAAACTAACTTGTCGCACAGGCACAGCGTAACTGACCGGGGATAATTGCAGCCCAAAACGAAACGAAAGAAACGAGGCCAACATGATCGGCCCCGACCAAAGAATCAACTTACGACTTTGACGCCACTCAGCTAAAACCCGGCCGCGATAACAAGAGCGCACCAAATTGAGTGACATGAAACTGAGCATAAAAAAGACCAGGACATAAGTAAAATGATAGGCAGAGTAGCTATCTACCCCAGTTTTGTCGATGATCGCTCCAATTGAATAAATGAACCCTGCCAGCAAAGCAGCTTGGACTGAACGATTATTCAACTGAGCAAAAGGTCGCAGAAATTCACCAGCAGAAAGGTTTCTCAACTGGATACAATATGCACCTGCTACTATCAACAGAATTCCTGTCCCTCCAACAAGAGTCAGATTTTCACCCAGCAACAGCACTCCCCAGAGGGGGACATATAACATCGCGGTCTGTGCCAAGGGATAGGTTATCGACAAATCCCCTTCACGGTAAGCGACCCCGGTGAACCAGTGATAAAGAACAAAACAAACTGCCGCTGCAGCAGCAAGCAATAAAGAACGCACAGAAAGATCAGGCAAATCCTTCCCCGACCCAAACACAAATAGAGTCATCAGGCTCCATGAAGAGAGAAACATCCACCAGATAAAAATAGTTTTATCGCGACTCTGTTTCACCAACAGATTCCATAGGGCATGCATTAAAGCTGAAAATAGGATGAGCAACAGAGCAAAAGTTTCCATGCTGGACATCATAGCTAATGGTAAATGGGAAAGAAAGACGCTATTATTGGTGATCAGGAAAAGATCAACCTTTAAACAAAAAGGATCTTAATTATGTCCAACTTTCGTACCGAACAAGATTCTCTCGGAGAAATGCAGATTCCCGAAGATGCTCTTTATGGTGCACAAACAGCCAGAGCAATTGATAACTTTCCAATTTCCGGGATTCCCCTACCCCAACCAATGTTGCGGGCTCTCGGGCTAATCAAAAAACATGCTGCGACAACAAATCAAATCCTCGGCTTTCTCCCAATGGAAACCGCCGAAGTGATCAGTCGTGCAGCAACAGAAGTTATCGAAGGAAAACTGGATGATCAATTCCCGGTTGATATCTTCCAAACCGGGTCAGGCACAAGCAGCAATATGAACGCCAACGAAGTCATTGCTAACCGCGCAATCCGCTTACTCGGGCAACCACTCGGTAGCAAGACGATTCACCCCAACGACCACGTCAACTTTGGACAATCAAGTAATGACGTCTTCCCCAGTGCTATCCATATCGCCTGTACTGAACAGTTACACCGGAAACTACTTCCGGCGTTAGAGCAATTACTGCAGCAACTCGCCGAAAAGTCTGATGAATTTAAAGATGTTCTCAAAATTGGCCGAACCCATCTGCAAGATGCAACTCCTATCAAGCTTGGACAGGTTTTCTCCGGTTACGCCCGGCAGGTCGAGCTGACCCACGAGCGGCTTTCCAGCAATGCCCACGGACTTTACGAACTCCCCCTTGGGGGAACAGCAGTCGGCACCGGAATCAACACTCATCCGGAATTTGCTTTTCGAACTATTGCCGCCATTGCACACGAAACCGGGTTCCCCTTTCGGGAAGCAAAGAATCACTTTGAAGCTCAAGGGGCAAAGGATGCCCTGATTACAACCAGCAACAGTTTGAAAGGTTGTGCCGTCAGCTTGTTTAAAATTGCCAACGATATTCGCTTTCTCGCCAGCGGCCCACGCTGCGGTATTGGCGAGTTGGTTCTTCCTGCCATTCAACCGGGCAGTTCCATCATGCCGGGTAAAATTAACCCGGTGATGGCTGAATCACTGATGCAGGTTTGCTCTCAAGTCATTGGGAATGATGCAACTGTCAGCCTTTGTGGGCTATCGGGAAATTTTGAACTCAATGTCATGATGCCAGTGATGGCTTACAATATTTTACAGAGCATTGAACTCCTCAGCTGTGGAATTAAAGCCTTTGGTGAGAAATGTCTGGAAGGGCTACAAGCAGATGAAAAACGCTGTGCTGACTTACTTGAACAAAGCTTGGCACTGGTTACTGCTCTGGTTCCGGAAATTGGCTACGACCGAGCTGCTGATCTAGCCAAGCAAGCACATAAAACTGGAAAGACGTTACGAGAATTGGCATTGGAGGATGGTGTTGCTGCAGAAGTTTTGGACAGACTTCTCGATCCGGCTTCGATGACTGAGCCGAAAAGTTGAAAAGATACCGGGGACAGAATTGAATTCTGTCCCCGGTCGATGCGAGAATCAATTCAGCGTCCGCAGAATCCCCTCACCCAACACCTTACGCTGCCAGGTTTTCAACAAGTCAATTTCAGATAAATCAGAATCTACTGTTGGGTGCTTACGCGCCAATTCTTCCAACAGAGCGTTGTTAATCAGCACCCCCGGATCAATTTCCAGATCAGAAGATACCTGCTTGCGCCATTCTTTCAAACAAATGACCCGTTTTTCTATCTGTGGATCTTTTGCCCGTCGTTCCCCACGGGGATATATTGGCAAGTCCGTTTCGGCCAGCTCAAAGGCCTCCTGAATCGCAGGCATAAATTTTTTACCATAACGATCAAGTAAACGCGGTGAGATTCCAGAAATCTGACTCAATCCTTTTGGCATCTGTCTGGCAAGCTCCAATAGCTCCTTATTACCAAACACTTTATACAGTGGGCGATCCAAGCGTTGCGCTTCAACATCACGCCAGTGCAGCAGGTTTTCAAGCACTGCTAATTGACGGCGGTCGAGAGTTCCAGCCCCTTTAAAACGAAGAAATTGGGGGCCATGACGATCAATAAAACGAACCTTTTCCATCAAGGAAAATTCTTCCTGCACCCATTCCAAGCGCCCCTTTTCAACGAGCTGCCCTTCAAGAATTTCAACCAGAGCATGCAGATGGTTGGTATCTTCTGCCGCATAACGAATCATTGCTTCTGGCAGTGGTCGTTTTGACCAATCGGCGCGCTGATATTGTTTATCCAGTTCAACCGAAAAATATTTTCGCAACACATCAGCCAACCCAAACCGCGCTTCACCCAGAAACTGACTGGAGATCATCGTATCGAACAGACCGTTGATCTCGATATTGAAATCACGGGCGAGACAGCGAATATCATAATCAGCAGCATGGAAAATCTTGCGAATCTGTGGGTTTTCCAACACCGGCTGCAATGATTTCAGATCTGCTCCTAGCAGGGGATCAATCAAAACTGTGGTATCAGGGGTGGAAAACTGTAGCAAGCAAACTTTTTCCTGATAGTTATGCATCGAGTCTGCTTCCAGATCGACAGCGATGACAGGATAACCACTCAACTCTTCAGCAAATTCAACAACCTCTTCAGTCCGGGTCAAGATAGAGGGTAAAGACATTTAAACTCCACTTTTCAAAAGCTTGGCAAGAACCTTTTTGTGGGCTCCATGCAAAGCTATAGTTTCCAACTTATTCGGAGAAAACCAACGGTTATCCCCTTCGGACACATAGGGAAGATCTTCAATTTTTTTACAATAGATATCCGATTTCAAACGAAAGTGACTATAAACATGCTGGATAGTGCCAATTGGCACAGCTGCCCCTTTGAGACCAAAATCGGAGAATAACAAGCGCAATTTTTGCTCCGGATCTTCCCCTTCCAGCAAACTGACAGTCGGGAACTCCCACAACCCGCCAAGGAAACCTTCAGCCATCCGGCGCCTAACCAAATACCGACCGTGATACTCAATCAGTAACGCAATTTCATAACGGGTCGGAACTGATTTTGTCACCTGCTTCAGTGGCAACTTTTGTTCCAAACCCAACTTTCGTGCCTGACAAAATTCGGTCAGTGGACATCCATCACAGAGCGGCTTCCGTGGCACACAAACCATCGCTCCCAGATCCATAATTGCCTGGGTATAATCATGAACATTCTCAACTGGAGTCATCTGCTCAGACCAATGCCAGAGTTGTCTTTCCGCCACAGCTGACCGGGGTAGCTTCTGCAAAGCAAACAAGCGACAAAGTACCCGTCGAACATTGCCATCTAAAATTGGAGCTTGTCGATCAAATGCCAGTGCTGAAATAGCCCCCGCAGTCGAACGTCCCACCCCCGGAAGTTGCTGCAACACGTCAACATCTTCCGGAAAACATCCATGGAACTGCTCAACCACCAACTTTGCCGCCGCATGCAGATTTCTGGCACGGGAGTAATAACCTAATCCAGCCCAGAGATCGATTACAGCTTCCAGTGGTGCAGCGGCCAGAAATTCGACAGTCGGGAGCTGTTTCAGAAAACGTTGATAGTAACCAATAACCGCCGTAACAGTTGTCTGTTGCAGCATGATTTCCGACAACCAGATTCGGTAGGGATCACGGGTATTCCGCCATGGCAGATCACGCCCAGATTGACCATACCAAGCCAACAAACGAGAGGAAATAGCAGCGGGATCAAAAGACAAATCGTTCATTTGTATCCATGTAGGGGCAGGCTTCTGTGCCTGCCCGAGGTGACCACGGGGGATCGCCCTTACAAATCATCTAACACCGTCAGAGTTTTTTCCATCTCTTCACGGGTTCCTATTGAAATCCGCACCCCATGTGCAAGCAATGGATCGGTAAAATAACGCACCAATATTTTGCGAGCAAACAAACCATCATAAATCCGCTTACCATCAGAATCTGGTGGTTCAGCAAAGATATAATTGGTGTGTGATGGATTAACCCGATAACCAAGGTTACGCAATTGTCCACTGAACCAGTCGCGTGTCTCGCAAACTCTGGCAACTGTCGATTGCAAATAAGCCTGATCACGTAATGCAGCCGAAGCTGCGACTAGCGCCAGCCGATCGAGGTGATAGTGGTCACGAATCTTGTCGAGTGCCTCAACCACCTCAGGACGTGCAACAGCAAGACCTAAGCGCATTCCGGCAAGGGAGTAACTTTTTGAAAAAGTTCGTGTCACAACAACATTTTCAAATTTCTTCACCAGTTCCATTGCTGACACATCAGTGAAATCAATATAAGCCTCATCGACTACCAGAATCCCGGCACAACGCTCAGCCAGTTCAGCAATATATTCATTTTCAAAACAAAAACCAAGGGGTGCATTCGGGCTGGTGAGGAAGAAAATTTTCCCTTCATAACGATTTGGGAAATCGGCAATCTGACAATCATCAGTCAATCTAAAAGTACGTATTTTTGCCCCTTGTATATCAGCTAACGTTGCATAGTAAGAGTAGGAAGGGTGGACATAGCCAACTTCATCTCCCGCATCAGCAAAAGCACGGATCAGGTTATTGAGCAGCTCGTCCGAGCCATTTGCCATAATCACCCAAGAAGGATCAACGCCATACAGTTCTGCAGCAACACGCCTTGCCTCCTTACTTGCAGCATCGGGATATTTACGCAGATTCTCCCCACCATTAGCTAACTCAACAGTTATGGCTCTAACCACTTCAGGTGAAGGGGGATACGGGTTTTCATTGGTGTTCAGCTTGATCCAACCTTCACCATCCGGTTGGAAGCCGGGGACGTAACCCGCCATTTCAGCAATGTTTTTACGAAAAGGAAGCATAACTCAATATTCCTTCAAAATTTGGTATTCAGTTGTCCGCCGTGCCGGGACAAACCCAGCACCTCGAACCAATTCAACAATATCACCTTGTGACATTCGAAACGAACAGCCCGCAGCAGCAACAACATTTTCTTCCAGCATCGTTCCCCCAAGATCATTTCCACCAAAGAACAGGGCAACTTGCGCCATCCGAGAACCTTGCGTCACCCAACTGGCCTGAATATTCTCGATATTATCGAGAACAATCCGTGCAACAGCCAGAACCTTGAGATACTCAACACCACCGGCAGATTCACCACCTAATTCAGTATTATCAGGCTGAAAACTCCACGGGATAAAAGCGGTAAAACCGCCAGTACGCCCTTGGATTTCACGGATACGAAACAGATGTTCAACAACATCTGCTGGGGTTTCGCGACTACCAAACATCATAGTGGCCGTGGTACGCATTCCCAAACGATGCGCCTCTTCCATGACCCCAGCCCACTTTTCCCAACCGATCTTGTTAGGAGAAATTGTCTTACGCACTGAATCAACCAGAATTTCTGCGCCCCCACCGGGAACTGAAGCCAACCCAGCCTGCTGAAGACGGCGAAGGCAATCCTCCATGGTTAAATCGGACAGTTTAGCTATCTGAATTACCTCTGCCGGCGAAAGAGAGTGAATCTGTACCTGCGGAAAACGTTCTCGCAAACGTCGAAATAGATTTTCAAACCACTCAATCTTCAATGTCGGATGGATCCCCCCCTGCATCAACAGTTGGGTGCCACCATGATCGACCAGTTCCTGCACCTTGGCAAAGATCGTTGCCTCATCAAGCAGGTAGGCATCGTCATCATCGGTAGAACGATAGAAGGCACAAAACTTACATTGAGATTCACAGATGTTACTATAATTGACGTTGCGATCGACCACAAAGGTCACACGGTTTTCAGGGTGTTTCTTTTGCCTGATCCCATCAGCTAGTTTGCCGACATTAAGCAACTCAGCTTCAGTCAGTAGAAAAAGAGCCTGAGCACGATCGATGCTCTGTCCACAGATAATCTTCTTCTCAATTTCTTTGTAAATATCCATAAAACCCGTAGGGGCGCTGCTTGCTGTGCCCATTTCGTAGCATTCCAGACAGGGCGCGGCAAGCAGCGCCCCTACAAATCAATAAACCGTTAATTCATTGTAAAGAGTATCTCGTTCTACTGGTGTTTTCCCCGCTTTGCGAATCAAATTAATAATCCGATCTTTGCTGATTTCTTGTGGTGAATCGGCTCCGGCATCATGACCAATCTGTTCTTCGATCACAGTTCCATCCAGATCATTGACACCAAAACAGAGTGCGGTTTGAGCAATCTTCATCCCCAGCATCACCCAATAGGCTTTGATATGCTGAAAATTGTCCAGATAAATCCGGCTGATAGCCAGAGTCTTCAAGGCATCGACACCACCAACCCCTGTTGCTCCAGGCACTCTGGTGTTGTCCGGCTGAAAGGCAAGAGGGATGAAACTCTGGAAGCCTCCAGTACGATCCTGCAATTCACGTAATCGCCGCATATGGTCAACCCGGTCAGAATAATTTTCCAGATGACCAAACAGCATGGTGGCATTACTTTTTAACCCAGCGTGGTGAACCTGCTCGATAATTTCCAGCCAACGCTCCCCCGATATTTTTTCGGGACAAATTTTATCCCGCACCTCTTTGTTCAGAATTTCAGCCCCACCGCCAGGCATCGATCCGAGACCCGCTTCCTGTAATGCGTGGATCACCTCAAGTGTCGATATCTTGCTGATTTTGGAAAAGTAATCAATTTCTACAGCAGTAAAAGCCTTAACATGGAGCTGTGACGAAACCGTCTTAATCGTGCGAATCATCTCAAGGTAGAACTCAAAAGGAAGGCGTGGATGCAACCCTCCAACAGAATGGATCTCAGTTGCTCCTGCGGCAACCGCCTCTTGTGCTTTCTCCCGAATTCCATCAAGAGCTAATGTGTAGCCTTCATCCTCCCCATCCAGTTTGGAAAAAGCGCAGAAGGTGCATTGATTCACACAAACATTGGTGTAATTAATATGCCGGTTAACATTGAAGTAAACGCGGTCACCATTTTTCTGCCGATTCGCTTCAGCCGCGAGTTCACCGATAGCCAGCAGATCTTTTGACTCAAACAGAGCCAAGGCTTCCGACTCACTGATGCGGTGATTTTTGCTGATTTTATCTTCAAGTGTTTCAAATAGATTGTTCATATTATCACATCTGTAGGGACAACCCCCTGTGGTTGCCTGTTATTCATTCATAGAACCGGGCGGGCACAGGAGCCTGCCTCTACCGTTTTTCATTTATCCCCCCAACGTTTGAACAACTGATGCTCAACACCAAGGCTATCCATAATTTTTCCTACCACAAAGTCAACCAGATCAGCAACGGTTTCCGGCTGCTGATAGAAGCCCGGCATTGCTGGTAATATCTGCGCCCCAGCTTTGGATAACCGCAACAGGTTTTCCAAATGGATCTGATTAAAAGGGGTTTCACGCGGTACCAGGAGTAGCGTTCTATTTTCTTTCAACACCACATCAGCAACCCGCTCTAGCAGGTTATCCGACAATCCAGCGGCAATCCGACCGACCGTTCCCATAGAGCAGGGGCAGATAACCACGATGTCTGCAGCATTTGACCCACTGGCAACCGGGGCAAAAAAATCATTCAGGCGGTAATGTGATAAATTATTACCTACGTTGAAATACTCTCTGAGTTGGCATAATCCTTCTTCTGGGTTTTCTGAGACTTCTAGTCCGGTTTCAAAGGTTAACACTTGTCGACCCGCATCAGTCAGCAAAACCGTTACCTGCTGTGCAGTACGTAATAGCTCCTCAATCAGACGCAAGCCATAAATAGACCCGGAAGCTCCGGTGATGCCAACAACAATATTTTTCATAAGCTTTGTTTCTTTCGGGAAAAAATAAAAACATCTTTGGTCACCGAACCATCTTGTTCTTGGTACTCTTCAGTTAATGTCTCAACTGGATCAATAGAATGCTCTTTGAGTAACTTTTTTATGGTTTTCTGCTCATAATATTTGAAAAAAATATCATCCGCAGAAAAACTGGTTTTTTCATATCCAGATTTTTCCCCTTCCATGAAACTCAAATAAAGGCTGCCATTATTATTAAGCATTTTGGCTATTGTTTGAATCAGGGTGCCCGTTTCATCAGCAGATAAATGGACGATACAAAAGGAAACAATAATGACATCATATCTTTTATCTGGGACAAGCTCACGAATATCTGCAACCGTGAAATAGCAATTTGGAGCATTTATCTTTGCAAGAGCTATCATCTCAGATGACAAATCCACCCCTGAAATATTGTAACTCTGATTCTTTCCGGACAAGATTTTTGCATTATTTCCCGGGCCACAGCCAATATCCAAGATATACGCATGTGGAGAAATATAGCTCTGCTGAAAAAGCAGCAGTTTCTCCTTATATACCTTGAAGTCCATAAACTTCTTTGTATATTCTTCTGCATTTCTATCATAAGCATGGATGGTGACATCTGTCTTTGATTGATTCATTATTTTCAAGCTAACGCATCAATCAAAGTAAAGACAAAAATCGTCACACTAATATAGCCATTCATATTAAAAAAAGCCGCATCCAGCTTTGACAGATCGTTTGGTTTGACCAGTAGGTGCTCATAACCCAGCAAGCCTGCCACCACAATAACCCCGGCAAAGTAAATCCAGCCAAGACCACTTCCCGGCAAGACCAGTAGCAGGAACAAAAGCATCAATCCGTGAAAAATTCGCACCAAGAGAAAAGATTTTTCTTTCCCCAATCTTGACGGAACAGAATGGAGGCCATGCTCAACGTCATAATCATAATCTTGCAGAGCATAAAAAATATCGAAACCAGAGACCCAAAACAAAACAGCTACACCAAGAGAGACAACTGACCAGCCAAGATCACCACGCAACGCGATCCAAGCGCCAATCGGTGCAGCAGCAAGACAAACCCCCAGAACCATATGGGCAAAATGGGTAAAGCGTTTGCAATAAGCGTACAAAACAAAGAACCCGACAACAACCGGTGCCAGCTTTAAGCAAAGTGGGTTCAACATCCAGGCGGCAAAAAAGAAGATAACCAGCGCAACCAGAACAAAGAGACTTGCTTCTAAAATAGAAACTTTTCCCGCAGGGATATGTCGTTCAGCGGTACGGGGATTTTTTGCATCAATATTAGCATCAATCAGCCGATTTAAACCCATTGCAGCTGTTCGTGCCCCAACCATTGCCAGACAAATCCAGAAAACCTGACCGATCCCAGGAGCTTTGCCACTGGCTAAAGAAGCTAACACCACCCCCATCAGGGCAAATGGAAAAGCAAAAATGGTATGGGAGAATTTAATCATCTCCAGAAGAGTTTTTATCTTATCGAACACTTGCCCTTTATCCATCTCACCGACTTTCTTTTCATTGGTGTTTACGAAGCGAACAATTTACACCCTGACCAGTCGTGCCACAAGGAATTTTCAGTCATTTGGTTCTGGTATTTTGCGAATCGCAACGAAAAACTGACTGCTGCCAATAGCTCTGCTATGATGCCAGCCATGCTTGAACTTATAAATCAATATGGGCTGCTGTCCCTTTTTTTACTCAGCTTTTGTGCCTCAACCCTGTTACCGCTGGGATCTGAATGGTTATTGGTTGCCCTGCTGCTACAAGGCAACAACCCGGTGACCACTGTTATTGTTGCCACCCTTGGGAATTCACTGGGTTCGGGAAGCAACTATCTAATCGGTTATTATGGTGGAGAATGGCTGGCAGAAAAAATACTCCGCATCAACAAACAAAAACAGCAGCAAGCCAAACGATGGTTCAATCACTACGGAAGTTGGTCACTTCTGTTGGCATGGCTACCCGTTATCGGTGATCCCCTCTGTCTGGTTAGTGGGATGCTCAAAACACCGCTGCTACATTTTTCCCTGCTGGTGACAACAGGCAAAGGGGTTCGCTATTTGTCCCTGGCTCTGCTAACGTTACAGGGTGCTGAAATGCTTACTTAATCTGGATCAACCTGATGCTCTATAGTCCATCATTTGCCGCCCTATTTCTGGCTAATCTTTTTCTCGTTGCCAGTTTTGCCAGTTTCTTTCTTTTTCCGCTATTTATTACCGGACATGGGGGCAGTCCCAAAGACATTGGTATTATCATGGGTGTATTTGCTCTGGCTTCAGCCCTTTGCCGCCCCTGGATTGCTGAAATGGTGGATCGGCTTGGGCGCAAGCGCAGCTACACCATCGGCTGTAGTATTATGACTGTTATGCCGTTATTCCACTTGCTCTTGAAAGGCTCTCTCTCAAACTATTATTATCTTCTTTTGCTGTGTCGCATTATTCATGGCGTTGGTCTAGCAATTTGCTTTACCTCAATATTTACATTTATTGTCGATCTGATTCCAGCCAGCCGTCTGAATGAAGGAATCGGTATCTTTGGAACGTCCGGGCTGGTCGGCATGGCAATCGGCCCGATGATCGCAGAACCCATCATGCAAAAATTTGGCTTCCCCGCTTTTTTTATAACTGCTTCGATCTTGGCCGGAGCCGCCTTTCTTCTCCATCTGCCAATTCGTGATCAACACCATTTACAGCAAGCAGAAGCACCGCCATCTCCATCATTTTTCACCCTGTTAAAAACCCGCAAATACCTGATCTGTGGAGGACTGGCTTTGCTCTTTGGTGTCGGACTGGCTGCAACAGCCAACTTTATTGCCCCCTTTGCCAAAAGTCAGGGGCTCAATCACGTTTCTCCCTACTATATCGCCTACTCTTTTGCCGCTGTGGGAATACGCTTTCTTGCTGGAAAGTTGGCCGATCGAGTAGGTGAAAATCAGATCATCCCTTGGGGATTATTCCTTGCAGGAGGAGGCTTGCTTCTGATCCCACTGATTGACAATAATTTTTGGTTAGTTGCGGTTGGATTTATTTTTGGGATCGGTCACGGGCTGTTGTTTCCGGCATTAAATGCTATGGCGGTTCGTGATGAACCCTATGCCGTACGCGGAAAAGTCACTGGGATTTTTACTGGCGGGATTGACAGTGGAATATTTTGTGGCGCATTCCTGTTGGGAACAATCGGTGAATTCAGCGGTTTTACAACACTCTTTATCTGTGCCGGATTCGTGATGCTCAGCGGGCTATATCTGTTTCGTCTGAAGCCCGCTGCAACTCACACTAGTTGAGCTCTAGTCTACAGTAAACTCCGCCCATATAGGACAATGATCGGAAGGTTTTTCCATCCCACGCAGTTGATAATCTATTCCGGTTCCCGTACAAAGCTGATTCAATTGCTGTGTCGCAAGAATAAAATCAATCCGCAACCCCCGTTTTGGATCTTGCTCAAACCCACGTGACCGATAATCAAACCAACTGAACTGGTTATTTACCTCTAGAGTTGCAAAACGATAGGTATCAACCAATCCCCAGTCCTTAACTTTATTCAGCCACTCCCGTTCTTCGGGTAAAAAACAACACTTCCCGGTTCGCAACCAACGTTTTTCATTCTCTTTTCCAATGCCAACGTCGCTATCGTCAGGTGCAATATTCATATCACCCAGAACAATCAAATATTCAGTTGGATCAGCTTCTTGCTCCAGCCAACTTTGCAGGTTGGCATAAAAGTCCTTTTTATGTGGAAATTTTACCGGATGCTCACGACTTTCACCCTGAGGAAAATAGCCATTAACAACCCGCAGCAGCTTTCCATCGGACAATGGATAGCTGGTAATAAGCAAACGCCTTTGATGATCAGGGTCTTCATTCGGGTAGCCTTTTTGCACTGTGGCAGGAACCATTCGGGAAAAAGTTGCCACTCCATAATGTCCCTTTTGCCCATGGTGAACCATCTGATACCCCAAAGGTTCCAACTGTTCATAGGGAAATTGACTGTCGTGTACCTTGATTTCTTGCAGTGCGATGATATCTGGATTGTGTTGCTCCACCAATGCTTGCAATTGATGAAACCGGGCACGCAGTCCATTGACATTAAATGATACTATTTTCATAACTACCTTCTTATCCTCTCAGCAAACCAGAGTTTGGATTTCCGTTATTTGCCCCCTCACGCACTTTACTCCCGGACTTCGCAAGTAAAATATGCTAAAAACCAGTATCAACTGATCTCTGTCATTTGTGAAGGCTTCACTTAAAATTCATATCCATCAAAAAGGAATCAAATATAGCTGATTCCCAAAGGCACAAAACATACCAATGAATACAGTAAGATAACCGCCCAGTTATTTTGTCACACCAATGAATTACCACTGAAACTGGGTAATGGAGGGGCTAATTTTCTTATCTTTATCGGAAGGATGTTCTCAAGATGTCTAACAAACTCTCTCCACCCCCCTTGCCAACCTGTGCCACCTGTCCCGTTGAAGTTCCTGAGCGTTTCTGTCTTCAGGAAAAGGGAAAAGCTCCAGGTAATTGCCCATCCACCAGATCTCTGGATATCGTCAAGGAAACCCTGGAAATTCTCAAGGATCCAAAGATTATGGAGGCTGTCCGTCAAGCCTCGATTCAGGAAGGTGAAGCTTACGGAGACAAGGATAAAGGTTATGCCAACATTCGCCCGATAAAACCCCGGATTCAAGAAACAATCGAATTTACAAAAAAGATGAAATTTAAACGCATCTGTCTGATTTTTTGTATCGGCATGCGTAAAGAAGCAGAAATAATTCATAAAATTTTCACCAATAATAGCATCGAAGCAATTTCAGTGATGTGCAAAGCAGGCGCAATTTCCAAAAAGGAAATTGGTTTGTTACGCGAACAGCAAATCAACCCGGATATGTTTGAAACAATGTGCAACCCGATCTTACAAGCATTGACAGCTAACCATCATAATTCAGATATGAATGTCTTATTTGGACTCTGTGTCGGCCATGATGCACTATTCCTAAAATATGCCAAAGCTTACAACACAGTCCTTGCCAGCAAAGATCGCCTACTGGCACATAATCCACTTGCAGCAATTTATCAGTATGACAGCTATTTTCGCTATTTAAAAAATCCTCTTTAGAAACCAATTGTCATCACAGTGTTTAGTCAAACCCCTTGTTCTAGTTATTGGGGGACATGTACCTGTAACATGTCCCCCAATAATAGGTTGACAACAAAAAATGCGGCTTTTCGAAAAATCATTTTGAAGAGTCACGTTGTTTTTTTATACTTGTTTCCAATGGGGTCGCTTCCAAAAAAAATTAAGGAGATGCTTTTCGCGTTATTATGAAAGAATCAAAACCCTCACTCTTAAGCTTAAAATACGCTATTTCTGCAACAGAGCGACTAGGATAACCTCCTGCAATAGCAACATACAAAACCTTGCCACCTTTTAAGGTTTCGACCAAGTACCCTTTATATCCCAAAAGGTTAACCTTCTCAATTTCTTGTTGGGCATATTTGTATTCTCTAAAAGCACCGATCTGAACTGTATAGGGTAAACTTTTTTCGTCGGGGAAAAGAGAAGATGTTTTTATTTTCTCCTTATCGATATGGTCAACAGGTGTTGATGCTTGGAGTCCCCCTTGGGGATTGTCCAAAGGCTGAGAACCGAACATGGGAGCAATGCGTTGCCAATCTACCGGTGCAACTTTTTGGATAATGGCAAAGTTTTTTCCCGATTCAACCACGATGGGCGTGCTCAAAATTGTTTTTCCGGAAAGTGACGAAACAATCCGAACCTGCAGGTCATCAAGAGGGAAGCCACCAGAATATCCGCCATTCGGACTATCGGATTCAAGACGAGCAATATCTTCAAACAGAACCCCTTCCTCAAGACGATGCATAATTTCTTCAGAGTGATCACGTTCTTTAATAAAGATCTGTCGTAAGTAAATCTTGGAATTGTCAGCAACCCAAACCGAGAGGGGTAGAGATTGTGACTGATTGTCTGACGAATCTAAGATATCAGAAGCAGTGTGCCCAAGCTGTTTAGCAGAATAAGCAAACATCCTAGCTATATTTGGAAGATCCTGGCGCAAGAGAACATGAGCTAAGTAATAATGTGAGTTGGTTGACCCAGGGTTAATTTCGAGCGCTTTGACAAATTGCTTTCTGGCTTTATCCAGATCATTATTCACAAAATACAGAAGACCCAGATTGTGATGTAAATAATCATTGTCTGGAACAGTCTTAAGCGCTCTTTCACTTGATTTAATAGCCTTATCTAAGAAGCCAAGGTGGTAATAAAGAACTGACATCTGCTGATGAATATCAGAAGAGTTAATCCCTTCATCGATGACAACCTGATAGTTTTTCAATGCCTTGAAAAACTCTCCTTTTTCGACGTTAACCTCCGCCTTTGAGATATACGATTCTACGGAAAGGCCGTCTGTTTCAGTAGCTAAGGCAGGAAAGGAACATAGAATCAGAAATAGGGCAGCGCTGAGATATTTCATGACCTTGTATTCCTTGCGTGGAACAGATATGGGGTCAGGAATGGGGGATATAATTGTCCAAACAGAGATCCAGAAGGAGAATCCCTATTCCATCAACTGCTGCATCATTAAATCGGCGAGACCAATTCCACCATGTTGAGCAGTTATCTTTGCCGCTTCCAGATCTTGTAATTGCGCGTAGACATCTTCAGCATTGCCGCGCTGAATCAACCCATCATCAGGAATTGTCTTGCGCATTTCTTTGAACATCTGCTGAATGAAAATAGCTTCAAACTGTTGAGCAGCTTCCTTCAGCTTTTCGGGGCTCTGCCCCTTGTGAACTTCAGCAGTCCGGGTTGTTGTCTGACTAAGCAATTGTGCCGAATCAATCCTGTGTTCCATTATAAAACTACCAGATCAGCATACAAAGCGCCAGAGGCTTTAATTGACTGGAAAATTGCAATCAAATCACGTGGCGTCGCACCAATCGCATTCAGTGCAGAGGCTACTTCACCAATACTGACACCCTGTTCCAAAACCACCAAATTACCTGCCTCCTCAACTATACCGATATCAGTTTCTGGAGTGACAACGGTCTCACCGTCGGAAAATGCATTCGGCTGTGAAACATTGCTCTGTTCGCTGATTATCAGGTTGAGATTGCCGTGAGAAACGGCCACCGTAGAGATCCTGACCCCTTCACCCATAACGATAGTACCTGTCTTTTCATTAACAACGATTCGAGCCAGAGCATCTGGGATAACTGTCAAATGCTCCAGTTCCGCAGCAAACTCGACAACTCTATCCTGATAAGAATCGGGGATGACAACCTGCATCAATCCAGCATCGAGAGAACGAGCTGGAGTTCCGCCAAAATGCTGGTTGACCGCTTCGCTCATTCGCGAAACCGTCGTAAAATCAGAATCTTTCAAGCGATAATTTAATTCTGAACCCTCACCAAAAACAAAAGGAACCTCTCGTTCAACTAACGCTCCATCAGGAATTCTGGCAGCGGTCGGATGATTTTTTTGCACCTTGGCTGCCTCGCCTCCAAATGCCAGCGAACCAACCACCATCGACCCCTGAGCAACTGCATAGTATTTCCCGTCTGCTGCCTTTAGCGGGGTCATTAACAGAGTACCACCAGCCAAATTGTCTGCATCACCAACCGAAGAGACTGAGACATCAATGGTATTTCCTGCTCGCGCAAAGGGAGGGAGCTCTGCTGTCACAACCACAGCAGCAACGTTGGAAACTTTAACTGTGTCAGAGTTTACCGTCACACCAAGACGCTCCATCATACTAACCAGCGACTGAATAGTGAATCGGGTGCTAGCACTATCACCGGTTCCGTTAAGACCAACTACAAGACCGTAACCAATCAGCTGATTGGAACGTACTCCTTCCAATTTAGCCAGCTCTTTGATCCGGGATGCCTCTGCGGTGGAAATGAGGATCACTCCCCAGAATATCAACAGTGCAATAATTATTTTGTGTGTCCTATCCTTCATGGCGATACTCCTGTATCAGAACGGCCAAACGGCATCCAGTCCTCTTACCAGCCAGCCCTGCTGTTGCTTATCACTTATAACACCCTCACCAATGTAGGCAATCCGGGCATTAAGAATGTTCTTTGAATCGACAATATTACGTGGGGACACATCTGCTGAGCGAACCATTCCGCTGAGCTTCACAATCTGCATTTCATTATTCACGGTGACGGTTTTATTCCCTTCAATCTTTAAATTACCGTTCGGTAAAACTTCAACCACCTGTGTCGTCAAAGTTGCGACCAGATTCTCCTTGCGTTCAGTCTTTCCGCCACCTTCAAAATCGTTCTCAGTTGATGCATTGATAAGTGCCGTCGGGTCAATGGCGCTATTACCAAGTTGACTGATATATTTTTCCAACCCAAACACATTGGTAATCCCGGCAGACATGGTACTTTTACGATCAGTTTCTGTCGTTGCTTCCTTACTGGCGCTCGCATTTTCAACAATAACGACTGTAATGATGTCACCAACGGTGCGCCCCTTCATGTCGACAAACATTCCACCACGACTTTCAGTCCATAGAGATCCAGAGGTCTGTGGCGGCATCGGTTCATTTATTATCGGCGCAACAGGTTCGACATCACTTAAATCAACCCGTGATGCAGGCCCAGCACAAGCACCCAACAGGAAAACTAGCAGAAGAAATAAAAATGTCTTATTCATCATTTCAAAACTCCACTTTTACCAGTCCGGGGGCAACCACCAGACAGAGAACTTCCTTGCGGGAGTTACTGTTCATCACCCGAATTGCCTCACCAGTGCGGCCATCCTGCTTTGCTTCCCCGGCTGCCGTCAGCATCAATCCCTGACCGCGTGCTTGGATAACGACTCGTTCGCCCCGCTTTATGACCGGGGGAAATTCCACTTGATTTCGCTGTAGGGGCTCACCGAGTCGAACAGAACGCTTCAAGCGCTTGCCGATAACATCCTCCACCAAAAAAATCGGTGTTTTCAAGCGACTGATATCCTGATAGCGCAATTCAACATCATCACTGTCAAGAATAGCTCCACGACGCAATGTCACTGCGATAACGGCAACTTCAGCCAGAGCTTCCAGTTCAACTCGCACCGATTGATTGCTGATGATACGCCCGTCAACCCGAGTCATCAGGGTCATTCGACGGCTGCCAATAACACCTGGCTTGGCAGGTATCACCTGATGGCTAATCCGCCCTGCCGGAACCTGATAGGGATTGGGTAAGGCTAACGACTTGAAACGAAGCTCAATATGCGGCAACAACATCGATTGCTCAACCAGATAATCACCAAAAATCTGCTCCATTTCCCGCTGATCAATCAGCTGACTGGTTTTAGCAACGGATTGCCGTGTTGCCCCGCAAACCATGAGCGGAGTTGATAAAATCAGAAATAGACAAAGCAGATATTTCATTTATTCATCCCCTAACGGACTAGCTGAGTTGTCATCTGCAACATTTCATCAGCAGTTTTAATCGCCTTGGAGTTGACTTCATAAGCCCGTTGTCCAGCGATCATATTGACCATTTCTTCCATAATGTTGACATTGGAACCTTCTAGAAACCCCTGTGACAGCGTTCCAAAACCTTCTTCACCCGGAGTTCCCGAAAGGGGTGCGCCGGTTGTAGGAGTTTCTGCGTAGAGATTACGCCCCAAACTGTTCAGCCCAGAAGGGTTGCCAAAGCGGATCAGCTCGATATTCCCCACCTGAGTCGAAGTACTTTCGCCATCGAGAAGAACATCAACGGTGCCACCACTACCAATAGAGATTGAAGTGGAACCTTCTGGAATGACAATCTCCGGGATAATTGTATAACCATCGGAAGTGACTAGTCGCCCGGTACTGTCCTTTTTCAAAGCACCAGAACGGGTATAAGCTTCACTTCCGTCAGGAAGATTGACCTGAAAAAACCCAGGTCCCTCAATCGCCAGATCGAGCTCATTTTCAGTCTGCTGAAAATCACCGGTCGTAAATACTTTCTGCACAGCAGCCACCCGGGAACCAAGTCCTACCTGGACACCAGTCGGAACTTCCCCACCATCAACACCGGTGCCAGCCGCACGACTGGTCTGATAAAGAATATCCTGAAAATCGGCACGACTCTTTTTAAAACCGGAGCTGTTCACGTTAGCCAGATTGTTGGCAATCACGTCCATATTGACTTGTTGTGATTGCATCCCGGTTGCCGCAGTCCAAAGTGCTCTAATCATATCTAACTCCTTCTTTCCTGGTACACACGTACGCTTTAAATATTTATTGAACCAGGCCGATTTCCGCAGCCTTAGCTCCCATATCGCTATAAATTTTTAATGCTTTCTGGGTTGCTTCAAACGCCCGAAGATTGGAGGTCATCCGTACCATGGTTTTCATCATGTCAATGTTGGATGCCTCAAGGTTTTTCTGCACGATCTGTGGCTCGGGATGCAGCTCTGGTTGCGTATCATCAACCGGCTGAAACATTTCACCACCAGCCCGCTTTAAAATAGATGTGTCGGCAAATTGAAACAGTCCAACCTGTCCAACTTTTTCCTGATCAGCCCAGATAACACCATCTGGTCCAATATCGACATCAGGGTGTGGCAAGACAATTTCTCCACCACCAGCTCCCATCACCGGCAAACCATTGGTATCAATCAATTGCCCATCACCATTGAGCTGAAAATTTCCCTTGCGAGCATAACCAAAACTGCCATCTGGACGCTGAATTTGAAAAAAACCATCGCCATTAATCGCCAGATCCAAAGGATCCCCACTAAATTCAATATGTCCGGGAGTAAAATCAATTTCCTGCTCGGTCAGACGACTGTAATTGGTTCCCTTGGTTGCCAAACCAGAAGTTGCTTCTCCGAGTTTGGCCTCAAAAGTCACTGTCCCTTTTTTATATCCGGGTGTTTTTGCCGCAGCCAAATGCTCACTGATGTTTTCCAACATCTGCATTCGTGCAACTGCCCCTGAAATTGCGCTATATTTACCGCTTGACATCTTGATTCTCCACTTTAAATTGATGCCTGCTTGTCGACCTGCTAACAATAAATCTTTAACTCGGAACCTGTTGTTTCAACTGCACCAATTGCAACAGTTGCTCTACCTCTGCCGGAGCCATCTGCAAAGCGGCGGCAATCCCTTTGGCATTGACCCCTTGATTCGCCAAAGAAGCAACATATCGATATTTTTCTGAACTGCTGCGGGGAACTTCGATTGTTTTTTGTTCTCGTTCAACCTGATCAAGGCTGTTTGAAAAACTGAGCTTTTGTTCCTGCTTAGTTCCTGTTTCCAACAGCTGCTGCCGCAATTCACGTAGCTCCCGACCCAATTTTCTTGAGACCAGCAACTGCCAGAATCCAAGCAATAATGCCAACAGGGCAATCGAACCAACAAACAACAAAGGAAGTTGCTCAGCTGCCATCTTTAGTCCTCCTGCCGCAGAGAATTAATACTGCGCTTCATTTTAACTTTTAGTTTATTGAGAGCTTGGCTATGCAACTGGGAAATTCGCCCTTCCGACAGCTCAAGAACTTCGGAAATTTCTTTCTGTGACAACTCTTCGTAATAGATAAGAGCAACAACCAGACGTTCCTTTTCAGACAATTGTTCCAGATATCCAGCTAACTCCTCGGTCAACTCATTTGCTTCCATCCGTTCTTGAACACTGGCCTGCTTGACATCTTCTAGGTTGTCGATGAAGGTTTTACCCGAATCATCATCACTATCGAGGCTTTCATTCAGGCTAATAGTACCAAGTTGACTGACTTGGAGCTGCAATTCACGGAAATCATCCAGACTCATATCCAGCTCTTCAGCCAGTTCTGGATCTTCGGGAGCTCGACCGATCCGTTTACCTAATGAGTCGGTCACTTTGGCCAAGCGCGATTGTTTTTCTCGTAACGTCCTGGAAAACCAATCCATCCGCCGAACTTCATCAAATACAGCACCACGAATTCTCCGCTCAGCAAATGTTTTAAACAGCACACCACGACGCGGATCAAAACGATTGGATGCATCCATCAGCCCCATCAAGGCAGCACTGCGAATATCGTCACGGCTGACAAACGCAGGTACCTGAGTCATCATCCGATCAACCAGAAAGTCGACCAATGACAGATGTGATTCAATCATCTTCTCCCGCTCCGCCGCTCCCGGCGGACCGTAGCCACTACTGAAAGTCATCAACTCGCCTCCGTACTTACTCCGAGAAATTGCTTCCAGAAAAATTGCAGGGTTCCCTGCGCCTGACTATCCACTGGAGCATCAATCAAATTTTCTGCAAGAGCGGTAAAAGATTTTGCAACTTTATGATCCGGGTAAAGATCAACCATCACCTGTTGCTGACGTACAGATTCATGCATTTTTCTGTCAAAAGGGATACAACCGAGATAATCGAGAAAAATGTCGAGATAACGTCCTGAAACCATAGTCAACTTTTCAAAGACATCCAGCCCTTCATCCGCACCCCGAACTGAGTTGACTGCCAACAGAAAACGTTTTTGATGATACTGAGTTGAAAGCAACTTCATCAGAGCGTAAGCATCGGTAATGGCTGTTGGTTCCGGGGTTGTCACCACCAGAATGTCCTGAGCAGCCACATTGAAATAAGTCACATTGTCAGAAATACCCGCTTCAGTATCGATCAAGACCACATCGAAATGTTCTTCAAGGGCATCCAGTGAGTCAATCAGTCGCATTTTAAGTTGACCGTCGAGACGAGTGTACTGTTGAACTCCAGATCCGGCAGGGAGGATTTTCAAGCCGTAGGGTCCTTCAACCATCACCTCTTCCAAAGTCCGTTCACCATTGAAAAAATGGTTGAGGTTATATTCAGGTGAAAGCCCGAGAACCACATCAATGTTTGCCAATCCCAAATCAGCATCAATAACCAAAACTTTTTTCCCCTGTTTGGCTAAGGCAACAGCAATGTTTGAAACGACGGCAGTTTTTCCAACCCCACCTTTGCCACTAGTGATTGACAAAACCCGGGTTGTTGGCATCTGTAATTCAGAAGTGGTCTCATCCAGCTGACTCCGCATATTCCGTAAGGTTCCAGCTTGATCCGTTGCAGTACCCATCATACCGCCATCCTCCGAACTTCTTCTGTTTTGCCCATCACCAACTCAGAGACCATTCTCGGTTCAGCCAGGAGCAAATCTTCCGGAACCTGCTGACCGTTAGTCAAATAAGCAAGCGGTAAATTACTCTGAATCGGTATATTGATCAGGGTGCCACAACGATCTGTTTCATCCAATTTGGTAAAAATCAATCGGGAAAGGGGAAGTGGGCTGAAAGCTTCCAAGGTTTTTTTCTGCAAGCGTTCTTCAGTTGGAGCTGCTAGCACCAGACAATTTTCAACCTTTGAACCTTTACCAAGAAATTGATTTAATTCATCAATCTGAATTTGATCACGCGGGCTGCGCCCAGCGGTATCAATCAAAATAAGATCTTTATCGCGATGACGGCGAAACGCTTCCTGCAGCTGCTCTGGAGAAAGGACGACTTCAACCGGGAGCCCCATAATTTCACCGTAGACCTTAAGTTGTTCGACTGCTGCAATCCGGTAAGTATCTATCGTCACTAAAGCAACCCGGGCACCACTTTTGGTTATTGCCTCTGCTGCCAATTTGGCAATTGTCGTGGTTTTCCCAACACCCGTTGCTCCGATCAGGGAGATGCGTTTTTGTGGATCACCCGGTGACCAGAGTGATCCAGTGGTCTGTACGAGATTGGCAATCGTTGCAGTCAAAAAATCACGGCATTGATCTGGTTCCTGGCGTTGCCGCTCATTCATCTGTGGTGCGGCAAAACGGGCAATCGTTGCAGCAGCTTCACCATCGATACCGCGTGCCACCATCAGATCAAGCAGATCTTCAAGAGATTGTTCAGAAGGTGATTTTAGTTGTGGTAGCTGAGTTGCCTGCTGTGGCTTTATGTCTTGAGGTGTTTGAATCGGTTGTAAAACTGGACTTGCAGTGACTTCAACTCGACTCTCCAATTGTGCCTGAGCCAATTGTTGCATCAGTTCCTTCAACTGGTTAATTTCAGCCTGCAACTGGTTAACATTTTGTGCTTCCAGCTGCGATCGCAGTTGACGAACTTCATCTTCAAGAGGATTCGACTTAACTTCTACTTTTCTATCTATTTTTTTGCCTGTCGCTGCCTTTGATAAAGAAACTTGCTCGTCTTCTAAAGTTTCCACTCGGCGGCCATAAGCTACTGGGATTCTCCCAAGAGCTGCCGGGTTAGTTTCCGTATTCGGCACAGCTTTACGAAAGCCATTTTTCATTGCCGGCGATTCAATTGCAGCAGTCACCTCAATAATCTGCTTACCGAGCACACCTAACCCTTTTTTGCCCAGAGTTCTGGTCGATAGTATTAACGCCTCAGATCCGAGAGTCTGTTTCACTTGCTTGAGTGCAGCCGCCATATTTTCTGCTTCAAATTTTTTAACTAACATCGACAGTCACCGTTCCTATCGACCGCACTTTCAAATGAGGTGCGATCTCGTTGTGAGAGATAATTGCCAAACTAGGCAGGTAGCGTTCGGTCAACCTTTTGACATGGAGTCGGATTGTTGGCGTACAGAGAAGTACCGGACTTGCTCCGACAGCATTTTGTAGTGCCTTGGTCAAACTATTAATCAGCGCTTGAGCAAAGCCAGGCTCCAAAGCCAGGTAAGCCCCTTGTTCTGTGCTATGCAGCGCTTCCTGAATCTGCGTTTCAACGTTCCGATCAAATGTCATCACTTCTAATACCTGCCCATCATCGCTATAACTGTTACTGATTGAACGAGCCAATATGGCGCGCACATGTTCTGTTAATTGATCAGGGTCTTGCACAACTGGTGCCCAATCTGCCAAAGTTTCTAAAATAGTTCTAAGATCCCGAATTGAAACCCCTTCACGCAGTAAATTTTGCAATACACGCATGACAACGCCAAGGCTTAGCAGGGCAGGAACCAGCTCTTCCACCAACTTCGGATATTCATTGGACAAGTTATCCAGCAAGTTCTGTGTTTCCTGCCGGCCAAGAAGTTCATGACCATGAGTTTTGATCAATTCACTCAGGTGAGTTGCAACCACGGTGGTATTATCAACAACGGTATAACCGGAGATCTGGGCGCGTTCCTTTTTATCCTCAGAAATCCAGACGGCTGGCAACTGAAAAGCGGGCTCAACGGTTTCGACACCTTTGATCACTTCAGTTGCAGTACCGGGGTTCATTGCCAGGAAATGACCAGGGAGGAGCTCTCCACCACCAATTTTCACCCCTTTGAGGACAATGGCGTATTCATTTGGTTTGAGTTGCAGATTATCTTTGATATGCACCGGTGGCACGATAAAACCCATATCAAGAGTGAACTGTCGCCGAATCGATTTAATCCGTGGCAATAATTCTCCGTTCTGGGCGGTATCAACCAGTGGAATCAACCCGTAGCCAACTTCCATTTCCAACAGGTCAACAGACAACATCTGCTCATAGTTCTCTTCTTCCAGAAGTTTCGGTTCTGGAGTCGCTTCAAGTTCACCCTTCTCATCGATTTGTTGACGCGATTTCTGAACTTGCCAGGCAACCCCGGCAACAATTGTTGAAAGGAATAAAAAAGGAAGTTGTGGCAATCCTGGAATCAGAGCAAAGCCAAGTAAAATTGCAGAGACCACCCAGAGAGCCCTTGGGTGAATAGTGAACTGTCGCTTTATTTCGCTACCAAAATCCCCATCACCAGCAGTTCTTGTGACCATGATACCGGCACCTGTTGAAATAATCAGTGCCGGAATTTGACCCACCAGACCATCACCAACTGTCAGAATCGTATAGTTGGCAGCAGCTTCGGCCATCGGCATCCCCTTCTGCACCACACCAATGACAAAACCAGCTCCAATATTGATTAAGGTAATAATGATTCCGGCAATGGCATCCCCTTTGACAAACTTACTGGCACCATCCATCGCACCATAAAAATCTGACTCGGAAGCAATTTCCTTCCGCCGAAAACGGGCATCCTCATCGCTGATCAAGCCGGCATTCAGGTCGGCATCAATAGCCATCTGTTTGCCCGGCATAGCATCTAAAGTAAATCGGGCAGCAACTTCAGCAACCCGTCCCGCACCCTTGGTAATAACCATAAAGTTGATCAGCACCAGAATGATGAAGATAACCACTCCAACCACATAGTTTCCGCCAACAACAAACTGACCGAATGATTGAATTACACTTCCAGCAGCAGCTGGACCTTCATCGCCATGCAGCAAGATCAAACGGGTTGAAGCAACGTTCAGGGAAAGACGAAACAGGGTTGTCACCAGCAAGACACTTGGGAAAATTGCAAAATCAAGTGCCCGCGAAGTATAGAGGGTGATAATCAGTATCAAGAGTCCGATAGTAATATTCAATGAAAGGAAGATATCCAGTAACATCGGTGGTACCGGCAAAATCATCAACATCAAAATCAGGACTAAACCAAATGCAACCAGCAAATCGCTACGCAATAACATTTCTCGCCAGCGATTGTTGATGATCCCATCTATTGTTGCCATAGTTTCTCCATCAAGACTGAATTCTGACAGGGTCATGTCAAGCTTTTGGCTTTTATAAACCCTTTGTGAATTCTATTATAAACAAGTTAATTCTTTTATTTTCAGTATGTTAACGCTTCTTCAAGCCATACACATAAGCTAAAAGCTCGGCTACCGCGGTAAACATTTCTTCGGGAATCTCGTCCCCTACCTCTTGCTTGTACAAGGCTCGTGCCACCGGCTTATTTTCGATGATTGGAACCTTATGTTCCTTGGCTATTTCACGAATTCTGAATGCCAGATGATCGGCACCTTTAGCGATAATTTTTGGTGCATCCATTTCCGCTCGTTGATATGAAATAGCTACCGACAGGTGGGTCGGATTAGTAACAATGACATCTGCCTTGGGCACTTCAGACATCATCCTCTTACGCGCCATTTCTTGCTGTACCGAACGCACCCTAGCTTTGAGTTGTGGGTCACCTTCCGTCTCTTTAAACTCTTCCTTGACCTCTTGCTTGGTCATCCTCATCTTCTGCTCCATCTCATAACGAGAAAAAGCAAAATCGATCACCGCCAACAAAATAATAATCCCGCAGGTTTTCCCTAAAACTAGAAAAGCGACCTGACCAAGAAAAATTAAAGTTTGGTTCAGATCAAGCAGCGATAAGGTGAGAGCTGTGTCAAATTCATTGGCAACTGTTTTATAGGCGACAAAACCAATGAGGATGATTTTAGCCAGAGACTTGAGCAGTTCGACTGCCGAGCGCTTGGAAACAAATTTGGCCATTCCCTTGATCGGGTTAAACTTATTCAGATCAGGCTGAAAGACCTTGGTAGAAAAAAGAGGTCCTACCTGAAGAAAGGAAGACAAAAAACCGACCACCAGAGTGAGAAGAAAAACCGGCCAGAGGAGCTTTCCCATCACCAGTCCCATCTCCCAAGCCAGATTGACTACTCCAAGTGGGGTCGCCTGAAATTCAGCCATCAACCGCAATAAGCCAGCATAAATTTCCTCCAAGCTACTCCAGAACTGGCGAGCGTAAAAAACCCAGAGCAACATAGACATCGTCAGCAATGCCGCAGTTGCAACCTCTTTACTTTGCGCAACCTGCCCTTTTTCACGAAAATCCTGGCGCCGTTTTGCAGTTGCTTCTTCGGTGCGTTCTTGGCCCGACTCTTCAGCCATAATATCCTCTGATTATCATTGACCCGGAAACATCTACTCGGAACCTGCCCCAGATCAATATAGGTTGTCACTCCGTATTCCGGAGACTCGTAACGAGTACGTGTCCCCCCAAATATTCCCTTCGAGCAGACAAACAGGTGTGACAGAATTTTGGCAATTTTGGTTAAAAAAGTTACATCAAATTGAAGAGATTCAAGAATCGTTCCGGAAGTGAAGAAAATTCGCCCTGCAGCAAACTTGCGACAATACCAAAGGTCAACCCCATGACGATAAAGGAGATGCCAATATTGAGAGGAAAGGAGATCATAAAAACATTAAGTTGAGGGAAAACCCGGGACATGATTCCAAGGGTGAGAGTCGATAAAATTAAAAGTGCCATAATTGGGGCAACGAGGCGGATACTCAAGATAAAGGAGTGATTTGCAACTTTGATAATCATCGGGATCGCCCCGCCAGTAAGAGTTAAATCGCCTGGTGGTAGCATTTCAAAAGAGGCGACAATCGCCTCAAGAAAAAGGTGATGAACATCAAGGGAAAGAAACAGCAGAATCGCAAATATCCCCTGAAATTGAGAAATTAAAGCAACCTGAGTTTGAGTTGTCGGGTCAAAAACATTGGCTGCAGCAAACCCCATCTGGTAACCGATCAGTGAACCAGCGAATTCTGCCGCCATGAATACCAACTGAGCCAAAAAACCCACTAACAAACCAAGAATAACTTCTGCTGAAATCAGCAATCCCAATTCAAGAGGGGTAAAGCTCTGCGCCGGAATGAAATCTTTGACAATTGGATAGGTCAGCATCGAGAACATAACCGCAACACCGAGCCGTAATTGTGGTGGAATCTGCCCACCGCTAAACACCGGAATAGCAGCAAACATTGCCGCTACGCGTGCCAGACAGATCAGGAAACCCTGAATTAATGGCAGTGAAAATTCCGGCAGATCCATGCGCTACATTCCTAGTTATTGGCCAATAGTTGGCAGTTGGTTGAAGATTGAGATCAGAAAAGCGGTTGCTTTTTGTAAAATCCAGGGAGCAAAAACCAGCAAAGTTACAAAAACTCCAACAATTTTTGGAATGAAGGTCATAGTTTGTTCGTTGATCTGGGTTGCAGCCTGAAAAATACTGATAACCAGCCCGATTCCGAGTGCCGCCAGTAACATTGGAGCGGCACACATCAGGGTCGTTTCAATTGCCTGTCGACCGATACTGACAACAAATTCAGGAGTCATAAAAAGATCCTTTAGGTTGATCGGCTGAAAATTGAAAGTTGTTAGCGTATCTAAAAACCTTCAGCCTGTCTTTACTGTCCCACTTACCCAAAACTTTGTACGAGTGAGCCAATCACCAGCGACCATCCATCTACTAAAACAAAAAGGAGAATTTTGAACGGCAGGGAAACAATGATCGGTGGCAACATCATCATCCCCATCGACATCAGAATCGAGGCAACAATCATATCAACCATCAAGAAAGGGACAAACAAGAGAAAACCCATCTGAAAGGCACGTTTCAGTTCTGATAACATAAATGCTGGAATCAGAGTCAACATTGAGATATCAGTCTGGTTCTCTGGCTGTGGAGATTTGGAGATATCAACCAGCAACTGCAGATCCTTCTCCCCAACTTGTGAAAACATGAACTGACGCATCGGCTGCAAAGCCTCTTCCAGCGCTTTTTCCTGACTGATCTGTTTATCCAGATAGGGCTGCAGTGCCTGTTCATTGATTTGTTCAAAAACAGGTGCCATGATAAAGAAAGTCAGGAACAATGCCAGACCGATAACAATCTGATTTGAGGGAGCCGATTGGGTTCCCATTGCTTGACGCACAAATGACAAAACAATGACAATCCGAGTAAAGCCAGTTGTCATCAACAGGATCGCCGGGGCAACGGAAAGAATTGTCAGAACAACCAGAATCTGCAGAGCAGTAGACACTTCTCCTGGATCAGTTGCCTCCCCGATTCCGAGAGTAATTGTCGGCAACCCTTCTGCATAGCCCCCAAAAGGAAATAACAGACACAGCAACAGGAAAACAAGCTTCAGTTTCATGATCGATCCTCTTCCACTTGCTGCAATGTTTCAGCAAACTTGCCATTCGATGACAATTTACTCAAACATTCAATGCGGTCATTACTCAATCCAAGAAGCAGTTCTTCACCGCGAACTTTAACCACACAAAGAAACTTTCTTCCTCCTAATGGCCGGGTTTCAAGTACCTGAATTAATCCGTTTTTTTTCTGTGGCAATACACCAAAACCTTTGCGACTGGCGGCATAGAGCAACAATAAAATACCAATAACAACTGCTAATGCAGCTATCATTTTCAGGGAAGATCCAAGCAAACTTGGTTCAGCTATAGTCTCCGCGGCAAAAGCTGGAGAGGCAAAGAAAAAGAATGGAAGAATCAATAGACGCATAAATTATCCCAGATTTTCAATCCGCTCTGAAGGACTGACAACATCGGTCAATCTCAGGCCGAACTTTTCGTTCACAACAACGGCCTCACCACGAGCAATCAGGCGCGCATTAACATACAAATCCAAAGGTTCACCCGCCAATTTATCAAGCTCAATAAGAGAGCCCTCTTGCAGTTGCAGCAAGTCACGAACCAGAATGCGGGAACGACCGACCTCTACCGAAATCTCCAGGGGAATATCAAGCAACAGATCAATGCCGCGTTCATCAAAGCTGCCCTTCGAAGTAGCAGCACCTGTGGGTTGTCCATTTTCAAGATTTACATCGCTCATTATCTATCCTCCGTTGGGAATTTGTCCCATAACGCGTATTGCTTTTTTACCGCCCTGAACACCGGCCATACCGAAAAATTTTGGACGATTTTCTACCATAACTTGCAACGGGGTATCTGGCTTACAACCAAGATCAATCACATCCCCAACCTGAAAATTCAAGATGTCGCGAACTCGTAGTGACAACGTTGCCAAATGTGCTTCGATTTCAACTTCCATATATTCGAGCTCATCGCAGACCAGTGATTGCCATTTACTATTTTGAACTGCGCTCGCCGGAACAGCTTTAATCTGCTGCTGCTTCTGCAGTGGTTCCAGTGCTGAGTGCGGGATAACAAGAGTGATATCTCCCTCAAGGCTATCAATAGAAACCTTGAAGCGAGCTGCAACGACACCAACTTCGGAACTAACAAAATTAAGCAGCCGCAAATTACTGACCACCTCAACCAAAGAGGCTTCTATTTCCTGCAACTGAAAAAAACCTTTATTTAGCTCTGGGCAGCTTGAACTGATCACATCCCGAATAACATTCAGCTCGATTGCACTCATGCCACGATCAGGAATCAGAGTCACATCATCTGAGGTTCCACCAAGCACCATCTCAACCAGAGAGAAAGAAAGTTGCTCATCAAAAACCAGCAACCCACCGCCACTCAAAGGCTCCAGTTGCATCACCCCGATTGCTCCACGCCCCGACAACCGCTGCAATAGAGCGTCAAAGGTCATTGACTCCATCGCTTCCAACTTGATATTGGCAGCACGCTGAAAACGAGTTGACAACGAAAGAGAATAATTTCGAGCAAAGCTATCGAGAATCAGATCATAGTTTTTGAGCTTCCATCCATCAGGCCCATCGGCCTTAAAGAGGTTGCAAGATTCTGCGGCCGAAGCACTACTAGACACAGAACCTGCTCCAGATTCAGACTCAACACCAACCGATTCAACATCGATGTCACCATGCCTGACTGCCGACAGAAGGTCGGAAATCTCTTCTTTGCTGAGTATTTTTTCCACGCCGACGCCCTTTATTGGACAACAAAATCGGTAAAATAAATACGCTTGACCTTACCTTTGAGCAGGATACTATTAATTTCGTTAATCAATTCTGCTCGAAGCTGAATCTTCCCCTGTAAATCATTCAGCTCCCCAAAGGTTTTATTGCCGATCAGTAACAGGATGGCATCTTTAAGCTGCGGCATTCGTTGATTGATTTCCATCGTGGCTTCTTCACTATCAACTTCAATAGTGATCGCAGCTTTGAGATAGCGACTTTCTTGGTCGTCCAGAATATTAATAATGAAGCTATCAATATTAACCATTGGGCCAACCTGTTTCGCCTGTTTCTCCAGTTCAGCCTGCTCTTGCTCTGGAGAAATTTTTTCCTCTTCCTCACCACCCATGAAGAAAAAATATCCTGCTCCACCACCAATCAGCAAAACCAGGACTGCGGCAATGATAATGATCAACATCTTTTTCGATCCACCACCACCTTCTTCAGATTCTTCAGCTGCTTCTTTTTTTGCCATTATTTTACCCTTCCTTTTTTCGATACTAAAATCTTGTTGTGCTTTTAGAATGGAGACTGATCTTTAGCGTCCAACAGATAGGGAAGCTCCTGGTTTGGATCTCCCTGGCTTTCCAGCACAAATTCAACCCGCCGATTTAATGCCCGCTCACGCTCACTGGCATTGGGAAACAGGGGTTTTTGCGAACCATAACCTGTCGCCGCCATACGACTCAGTGGCACCAGTTGATTTGTTGCCAAAAAACGCAATACAACAACTGCCCGGTTCACAGAAAGATCCCAATTGTTCATTTCATCACCAAGATCATCAGTGTGCCCTTCAATTTTCAAGTTCAATGGCAGTGGCCGAATGAGTTCGGCCACTTTTTGCAAGATGGGCTCCGCTTCCGGTTGAAGATATCTCTGACTGGATTCAAACAGTATCGCTTCATCAATCCGCAGGACAACGGCACCACGATCCTTCACCAGATTGATTTTTTTATTCAACTTCATTTCACGTAATTTGGTTTTCAACCGACGATAAACCTGTGAAGTAAAATCATCATTTACTGGTGAAAAAGTAACGACTTTTGGAGGAGAGATCTCTGTTTTATCACTGCTCCCCAAGACTCCAAACGCCCCCGCTAGAGAGTCACTGGCCTGATTAAACTTTACCTGATCCATATTGGCCATCGACAACATCAACACAAAGAACGTCAGCAGAAGAGTCACCATATCACTAAAGGTAACGATCCACATGGGAGCCCCAACCGGGGGACATTTATGCTTTTTAGCCATCGTCAGCTCCCGTTAACCAAAGTTACTCTGGCGTTCTTTAGGAGAAACAAAAGCGTGTAGACGCTGCTCCATCAAGCGTGGGTTTTCACCTTCCAGAATCGCTTTCATCCCTTCAGTCACAAGAGTTTTATTTAATACTTCACTCGCCGAACGAAGCTTTAATTTCCCTGAAATTGGATTGGCAATGAGATTGGCAATAATCGCCCCATAAAAAGTCGTCAGCAGAGCAACCGCCATTGCCGGTCCGATAGAGGATGGATCACTCATATTTTGCAGCATCTGTACCAGACCGATAAGGGTTCCTATCATTCCCATTGCTGGAGAATATGCAGCGATGGTTGCAAAAATATCGGCCCCCTTCTCATGCCGTTCCATGACATATTCAATCTCTTTTTCCAGCATATCCTTGAGAGCCTCTGGTTCCTGGCCATCAACCGCCATCTGCAGTCCTTTTAGAAAAAACTCATCATCAATTTCATTCATCACCGATTGCAACGAAAGAATTCCTTCCTTACGTGCTTTCCCGGCATAGGTAATCAATTTTTCAATTGTATCGATGGGAGAACTGGCTTTATGGAAGAAAGCTTTGCGGGCAACATTGAACGCCCCAAGGATATCGCCAAAAGGAAAATGTATCAAAACTGTTCCGGTGGTTCCTCCAAGAACGATAATCATCGAAGCAATATCGATAAAAATCATCAAAGAACCACCCTGTAGGATGGCAGAGAGTACCAATCCGATGGCCGCCAGCAAACCTATGATTGTTGCGAGATCCATATTTTCCCTCTATCCATTTTTATTCAGTCGTAAATTGTTATCCCAACCATGAACTTCCAACCTGGTAAGGGACTTGTTAAATTATGACTTCTAGATGACTAAACTTAGTATCGACTAACTGTCAAGCAGGTTACGTGCCACTTTAATGGGATATTCCAATAAATTTAAAATTCAGCAAAATCAAGTAGTTGAATAACCAATAAAATAAGATGCACACCAACAAAGAATGCCACCACTGAAAATCAGGGTGGCATTCTTTATCATGTCATGATTTTGACCTACAGTGATCAACGTTTCAGATTGATAACTTCTGCCAACATTTCATCTGTGGTGGTAATCGTTTTTGAGTTGGCAGAAAACCCCCGCTGAGTGGTGATCATCTTGACGAACTCCTGAGCCATATCAACGTTTGAAAGTTCAAGGGCATTTGTGAAGATACTACCAACCCCTGATCCCACCGTACCAATAACCGGAACACCGGAACTGGTACTCTGGGCATACATATTACTACCAATTTTGCTTAGAGAACTCGGGTTGGTGAATTTCGCCAAAGGAATACGCATCAACTGTCGCGGAGTTCCGTTGGAAAAGTTACCAACAACGTTGCCAAATTCATCAACACTTAATTTAACCAGAGTACCAGTACCGAAACCATCTTGTTCCTGCGAAACAACCACTGAGGGGCTTGCATATTGGCTGGTCTGCATATCGATAGAAACTTGCTGGGTCTGAATTGCACCATTAATCCAATCCAACGTTCCAGCAGTTGTTGTTGCGGTCGGTCTGGGGAAGACCGGATCACTACTAGTATCACCAGGGGTTGTATAGAGCTCGGCACCATCGATAGAGATCAAATCACCGCTGGAATCAAAGGCCAACGATCCACTACCGACAACCTCCAATACACCCGAGGTACCACCAGTCACCTCACCACCATCGACAACAGTATTCCAATCCCAATTCTGGTCAGCTGTTTTGGTAAAATAGGTTGTCATCAGGTGGGTACTTCCCAAACTATCAAAAACCTGGATTGAGGTCGCATAGTTTGAGCTCCCGGTTGGATCCAAGGGATCAAAACCAGCAGCTATTGCGATAGAATCAGAGTCGAGGTTGGTATTCAAATCGATATTTGCCGTTGGCTCTGCCGGGGTAAACGATTGGGTATTAGCCCAGATCGGGGTCAGATCCCCAACCGTATTACCATTTTCATCCAGCTGGTACCCCATCACGTTGTAGCCTTCGGGGTTAATCAGAAATCCGTCGGCACTGAAACGGAAGGCACCAGCCCGGGTATAATTGTTGGATGCGTTACCAGTGGCCGGATCACTGACGATAAAAAAGCCCGCCCCTTCAACCGCCAGATCGGTATTGGTTTCAGTATTTTCAAAGGTTCCCTGACTGAAGATGGTATCCACAGTCGACAGACCAACACCTCGACCAACCTGAGAGGTTCCACCAGAACCAGAGATCTGACTGGAAAGCAGGTCACCAAAAATTGTTCGACTCGATTTAAATCCGACAGTATTGGCATTAGCAAGATTATCACCAAGAACACTCATCGCATTTGCGTTAGCATTAAGTCCACTGACTCCACTATAAAGAGCACTAGATACTCCCATTTTATCTCTCCTGTTTGGAAGCCGCGTCAATCAGTCGGCGGCTTGCGAACCTCCTCAAAGAGGACCGGTTCGGTTAGGCAATCACTGCGCTATCAATATTGGTAAAAACATTATTTTTTAGTTGTTCTCGATCAACAACCGTGACCACGGTATCGTTTTTGACACTCACGACCAATGCCGTATTATCAAGCATCACCAGAGATTCTCGTCCCCCTTTGGCGTTAACTTGAGAAATAGCTGATTCCAAACGTTGCATCTGGTTGGAGCTGAAGTTGATACCACGACTCTGCATCCGGTCGGTTGCATGCTTGGAAAATTTGACCCCACCCTGTTCAATCTTGTTCTGTAATAACTGATCGAAACTCCCAACACCACCAGATGAACCGGGTTGTTTGTTCCGAGCTGGGCTTTGTGGCCGAGTCGGACTGATTGGTTGCGGGATGATAGTTATTCGATCGGTCATAGCGGTAGTCCTGCCTTACTGACTTTGCTCATCTTGACAGGTCCAGAACTGGTTTCAAGCAGTGATCCATCCGAATCAAGGTCAACACCATAGACAATACCCTTGAGCAGACTCTCCGAAGGCACAACCTGATCGTCTGAATCAACAGCACGAACAACCAGAGAATAATCACCTGGATCCAGCACTGCTCCAGTATCACCAAGACCATCCCACTCAAAAAAATGTTGACCGGGAGTCCCATCTGAGGCGCTGAGAGTCGCCAGATTCTCACCCGTTGGGCCAAGAATATACAGCTTGACGTCATCGGCAGGAACTTCGAGATCATAACCAAGTTCCATTGACTCACCATTAAATCGAAATTCCTCAGATTGAGCAATCACCACCGTTCCGATCAAAGAAAGGGCTGACTGTCGCTCCATTTCACTGTTCATTACAGTGAGACCTTCTAAACTTTTATTGGCATTCTCCAGCTGTTCTAATGAACTGAACTCTGCCAGTTGCGAGGTGAATTCTGTCGCATCTGCTGGATTCATTGGATCCTGATTTTCCAACTGGGCGACTAGAAGTAAGAGAAAATCCTCTTTGCCCATAGAAACATCGCTCGTATTCGATGCTATCGTAGATGTGGGATAGCCAGTATCGACTCCACTGATTGCTGACATTTCTTAAATCTCCTTTCTTTAGATTACTTTTACACGTGGAGGCTGATGCCTCCGCCACCATTTTGCATTAGGTGGGCAAGGGGAATATTCTGTTCCTCTGGTTCCTGAGACTGTTGGTGCCAATCCGGTTGTTTTTCAGAACCATTGTGCTGCTGTTGAGACAGATTTTCAAATTGCCCCCCCTGCTGACGCTGGTCAATATTGACCTGAAACTGATCAATTTTCAGCCCCTGCTCGGCCAGAGCACTGCGTAGTTGCGGCAGGTTTCGTTCAAGAACTTCCTGAACCTGCTGGCTTTGAGCTTGGAAATTGGCACGAACCCGATCACCTTCGATCATTATTTCAAGTTTCAGTGAACCAAGTTCAGCCGGTTGTAAACGCAGAACCATACGCCCGGACTCACCATTAGCACTGCCAGAAACCTGCGTTACGACTTGGTCAAAAATCTGACTCTCAGCCATTTGCTGACCACTTGGCAATTGAACCATTTGGGTTTGTGGCATTGCCCGGCTTACATCGACACCTGGAACTGGGGCCTGCCCCTGGGATTGAAGATTATGTTGTCCTTGCTTAACCAGGTGTTCCAATGTTTGCTTGACGGTTCCATTTGGCGACTGACTCACCTCAATGTTCTGTTTTTGCTCCAGCACCTCTTCGGGGAGAACTTGAACAACCGAATCAGCTTGACTCATTCCCGCCTGTTGTTTGGAATGATGTAACGGAAGCTGTTCTTTACTTGACTGAGCTTGCGGAACAACAGGATGCTTTTCTGCCCGCGGCTTGAGCAATCCGGCAAAACGGGGATCAATCTCCTCTGTTACATCGTCCATCATGAGAGATACGTCTTCGTCTGGTTGTTCTCCTTCTACAACGACCGTTTCAACTGCAACCGCATTCTTGGACGCAACTGAGTCAAAAGCCTTTTGCAAAAGTCTCCTGGCTTGAGTCAAAGTTTCAACAACCACTGGTGACACATTCTGTTGCTGAGGTTCTGCCAACATAGTCGCTGCCAATTCAGAATTTTCCAGCAAACCAGACTCTCCGGTGAGTTGTTCTTCCACTTCCGTCACCAGTTGCGCCAATAACTCTTCCTTGTCAGAACCTTCGGTCAAAGATTGCAGCTCTGCAACCAGAGCTGACAAATCAACGCCTGCCAACACCTGTTCGCCGGGAAGCTCTGTTGATTCAAGTTGCTCAACCAGATCGGTCAACAGTTTTTCAATATCTCCTACACTATCGGAATTATCTGCACCTTCAGTTGATTCGCTTTGAACAATAGTTTTGATCAGGTCGACAAGTGTATGTTGCACTTTGACTTGCGGTTGAGAATCCACTGCAACTTCAGACTGAATACCGCTTTCAGCAATAACTTCATTCGCAGGCTCTTTTTGCCCGGTTTCATTCTGCTTTATTTCAGTTTTGTGGCTTTCAGCAATACCTTGCTTCTCACTTGTATCTTCAGGTTGCCTATCGACCGATTTATCTTCCTGCTGTGGTTGAACCTGTTGTTTTTCTTTCAGCACTTCACCAAACTGTTGCTCGTTATTGCTCGTTTTTCTTGCCGGAGCTGCTGTCTCTACGGGTTGTGTACCCATGTCGATCATCGATAATGAATGCATTTGTTTCACCTCCTTTCGTTTAATTTCTTATTCGAGGGTCAGTCCCCCGATTTATCCTTCACCGGTATTTCGGTAAAAGCCTTACTGAGTTCTGTTGCGGTTTCTGCATCGAGGCTATCGAGAATTTTGCCTGCCGTCTTTTTCTTAATACCGAGTAGCAGATCAACTGCCAATTGATAATCAAGAGCTTTAATTAACACTGCAGCTTTTTGTGGGCTCATTTTTTCATAGATCTTGCTGAGTTCCCCGACCCGTTCCCCCTCGGTTTTTTCTTTGCGATCAAGCAACTCAACCAATTCATTCCGCAACGTTTGCATTGCTGCGAGCTTCTTATCGACTTCCGCCTCAAGGGTCTTTAGCTCCATTTCCCGCGCATCAATTTTTTCTTCTATCTCATCTAATTTGTCGTATTCATCTTCAATTGACACCAGAATTCGGCGCTCCTCTACAGAGGAAATTTTTTCTTCATTCACCAATCCAGATTCCGCTGCATACAAGGTTACAGAACAAATTAGAAACGTCATTGTCAGCAATATCGTTCTCACAACCATGAGTTATTTCCCTTTACTTCGGAGACTGATTTCATCCAGCATCGCCCGCTCCTTGCGAGACAATTCCTGCCGATATTCCGCCTCCTGTTTATCTTTTAATTTTTCCATGATCTGCCGTTCCCGTGCAGCATGGAGAAGTTCCTTACGCTCAGAAAGGATCTGTCGCTCCAACCGTTGTAATCGGAGTAGGACATCCTCAATCAGACAACGGCAATGCTGAATTTGTGATTCATAAAGATCTATTTCGGCAACGGTTAAACCCTCTACCTGCCGCTTTTTCAACTCACCATCGTATTGCTGCAAATTACTCCGTTGCTGTTGCAGTTGGCCTTCCAGATCACTCTGCTGTTGCAAACTGGCAGCAAGAACCTGTTGTGCCCGACCTTCAAGTGATTGCCGATAATTCAGCACTGATTGTAATTTAAATTTTCCAGCCATTTATGGCCTCATCCCCTGGCGGCGATCCTGAAGTAACTGCGTTAACTCTTCGAGAGTTATACCTAGGTCAACAGAGTCATCCATCCCTTGACGCAGAAACTCTATAATTGCCTCAATTTGTGAGATCGCATAATCAATTTTACCGTTACTTCCCTCAATATAGGCACCAATGTTAATCAGATCTTCGGCCTCTTTGTAGGTCGCCATAATCTCCCGAACACGACCATTTAACTGCATGTGTTCTGGGCTGACAATATCCCGCATGACCCGACTGGCAGAATTGAGGATATCAATAGAAGGATAATGGTTACGTGCCGCCAGATCACGTGACAGGACAATATGCCCATCCAAGATTGACCTGACCGCATCGGCAATCGGTTCATTCATATCGTCCCCCTCAACCAACACGGTATATAGACCGGTGATGCTCCCCTTTCCCTTAAAACTACCGGCTCGCTCCAATAGTTTGGGTAACGTAGCAAAAACCGACGGGGTGTAACCTTTGGTTGTCGGCGGCTCACCAATGGCCAGACCAACCTCACGCATCGCCATAGCAAAACGAGTCACCGAATCCATCAAGAGGAGAACATTCTTCCCTTGAGCACAAAAATATTCGGCAATCGTGGTAGCAACAAAAGCACCGCGCATTCGTAACAATGGGGACTGATCCGAGGTTGCGGTAATCACAACTGAGCGGGCTAATCCTTCTGGCCCGAGATCTCTCTCAATAAATTCACGAACTTCCCGCCCTCGCTCACCAATCAGAGCGATCACATTGACATCAGCTTGTGTATGTTTTGCCATCATTCCAAGCAACACACTTTTCCCAACACCTGAGCCAGCCATAATCCCCATTCGCTGTCCTGAACCACAGGTCAACAGTCCGTTAATTGCCCGCACACCAAGATCAAGAGGGTTGATAATCGGTTTTCGCGCCATTGGGCTGGCAGGTAACGCATAGAGAGGACATTCATGTTCACAAGGCGGCAAGGGTTTCTCATCAAGGGGCTGCCCCAAAGCATCAAGAACACGTCCAAGAAGATGATCACCAACCGGAATAGAAGCACTATCACGAACGACTTGAATCAAACTGCCAGGCCCTAAACCCCGCAGCTCACCCAACGGCATCAACAATGCGCGAGAATCACGAAAACCAACAACCTCTGCCGGAACTGACTCTCCACCCCCCAGTGGGATCAACTGACAAAGAGTGCCAACTGTCGCCATCGGGCAGTACCCTTCAACAACCAGACCGACAATCTGGATCACTTTGCCACTTACTTTGAGCGGGTTAACCGCCCTGACACGTTCAACAAGATCCATCATCAAACATCCGAGATCGCCTCACTTAAGGCCTGGTTGATTGCCTCAAGCTGAGTTTCGATAGTGGCATCAACATCGCCTAGATCAGAATCAATCCGACAGCCCCCGGGAGAAATTGCAGCGTCGGTCTCAATACTCAGGTTTTTTAACCCACTGATACTGGCAAGAAAAAGTGGTTTCTGCTGGGTAACATTTTCAAGGTCAGCAGGATTAATTCGAATCCGGTATTGATCGGTTCGCACCGAAGATTGCAATGCCGTTTCGATGATCGTCAAAATAACTTTGGGATCAGCCGTGACCTCTCTACGGATAATCTGTTCAGAAACAGCCATTACCAATCGCAGCATATCCTGGCTACTGTTCTTAGCCAGAGAATCCCGCAAGCGACTGATCTCCTCGGCTGCCGCAGCTAACGCTTGAGCTGCTGTATCCAGATTACCCTCAGCGCTATCCAAACCTTCTCGGCGTCCACGGGCATAAGCAGCTTCAACCTCTTTATCTGAATGGCCAGAGGGTGTTGTTGCAAGTACCGGTTTTCTAGTAAATCCATCCGTTTCTAAGGGAGAACCTAGATCCGTCTCACCGAATGATCTGAACTGAAATTCTTGAAGATCACTGGCTTCAGCTCCTCGATAAATTTTAGACAAGCTCATCGCCGCCGCCGCCCCTTCCTGGAATCGTAACACTGCCTTCTTCTTCAAGTTTCATGGCCACTTTAACAACTTCCATCTGCATTTCTTCCACTTCAGATAGCTTGCGCGGCCCCATCGCTTCGAGATCTTCTGCAATCATATCGGCAGCACGCTGGGAGATATTAGCAAAGATTTTTTCTTTGATGGGATCACTTGCTGTCTTCAATGCCAGGGTCAACATATCGGTACTGACTTCACGTAGAATCGCCTGCATCCCACGGCCATCAACTGCAGCCAGATCTTCAAAGGTGAACATTCGTCTACGAATTTCCTCTGCCAGATCAGGGTCAGCAGCTTCAATACTGGTCAGAATCACCTGATCGGCGCCTTTATCCATTTTACCAAGAATCTCAACAACCTTCTCGATTCCACCAACCTGTTTACGATCCCTTCCAACCACGACACCGACTTCTCGTTGTAGAGCTTCTTCAATCTGGTTGATAACATCAGGTGAGACATTATCGATCTTGGCAATACGATACATAATATCGCCACGCATATCGTCCGGAAGTTCTGCTAAAATCCGACTGGTATGATCTTCTTTCTGGGTTGAAAGAATCAGCGCAACTGTCTGTGGATGTTCATTTTCCAGCAACCCTGAAACCATCCGCGGATGCATTTTTGAGATGGTTTCAAGTGGTCGACCTTCGATCCCTGCCGAAACCTGATCAAGCAGATACTGAGCCCGTTGGTTATCAGCACCACCAAGGATGGCATGTTTGGCGAACTCATCACCCCGAATATACACACCAACATCACCACCGCGAACTTCTTTAAATTCTTCCAGAATTTCCCGTGCGAGAGCTGGGTCGACATGCTCAATATCCATCATACAGCGACTTATTTCTCGAACCTCTGCATCATCCAGAGTCTCAAATATCTTTGCGGTCGCCTCTTCACCAAGGCAAAGAAGTAATAACGCCGCTTTTTTTGCTCCGGATAAATGTTTTGCTTTTTTCACGAGTCACTCCAAGCTAATGCTATTTAAACTGAAAAATTTTAAAGTTTGAGCTGTGTTACTAACCCTTCAACCTTGTCTTTCCGTTAACCTTCAGCTGGTTCCTCATGCAACCAGTTTTTAACCACTTGGACTGGCATCATGTCACCACCCAACACTTCCTGGCGAATTTGAGCTAGAGGGTCACTCGGACCACCAAGCAGTGGTGTTGAATCATCGCCACGCATTTCAGCTTCCAACTCCTCAACAGTTTTCATTGGCTGTGTCTCTTCGGAAGCCCCACGCAGAGTTCGCATCAAAGGCTTGAGGAACAGCAGGTAAGCAAGTAATGAAGCAATCGCCAGCAGACTGTACTTGATGATTGGCATAAATGGATAAATCTTGTCGATCATCGAAGGTCGTGGCATAGGCTCATCAGTAAACCCGCTTTCAAACGGCATGGAAACTACTGAAATCAAATCACCCCGCGTATCATTGATACCGAGTGCAGAACGAACCATCTGCTCAATCTCTGCAACTTCTTCTACACTCCGTGGCGTACTGGTTGGGTCTGCACCTTCAACACCGGGAGTCACCCGATCTGCTACTAGAACTGAAACCGACAGAGTTTTCAATGAGCCTACCGATTGAACCGTTTTACTGACCACTTTACTCAACTCATAATTGACAGTTTCATCAGATCGACTGGAGGGAGTTCCTGCCGTTGTCGTTCCACCATTTCCTTGCAGATTGGAAACAACTCCGGGAACACCACTCGAAGCTTCGGTGCTTCCTTCCTCCGTACTGGTCTGTTCACTGACAATAACTGCACCTTTTGGATCGAGAGATTCTTCAACTTTTTCCCGCTGATCAAAGTCAACTTCAGCATTAACCCGAACTAGAGAATTTCCAGCTCCAAGAGCACGATCCAGCAGCGACTGAGCACGAATCTCCAGCCGCCTTTCCATGGTTTGTTGATAATTCAACATCCCTGGGGTCATCGGTCCTGCCATTTCGTCCGCATGGCTTTTAGATAAAACCTTACCGCTGGAATCAACCACGGTAACGTTTTCTGACTCCAACCCTTCGACACTACCAGAAACCAGATGAACAATTCCCTGCAGTTGCGACTCTTTCAGAGAACGCCCTGAGGAAAGCTTAACGATAACTGATGCCGTTGCCTGTTGTTGCTGCTCGCGGAACAATCTTTTTTCCGGTAATGCCAAGTGAATACGTGCGGCTTCAACAGGTGCCAGGGAGGTGATAGTACGCATCAGTTCACCCTGAAGAGCACGCCGGTAGTTAACCTTCTGGGCAAAATCGGTCATGCCGAAGCTCTGCTTGTCAAAAATCTCGAAACCTACGCCCCCTTCTGACAATCCTGATCCCGCCAGTTCAATCCGTGCTTCATAAACTTTATCAGCAGGAATCATGATGTCCCGTCCACCATCTTCCAGACGATAAGGAACTTTGTGTCCTTTCAGCCATTCAATCACCGATGCCGCATCCCTGCTCGGCAGATTGGCAAATAACAGGCTGTAGTCCGCCACCTGAGACTGCATAATAATTAAGCTAAACAGGAGGATACTAACTGCTGTCGCCCCAATCAGACTCAGCTTACGCGCCAGCGACCATTCCATGATCACATCCAGCATATTTTTCTTTTCAGCAGTCACTTTTTCTTTTATTTCTTCGGCCATCGAAATTATCCTCCGGGATCGATTGCATTAATTTTTTACTTATTTAACTTCCGACTAGCTAAAGCCAATGGCTCAGCCATTGCCATCAGACTTGCATGCGCATGATCTCCTGATACGCCTCAACCGCTTTATTCCGCACCTGAACCATCAGCCGCAAAGAGATATCAGCCTCTTCCAACTTGATCATCGCACCATGCAGATTTTTAGTTTCACCAGCCGCGATCTGTTCAGCGGCACGGTCAGCACTGACCTGAGCTTGATTAACTTCAGCAATCGATGTTTTCAACATCTCTCCAAACTTATTCCCCATCTTCTGAACTGGAGCAGTTTTTGGTTGAGACAGCCCTTTAAGATGGGCATTCATCGTTATATCAGCAACACCTTTCATCATTTACCTCACCGTCCTATTTCTAGGGCTTTTAAAGCCATTCGTTTTGCTGATTTCACAACTGTGACGTTTGCTTCGTAGGCTCGTGATGCTGACATCATATCGGCAGTTTCTTCCACGAGACTGATATTCGGCATAGCGACCTGCCCCTGTTCATCAGCATCGGGGTGGGATGGATCGTAGACCATCCGTGGCGGCTGAGAACTGGCCTGAATCTGGGAGATTTTAACCCCCTGTGCGGCATCACGCATCCGGCTATCAAGGGTATCGGCAAATCCCTGTTGACTACTCTGGAAAACAACTTCCCGCTTCCGATAGGGACCACCATCCGGGGTACGAGTTGTTTCGATGTTCGCCAGGTTAGAACTGATGGCATTCATCCGAACCCGCTGCGCCTTAAGTGCCGAGGCACTGATCTTCATCGTGGTAAAAATATCCATAATATCTCCTAACGCCCGTCACCCGCTGCAAATTTAAGCATCGAGAATTTCTTTTTAATAATCTGACTGGAAGCCTCAAAGAGGATCTGATTCTCTGCCAGATCAAACATCTCGTCATCGACCGAAACACTATTGCCATCGCCAAGAGGACTGGAATTGACCTGCTTGGTAAGAGTTCCATGAACACTAGAAATACCATTTGAACCGATGGGGAAATGTTTCGCATTGGTTTTCCGTCCAGCCATTTCAGGGTTGCTGATTGCCTTACGTAAATTGTCTTCAAAATTAAGTTTACGAGCTGAATACCCAGGGGTTTCAGCATTTGCGATATTTCCGGCAATCACCTGCTGTTTCTGAGCACGCAGATCGAGACTCTTCTGCAATGCTGCAATAGTTCTATCGGCGATTCTTATATCTGCCATGATTTACTCCTGACCAATTTCTGACTCTCAGATAAATTATCTTAACGTTTTTCTTGAATGAGCAAGTCCTGAGCCAACTTTCCCCAAGAACTGTCTCCATTTGTTTCGACCACCTCTTTCAGAAGCTTAAGTGCCGCTTTGCGCTGCTGCTTCCGAAGTAGGATTTGTGCCGTCCGGTAGCGAGATTGCGTTCCAAAATTAGGGTCTTCATGTAGTTGCCGATATATTTTTTCAGCGGCACTATCTTTCTTTAATTGATAGTAAGCTTCCCCCAGCAGTGCCATTTCTTTGACTTGCAGAGACCCAGCAGTGCTGTACGCTTTTTCAAGACTCTTCACAACTGCCTGCAGGTTTTCCAGATGCCAATAAATATACGCAGCACGGATCTCCAGCTCAGGGCTACTCGGTCGATTTTCACGGTTCAACCAGGCTAGCAATTCATCTTGGCGATCTTCACGCTCAAACGCATCCAGCAAGATACCGAATAACGCCCCTCCATCTTCTCCCTGCGGGAACTCATCAAGGTAACGGCTCGCGTACTGACCCGCGTTCTGATATTCTTTGCGCTTCAAATAAGATTGTGCCAAAGGCAGGTAGATAAACTCCTGTTCCTCATCTCCAGAGGTACGATCAAACAGATAAAGCAATACCCGACCTGATCTTTCATAGAGCCCAAGTCGATCAAATGCAGTTGCCAGATCATGAAGAAAATCTTTATCAAAGCCACTCCGAAGCAATAGTTTACGATTCTTTTCTGCCAGAACAACCGCCTGTAAATCATTTTTTTCTTCAAGTAATTGACGTATAACTTTTGGTAATTGCTCTAGAATCAACAGATCAACTTCTCTGATGAATTCAGAACTGCCAAATCCACGGCGAAAGCGCATGAGGGCATCAACACTTTCTCGATGATCGCCCAATAAATAAAGAGCCAGTGCAGCTTTGAATCGGCTTTCTTCGCGAACCTGGCGAAACTGGGATTTCTTTCCAAGCTGTGCATACTCATTCACTGCTTGTGCAAGTTCCAATTCTCCACCGTAGATCACCTTGCGATCGATCAACCGCAGTTCACCACGACCTCCGCCTTCACTATTGGGACGATCCAGAGTTGCTCGTTGTAAACCGATCATCCCCCAACCCATATCTCCCGCTTCGTAGGCAGAGGCACCAGCAGCAAATAGCAGCAAATCATCTCCCGGTTCTTCTTTCAAAGGACTAACCAATTTCCGGTAGAGGGTGCTGGAAAAATTGTAGTTTTTATTTTTAAATGCACTGAATGCAGCTCGATTTAAAGAAAAGCGATAATAGTCGAAAAGTCCCGGCTCTTCAGCTAGATCCCGGTACGCAGCAACCGCCTCATCCAATTCACCGAGACCAGCTTTGGCATCAGCAATCCGCATTTCCAATGGGACAAGTAAATTATCAGGCCAAGCAAAACCTGCACTTTGCAAATATTCTAGTACGACACGATCCTGCCTTGAAGCCAGAGCTGTTTCGGCAAATAACAAATGGATTGGTGGTAACAAGGGATGGTTCTTGGCCAATGGAGGCAATAGTTGCTTGAGAGTCAGTTGGGCAACTAAAGGCTGACCATCAAGAGCCTGCCCATAGGCTGTCAAATATTCGACACGGACTTGTTGCGATCCCTCTTTCCGACGTAAAGAATCAAGCCGGGCAATTCCCGCCTCTGTGGCACCCGTTCGCAGTTGGGCTTCAGCCAGCATCAAATCACGCAGGTAGAGTTGTTCTTGATCCAGGCCACTTAAACCCGTTGCCGTCTGGATCAAGCTGAGGAACATATTATTGTCCGCATGTTGCTGCAATAACCAGAGTGGACTCTGGTCGTCCTCGATCAGGACGGGAAGTTTTGGTAGGGTAAAGCTGATCGGAAGTTCCAACTTCCAGTAGGTCTGAAAATCACGGAAAAACTCATCCCAGCGGCCTTTCCAGGGGGATTCCAGCTGAAATTGCGCAGCTCTCCTCCCAGCTTTACGCGGTGGCATGTCTTCAATCCTAAAAGCCACAGCTGGCCGCGTCGCATTTTCGGAGTCCCAGTAAATATTCATAACCACCTGGGACGAGTCTTGCTGAGGCTCAATAACAACCTGCTTAGGATGACGGCGCAGCAGAATCGATACCATCAATTCTTGCTTTTTTTCTGCCAGCAGAATTTTAACCACCGTCTCATCTTCGGCCAGATTTTGTAACGTAGGAGAAACCTGCACATTGTTCAGAAGCAGAACAACCCGCTGTCCGGAATGATCCGAGATAAATACTGGCAGACTGGAGAAGTTAAATATCATCCGAGTATAGCTTGGATGTTCCTGTTTCTTCATATCCAGCAGAGTAATTGATTCTGCACCTTGAACGGTCATTGTCACACTCATAAGAAACAGTAACAAAAGCAGCAATAACCCGATGATTTTTACAATTTTAATTGGCCGTCGCATCCACGCCTCCGGTAGTTGTTATTCATACCCGGGAAGGTTCATAGGCGAAAACTGTGCCAAAAGCTTTTACAACTTCCTAACCTACTGAAATTAAATAGTTTGCCTCCTGGAGGAATCGATCAACCTGGCTGGTCTAATATGGGGATAAAAAAAAAGACGTGATTTTGACAAAATCGTGACAACCCCAAAAAGTGACAGCACAATTCAGAATTTAGAAAAACCCGCTAATTGGACTCAGTGTGTCTATAGATACTCTCTTCTTGAGATTTCAGAAGTGTTTTTAGACTTTTTTTTGATATTGCCACGGTGTTTTTCAATAGTCAGAGGCGAAAGAGAATGCAACTCGGAGATCTGGATTTAAGTCGGAGTTAATTTTAAATCCCAACTCTGCACTTTTCGGTCAGTTATATCCTGATGTGTGCCAAACATAACCAGCGGCTTTCCACCATTCAACCATTCTGCCACAATCAAGTACCCATACCCATCTGCCATTTTTGCGCTTCATCCTTACTTCGTACTTATAATAATCAAGCTCACCGTTATGATTTTCCTTATTATTCAGTCATTTATGGTGCTATACTGCAAACCATTATCATCACTAAAAAATGGGACTTACCAATGCCATTCAATCCCACACTTGCAAAACTAAGAGTCATTCAGACTAATGCTTTCAATTTGGAAGCAATGCTAGGTCTCGCCCTCAGAGGAAAGGACACTCAGATCATTCTCGAACGGATAACTTCAGCAGTTTCGTACCAATTTTCACTTGAAGAGAAAACCATGAAAAATCTAAAAATCAAGATGTCAGAAGAACACCTTTCCGAACACAAAAAACTGCTGAAAGAGATCAAACAGCAAGAAAAAAATTGGAGAAAAAAGACTTTCTCCGATGAGCTTTTTGCTGAATCGATCAAGACCAAGCTGTTTTTCCATATCCGTAGCCAAGACAACCCCCTTAGAGATTCAGTCCTGCAAGCCGCAAGTAGCTGACCTTCACCATGCAATACCCACTTGTAAACCTTTGTTTATTTTCAGGTTGACTAGTTGATAATTTATCGGCATGATCCCTTCTCGAAACAACATCATCTAAAAACAATTAAGGGAAAACGTCATGGGTTACCTCATTGCAATCACAATTCTTTGGGCATTCTCCTTCAGTCTGATCGGTGTATATCTGGCCGGACAAGTGGATGCTTATTTTTCGGTACTTACCCGGGTCGCCTTAGCAACCATCGTTTTCCTCCCGTTTATACGCCGAGTTCCAGTGCCTCTTGCCGCCAAACTAATGGCTCTGGGAGCAATCCAGTTGGGCTGTATGTACGTATGCTACTATCAGTCCTTTCTTCTGCTAAGTGTTCCCGAAGTTCTCATTTTTACGATCCTGACTCCTGTTTACGTAACCCTTATTTTTGACCTGATGCAGGGACGTTTCAGCTTCAGATACCTGATCACAGCTCTCATTGCTGTTTTGGGTGCAGCAATCATCCGCTACAGCTCGCTCGGTAACGATATATTTACCGGGTTTATGGTTGTTCAAGGGGCAAATATCTGCTTTGCAATTGGACAGGTTGGCTATAAAGTTCTCCTGCAGCGTGAAAACTTGCAACTTCCTCAACGCGCTATTTTTGGTTATTTCTATCTGGGAGCTTTGGTTGTCACCGTCATAACCTGGTTTCTCTTTGGAAATTCTGCCAAGCTTCCTACTACCGCACTACAGTGGGAAATCCTCCTTTATCTTGGTCTGATTGCATCTGGCCTGGGTTATTTTTTCTGGAATAAAGGAGCGACAAGAGTAGATGCCGGAACGCTGGCAATTATGAACAACGCTCTGGTTCCTGCTGGGCTGATCGTTAACTTGGTCATCTGGAATCGAGATGCCAACTTGGTTCGTCTTTGCCTTGGCGGAGCCGTTCTCCTCTTTTCCTTGCTGTTACATGAATATTGGGGCAAACAGCAGAACCTGAAAGCACAAACAAATTAATTCACTCACAGCCCGCTACTGGAGTATAGTGCCGGGCTATGTCCAGCCAATCGACTCTCACCATCTATCTAAAATTGCTGCTGATGGCTCTGTTCTGGGGTGGAACATTCATTTCTGGGCGGCTCCTCGCGGGGGAGGTTCAAGCCTTTTCTGCTGCTTTTTTGCGTTTTGCTATCGCCTCAATTGTTTTGTTACTCATCACGTTGCGCAGCCATAAAAAATTACCCTCTATCCAGCGGGAGCAATGGTTTCCATTACTGCTACTCGGTTTGAGTGGTGTCTTTACTTATAACTTTTTTTTCTTTCGTGGATTACAATTAATCGAAGCAGGTCGAGCAGCAGTGATTATTGCCAATAATCCGATTTTTATCGCTTTATTTGCTGCTATTCTGTTTGGCGAAAAACTGAACCTGATCAAAATTATCGGTATTATTCTGTCTGTGTGCGGAGCTATTGTTGTTATTACTAAGGGTCACCCGATAACGATACTGCACAGCGGCATAGGAAAAGGTGAACTTTATATTTTTGGCTGTGTTATCTCCTGGGTCACTTATTCGTTGGTGGGTCGTAGTGCCATGCGCAGTCTCTCACCACTGATTGCTGTGACCTATTCAGCTCTAATCGGCGCATTTCTTTTACTTCCAGCAGCTTTCATGGAAGGGATGTTTGGTCAAATTAAAAATTATTCTCTGACCGCCTGGCTAAGTCTATTCTACCTTGGACTCTGTGGAACGGTACTTGGTTTCGTCTGGTATTACCAAGGAATTCAACGAATTGGCTCAACCCGAGCCGGACAATTTATCAATTTTGTCCCAATTTGTGCCATTCTCCTTTCTGCATGGCTACTCGATGAACCCTTAACTGCATCTCTTTTAAGTGGCGTATTTCTCGTCAGTAGTGGAGTATACCTGACCAATAGGCACTCAAAATAATTAGATCCACTATGCGCAAATTAAGATAAATCTGTTAGAGTGTCATCGACCTCATTTTGTAAAACTGCCCGCATATATTTGAACACTGCATTCAGCCCGTTTTTGACACTTCGAGGAGGGATTCATGCCAGAAAATCCAGATCGTCATATCGTTTACCGCTATGTGAGTCATCTTGTTAAAGACACCTTTGCGTTGGTTCTGGCCGGAGGCCGGGGGAGCCGACTACACGAACTCACTGAATGGCGAGCCAAGCCGGCTGTCTATTTTGGTGGCAAATATCGCATTATCGACTTTCCCCTCTCCAACTGTGTCAATTCAGGAATTCGCCGGATCGGAGTCCTCACCCAGTACAAATCCCATTCGCTGATTCGCCATCTGGTCCGGGGCTGGAGTCATTTCAAAAAAGAATTGGGTGAATTCGTAGAAGTTCTACCGGCATCCCAGCGCTTTTCTGAAGAATGGTACCAAGGGACAGCAGATGCCGTATACCAAAACCTTGATATCATCCGGGCGGAAAAACCCAAATATGTCCTGATTCTTTCTGGTGATCATATTTATCGGATGGATTATCGCCCCATGTTACTGGAGCACGTTGCAACGGGCGCAGACATGACGGTGTCCTGCCTGGAAGTTCCTATTGAAGAAGCCGCTGGCGCTTTCGGCGTTATGACCGTTGACGAAGACAAGCGAATTTTAAGGTTTGATGAAAAACCAGAGCACCCGTCACCCATTCCCGGGCAGCCAGGAACAACCCTGGCTTCAATGGGAAATTATATCTTTAATACCGAATTTCTTTTTGATTTACTTGAAAAGGACGGTAAGAATCCTGACTCTGAACATGATTTTGGCAAGAACATTATCCCATCAATTGTCGATAATCATAAAGTCTATGCCTATCCATTTCGCGATCCGGAAACCAATCAATTGGCCTACTGGCGTGATGTTGGATCTCTGGATGCTTTCTGGGAAGCCAACATGGAATTGATCTCTCCCAAACCAGAACTGAATCTCTACGACCCGGAATGGCCGATGTGGACCTATCAAATGCAATTACCACCGGCCAAATTTGTTTTCGATGATGAAGACCGACGCGGTATGGCGGTGGACACAACCGTTTCTGCCGGATGCATTGTTTCTGGTTCTCGCTTGAAAAAAGTTCTCCTTTTTTCCAATGTCAGGGTTCATTCTTACTCAACAATTGAAGAAACTGTTATTCTTCCAGAGGTTATCATCCATCGGCATTGCAAAATTAGACGAGCAATCATCGACCGAGGCTGTGAAATTCCCGAAGGAACTGTCATTGGTTTTGATGCTGAGCAAGACAAGGCGAACGGTTTCAGGATAACCGAAAAAGGAGTTGTTCTGGTGACCCGTGGAATGTTGGGACAACCTGGTGGATATGCATAGTTTTGACAAATATACTTAACATAAAAAGTCAATTGGAAACCTCTGTGTCAAAATCAAAAGATGGAACACAACTGGAGCTTAACCGGCTAAAAAAAGAGAATCAGGAATTGCAACAGAGTTTTGATAATCTTAGCCAAACTCAGAAAGCTCTTGAGCTAGTTATTGCTGAAAGCAACAATCGACAGCTTCAGGCGGAAATGGCCGGCATGGAACTGGAACAGATTTTTCTGGCAGTTACCGATGCGATCTGGGTCATCAGCGATGAAGGGATTGTTGCTCGTGCCAACGAAGCCATGCTGAACCTACTTGAAAAACCTTTAGATGAAGTTCTGGGAAAGAATTGCTCGGAACTGCTACACAACAAACTTTGTTCGCAAGAATCCTGCCCCCTAAAATTGAACAGCGGTGGACAGCAACAGGAATACGATATTCAAGTCGGAAGAAAAAATAATCAACAGGAACACTATATCCTAAGCACTGCCCCTCTGACGACCATCGTTGGCTCTGCTGGAATTGTCTGCCAGTTTAAAGATATTACCTCCCGTAAGCATGCCGAAGAGAAACTAACTGAGCTGAATGAAACGTTAACCAAAATGGCGTTGGTTGACGGGTTGACCCAGATTGCCAACCGTCGCCACTTTGATGACACAATTGAACAGGAGTGGAAAAGGCTTGCTCGTAATAAGAAACCATTATCTCTATTGCTTGCCGATATTGATTTCTTTAAAAAATACAACGACCACTATGGCCATCAGGCAGGCGATGACTGCCTGCGTCAAGTAGGTAAAGCTCTCGCTGGAATGACTTTGCGATCAGCAGACCTAGTTGCCCGCTACGGCGGCGAAGAATTTGTCCTCCTGCTACCTGAGACTGATTTGGAAGGGGCAGTCTGTGTTGGCAACCAGACTCTTGAGAGTATCAACCAACTCAAGATCGAACACACTTCCTCTGATGTCGCTGAGACCGTAACAATCAGTCTTGGCGCAGCGACCCTTATCCCCGCTCACGATACTTCACCAAAGCAATTGATCGAGCTGGCAGATCAGGCTCTCTATCAGTCAAAAAGTACCGGTAGAAATAGGGTCACTGCAGCCTTGTCAGATTAATTTTACCCTTCGTTCAACACCAGAAAAAACTATCTTGGTTATATTGCCAGAGTTGAAATCCTGGTTTTTTTCATCGTCCAACTCAAAAACAATCAGCTGACACAAATCCAAAGACGAAAATTAAAATTTGTGCATTTTTCTGCCTTCCCTGCTAAGATTGGTTTTTTTCAACAATCGACAAGGGGAGCATTAATGGCCAAAATCGACAAACTCTTTCAAATCCTCCAGCAGCAGGGAGGATCCGACCTGCACCTTTCTCCAGGAAACGCCCCAATGATAAGAGCCTCAGGTCAACTTCGATCAGCGATTGATCAGATTCTGAGCCATGAACAGTATCGTGCTTTACTCTATGAAATTATGGATGAGGAACAACGACAGGGGTTTGAAGAGAACCATGATCTTGATTTTGCTTATGAGGTGACAGCCCTCAATGCTCGATTCAGAGCCAATATCTTCATGGGTCGACTAGGAATTAGTGCCGTATTCAGAATAATTCCCGCCGAGATTCTGACGGTTGAACAACTTGGCTTACCAGAGACGGTTCTTAAGCTGACTGATTACAAAAAAGGTCTTATCTTGGTCACTGGCCCAACCGGCAGTGGCAAATCGACAACCCTGGCAGCCATGATCGACCACATAAACAGGAACCGGAATGAACATATTTTGACGGTTGAAGATCCAATTGAATTTGTTCATAAGAGTCTTAAAAGCCTGATTAACCAACGTGAGGTTGGTGTGCATACTCAGAGTTTTAGTTCTGCACTTAAAGCGGCTTTGCGCGAAGATCCAGATATCATTCTTGTTGGCGAAATGCGTGACCTGGAAACTATCGAACTGGCAATTACAGCTGCTGAGACAGGCCACCTTGTTTTTGGCACCTTGCATACGAGTAGTGCAGCAAAAACCGTTGATCGGTTGGTCAATGTATTTCCAACGACGCAGCAAGAACAAATTCGAACCATGCTGGCTGAATCATTACAAGGAGTTGTTGCACAACAGTTATTGCGTACGGTTGATGGAAAACGTTGTGCTGCGTTGGAAATCTTAAAGGTTAATGCTGCGGCTGCAAATTTGATTCGTGAGGGGAAAACTTTTCAGCTCCCTTCGATTATCCAAACCGGGCGCCGAGATGGAATGCAGTTGATGGATCAAGCTCTTCAGGAATTATTGAATGCCAAACGGATCACTGTTGAGGAAGCTTGTCTTTATGCTGTGAATAAAAATCAGTTCATATCACAGGATCAGAAGATAGGAGACAGAAATGGATAACCAACGAATTAGTGTGGAAACACGCCAGGTTAAACTGACCCTATCTAGTGGTTCACAATTGACCGGGGAAACTTTTTTACAGCTCCATGGTGAACATTTGTCGGGACTGCAAAAAGTCGGTGAAATTCTTAATGGTGAAGACAATTTTTTACCATTACGCTATGAAGGCAAAGTAGAACTGATAAACTTAGAGCAAGTCGTGTCAATTGCTGTGGCGGCTGAGGAAGAGTTTGACCCCCTTCTCGCTCTTGGTGAAGAACATCAAATCTGGATTGAGCCTACAGTTGGGGAAGCTATCAATGTTCGTATCTTTGTCAATCTTCCAGGGGGAAGAAACCGGGTCAAAGATTTTTTAAATCAGAAGATACGTTTCCTTCTTTTGCTACAGAAAGATCAGATTATTTATCTGGCCCGAAATAGAATCTTACGCGTCCAGGATTGACGAACAGTCAATAGACAGAAAGTTGGCTCTGACACTTCAAAAAACCTCTTCGTTCAAAACCAGAAGATACCCATCTGGATCTTGCAGCCAAAGTTCTCGGCGTTGATGTTCCTGATCGTCCAGTTCGTAAGCAATCGGCCATTGATAGTGATTGACCATACGGTAGATATCGTCCAGATTATCGCAGCTCATCTCCAGTTGCATGCCAACACCAAGTGGAACTCTAGTCAGGTTCTGCAGTAAAATCGGATGTTGTGCTTCCATTTCCTGCAGTCGCTGAAAGACAACTTTCACTTTTCCGACAAACAAAATCAAATAACTATCTTCAGCATGGAGGTTTTGAACAATTTCAGAGGACAACAATAAAATTTCACGGTAAAAAATCTCCGTTTTCCCCAGATCTGTAGCTGCAAGCGTTAAACTCATTGACATAAATTTCACCCCTAAAAAGTCAAATTGATTTTTTTCTAGCTAATGGTCTAAGCTCACAGATTATGATAGAGCAGAACAAGAGTCGAGCTTTTCTCGGTTTTGGCGGCAACCTGGGAAATTTACTGTACAATTTCCGTCAAGCTAAACAACAACTGGAGGAATATCCACTGGTTGAAGTCATATCCAGTTCTCCACTTTACCAAACTCCCCCAGTTGGAGGACCAGATGGGCAACCCGACTATCTGAACGGTGTAGTGGAGATTCGAACTGGATTATCAGCGCTTGACCTGCTACAACTTTGCCGCAGGATAGAAGATAATTTTGGACGAGTTCGAGATCAACATTGGGGGTCACGAACTCTTGATATCGACTTACTGCTAGTCGATAACCTGGTTATGGATGCCCCACTGTTAACTCTGCCACATCCACGATTACACCAGCGCCATTTTGTACTGCTACCACTGAATGATCTGGCGCCAGAACTAAACCATCCGATTTTTGATAAAACTATCAATACTTTACTCAATGTATTGCCAGCAACTGATGGCATTACTCAATTGAACGAAACGTGGTAATCAGATGATTAAATTGATACTGCTCATTTTATGTGGTTTTGTTTTCTACTCAATGATTTCCGGTTTACTACGCCCGGGGAAATCCCGGCGTCCGGAAAATCGTAGCAATGAAGGAGAAACAATGGTCGAGGATCCACAGTGCGGAACTTATCTTCCTCAGAGTGACGCCGTTAAAGCGACCATACATGGCAGGCAACATTATTTTTGCTCAAAAAAATGTTTGAAAGAATACAAGAAAGCCCAAGGATAATAATCGATCAACACCCATCAGGAGTTTAAAAATGAAGTTTTTTATCGACACAGCAGAAGTGACTGAAATTCGCGCTGCCCACGATCTGGGATTAGTAGATGGAGTGACCACCAATCCTTCGTTGATTGCTAAAAGTGGTCGTGATTTTAAAGAAGTTATCAAAGAGATTACCAACATCGTTGATGGCCCCATCTCTGCAGAAGTTATTGCCCTGGATGCTGAGGGGATGCTTGAAGAAGGACGTGAACTGGTTAAAATTCACAAAAATATTGTGATTAAAGTCCCAATGACCACTGAAGGCCTGAAAGCAACTAAGCAGTTCAGTGCCGAGGGGATCAAAACCAACGTCACTCTGATTTTTTCTTCGCTGCAAGCTCTTTTAGCTGCTAAAGCTGGTGCAACTTATGTCTCGCCATTTGTTGGCCGCCTTGATGATATCAGTCACGAAGGAATGGAGGGGGTTGAACAGATCCGTACAATTTATGATAACTACGGTTACACCACAGAAATTATCGTTGCTTCTGTTAGATCGCCAATGCATGTTCTTAACGCCGGTCTGATCGGTGCCGATATCTGTACAATCCCTTATGGTGTTATGACCCAACTGGCAAAACACCCACTGACCGATATCGGCATCGAAAAATTTCTTGCTGATTGGGAAAAAACAAAATAGAACTGCGGTTCAATAGTGTGTTCTACCAACAGACCGGGACACCATGTTTCGGTCTGTTTTTTATTACCTTTCGAAAAACCGTCTTTCTCTTTTACCAATTCCACAACAACGTTATGTAGAACATCCATATTATCATCGGTCTGACCACTTGACAACCTGCCACCAACTCAGGTATACGCTTAAAAGCTCAGTTTTTCCGATTTTATTTTCTTACTTTTCGGGATTCGTAAGGAATACGAACCCGTCTCTATTCCTAACCTATGTGAGGATACGATGAATATTCACGAGTATCAGGCTAAGGCGATTCTACGCAAATTCGGAGTTCCAGTTCCGGACGGTCACGTAGTCTACAACAGTAACTCGGCCCGTGATTGGGCAAAACGTCTGGGAGATGGCCCCTGGGCGGTCAAAGCCCAGATTCACGCGGGTGGCCGTGGTAAAGGCGGTGGTGTTAAAATTGCCAAGACTGCGGATGAAGTCAAGCAGTACGCCAGAGATATGTTTGGCATGACTTTGGTGACCCATCAGACTGGCCCGGAAGGAAAAATTGTCAAGCGGGTTTTGATTGAAGAAGGAAGCAATATTGCTGATGAATTCTACATTTCCTTTCTGGTTGACCGAGCAACTGACAAAGTCACCCTGATGGCTTCTGCTGAAGGTGGTGTGAATATCGAGGAAGTTGCTGAAAAAACGCCTGAAAAGCTTTTTTTTGAAGCTGTGGATCCAGTCGTTGGCCTGACTGCCTTCCAAGCTCGTAAAGTTGCCTTCAAAATGGGCTTTGGCATACCTCAGGTTAAACAAGCCGTTCCTTTGTTGATGAATATTTATAAAGCATTCGTCGAATCCGACTGTTCATTGCTCGAAATCAACCCTCTGATCCAAACCGCCGAAGGTGATCTGCTCTGTCTGGATGCAAAGCTCAACTTTGATGAGAATGCCCTGTTCCGCCATCACGCTATCCGCGATCTTCGCGATTACGATGAAGAAGATGCGATGGAAATTGAAGCAGGACAATACGACCTCTCTTACATTGCTCTTGACGGAAATATTGGCTGCATGGTCAATGGTGCCGGTCTCGCTATGGCAACCATGGACATCATCCAGCTTTATGGTTCTTCCCCAGCTAACTTCCTTGATGTTGGCGGTAGCGCAACCATTGAACGGGTCACTGAAGCTTTTAAAATCATCCTTTCCGACAAAAAAGTGGAAGGGATCCTGGTTAATATCTTCGGCGGCATCATGAAATGTGATGTTATCGCAACAGGTGTAGTTGAAGCTGCCAAGCAGGTTGGAATCAAGATTCCTCTGGTTGTACGCCTCGAAGGAACCAACGTCGAACTCGGCAAAAAGATTCTTGCAGAGTCAGGACTTGATATTGTCAGCGCCGATGGCATGGCCGATGCCGCTGAAAAAATAGTCAAAGCCGTCAACGCTTAAGGAGAAAAAGCAATGAGTATTCTGATCGATAAAAATACCAAGGTCATTACCCAGGGAATTACCGGTGCCACCGGTCTTTTTCACGCCCAAGGTGCTCGTGACTACGGCACACAAATGGTTGGTGGTGTCACACCTGGCAAGGGTGGTACCAGTATTGACGGATTTCCAATTTTTAACACCGTTGAAGATGCGGTTAAAGAAACTGGAGCAAATGCCTCAGTTATTTATGTTCCACCAATTGGTAGCGCCGATGCCATCATGGAAGCAATTGATGCGGGGATCGAATTGGTTATCTGTATCACCGAAGGCGTTCCTGTCTTGGACATGGTCAAGGTCAACAAATACATGCAGGGTAAAAAGTGCCGTCTGATTGGCCCTAACTGCCCAGGCGTTATCACCCCTGGTGAGTGCAAAATCGGCATCATGCCCGGCTATATCCACAAGCCTGGCCCCGTAGGTGTTGTCTCCCGTTCCGGCACCCTGACCTATGAAGCGGTCTGGCAGCTAACTACCCGCGACATCGGCCAAACCACCTGCGTCGGTATTGGTGGTGATCCAGTCAATGGAACCAGTCATCTTGACACACTGAAGATGTTTGAAGCCGATCCAGAAACCAAAGCGGTCATCATGATCGGTGAAATTGGTGGTGATGCTGAAGAACAAGCTGCTGAGTATGTCCGTGACCACATGACCAAACCCGTCGCTGCTTTCATCGCCGGAGCAACCGCTCCAGCAGGTAAGCGGATGGGACATGCCGGTGCAATTATCTCCGGTGGTAAAGGAGACGCAGCCAGCAAAAAAGCATTCCTGCGCGAGTGCGGTGTCAGTGTTGCTGACTCTCCAGCTGATATGGCCGAAGCATTGCTGAAGATTTGGACTCCAAAATAAAACTATCAGCAAATCAAGCGACTCTTGGAAGGGGCAGATATTTTCTGCCCCTTTATTTATTAAAACCGATCAAAACCTCTCCTCTGAGTCACGTCAGCCAATCTCATTTCAATAGTTTTTGATCTAAAATTTTCCCGAAAATCCGCCGACACAAGAATAAACTGCTGCTATAGTTGCATCCATCTGAACAAACTTTTCAATTTTTGGATAATTTTTAGATAACTATTTAAATATTGAATCCCACATGATAACTTGTCAAGCAACATAGACAAGTTATTCCATCAGGAGGAAGTCATGCAAAGGAATCGTAGCCTTATTTACCCCACAATTTTATTCTTCTTATTACCAACGGGAGCTTTCGCCCATACTGGAATTGCGACAACAGTCGGATTTGCTAACGGTTTTTTTCATCCTATCGGTGGTTTTGATCACTTGCTGGCGATGGTCGCAGTAGGAATATGGGCGACCCAACTTGGCGGTCGTTCTCTTTGGATTGTCCCCGGTACGTTTGTAGCGGTTATGATTGGTGGGGGAATTCTTGGGTTATCTGGTATTGAGATTCCCTTTATTGAGCAAGGAATTCTTCTTTCTGTCTTGATTATAGGTATTTTAATTGCCGGTACATTTCAGTTTTCAACCTCTGTAAATGTACTGACAGTTGGTTTATTTGCCTTTTTTCACGGTCATGCGCATGGAGCCGAAATGCCACAAATGGTTGGTGCCATTTCCTATTGTAGTGGATTCATTTTTTCGACATTCGGATTGCACAGTATCGGAATCGGGATAGGAACAGGACTGCAGAAATTCAAGACACCCAAAATTCAGCGGTTTGCTGGTGGCGCCATTGCACTGAGTGCCATCTGCTTAGCAGTCATTTAACAAAAATTTGTTTCTCATTTCTATTAATTCAGCATAAACAATTCTAAATCCTGAAACTCTTGATTTAGCGCTCCTTTAGAGATCAAGAGTTTCAGGATTGCTGCCACACCGTAAAGAACCTTTTAATAGCTAATCGCCCCTAAACAGAAGATTCAATCTGTTGATCTTTTATTTGCTCAACATAGAAAATAAATGTATCCTAACAAAGTGGCTCTTCATACAGCTAAAGGCGAACCTATGTCCGATCAATTCCGCAATCTTCTGGTCATCGATGATGAAACCTCCATGCGTCATATGTTGCGCCTGGTTCTGGAACAACACAACTACCGAGTTAGCGAAGCACAGAACGGTGCAGAAGCAATCAATCTGATTTACAAGGAAAAATTCGACTTTATCCTCTCTGATATTCGCATGCCCGACATGGATGGCCTCACCTTCCTCGACCAACCGGAAGTCCGCTCCCTTGACAGTACAATTATTATGATGAGCGCCTACGGTAGTGTTGATACGGCACTGGCATGTATGAAACGTGGCGCATATGACTATATCTCCAAACCATTCAAACCGGATGAGGTTGTTCTGACATTACGCAAAGCTGAAGAACGCCAGGAACTGCGGCAAGAAAACCATGAGTTAAAGAAAGCCCTCTCCAAACAGGACAGAGATTTTTCAATCACCGATATTATTCATTCCAGCCAAAAAATGGAGCAGGTTTTAAAATTGGTTCAAGCTGCGGCAAAAGCTGAATCCTCCATTCTGATTAGTGGTGAAACCGGAACTGGAAAAGAACTAGTTGCTAAAGCGCTACACAGTGAAAGTGGCCGCAAGGGTCAGTTTTTGGCAATCAACTGCAGTGCCATTACCTCTGGTTTGCTGGAAAGTGAATTGTTTGGCCATAAAAAAGGGGCTTTTACTGGAGCAGATCGAGAAAAGCAGGGATTATTTTCCATCGCCAGCGGTGGCACTCTGTTTCTCGATGAAATTGCCGACCTGCCACTGGAGCTACAGCCAAAGTTGCTACGGGTTCTTCAGGAAGGGGAAGTCAGAAAGGTTGGGGCAACCCGAGCAGAAAAGATTAATACTCGAGTTGTCGCCGCAGCAGGTTCTGATTTACAAGAAGCAGTACAGAATGGTCATTTCCGGCGTGATCTTTATTATCGCCTTGCGGTTGTTGATATCAATCTGCCACCATTGCGGGAACGCTCGGAGGATATTGTTGTCCTGGCAGATTATTTTTTAAGCCAGCTATGTAGCCGTGAAGGACGGCCACTACTGCAATTGAACGACACTGCCAAAAAAAACCTGACCGACTATCATTGGCCGGGTAACGTTCGGGAGTTGGAAAACTATCTAGAAAAGGCACTTATTTTCAGCCCGAGAGAGACATTGGAACTCCCACCCCTCCGGATTCGCCAGTCTGCCCCGGGAGTATTCAATCCCGACGAATATTCCCTGAAAATAGCCTCCCGCCGGTTGGAAGAAGAGTACATCAGTAAGGCTCTTACCAAAACAGATGGTAACCGTACTCAAGCTGCCGAATTACTGGAAGTCAGTCTGCGTTCATTGATGTACAAGCTGAAAGAATACGGGATTGACTAAGCGAGAACTTACAGTATCCCCCTGTCCGCCAAGCTGACATATTCCCCATTGCCGATAATAATATGATCCAAAACTCGCACCCCCATTAGATCACCGACTTCCTTGAGGCGTTTTGTAATATTGATATCTTCACGGCTGGGAGTTGGATCCCCGGAGGGGTGATTGTGGACAAACAGAACAGCTGCAGCAGATTCCCGCAATACTGGGGCAAACGCTTCGCGGGGATGGACGATGCTGGCGCTGAGACTCCCTTCGGAGATCTGCACCTCTTTGATCAAGCGATTTTTTGCGTCGAGGAGTAATGCGAGAAAAACTTCTTTGCGGTAATCACAAAGCCGTTCATGGAAGTGGTGAAACACCTCTTGTGACGAACTATAGGGCTGTCCCGGTTCTAAACGCATATCGCTGAAACGACGGGCAATTTGAAACAACGCTTGAATTTCAGCAGCTTTGGCTGGCCCAATTCCAGCCTGCTGGCAGAGCTCACTGATACTGGCCACCGCCAACTGTCGCAAAGAACCGAAGCGACCTAACAAACTTCGCGCCAGATCGACCGCACTATTTTTACTGGAGGAATCACCAGTACGAATAATCAAAGCCAACAGCTCCGCATCGGTCAGCTTATCGGCTCCAGCTGCAAGTAATTTTTCCCGTGGACGTTCATCCGCAGGCCAATCCTTAATCCGCCGCATATTCCCCTCCTGCTAAACAGCTTCTATTTTTCTACTGCAAGGCTCCATTTTTGGCTAATAAATCTGCAATTTCTTCAGCTAGTTTTTCATACCCGTGGCGATTAAGATGGATCGGATCACTTTTATACCGACTGTCTGCCAGCAATTCCCCAAGAGTTTCCGACAACACCGGTATTTTCAATTCATCACCCAGTTCCTGATAGAGCTTGACGTCATGGAGGCCAAGACCAAGCTGTGGAACCGTAACGATAACCACCTCAATGCCGCGCTGGGTTGCAGCTTCGCACATGCGCCTGAGGTTAGTTCGTAATTCCTCACGATCCAACTTGCGCAAGATATCGTTGCCACCGTGACAGATAATCAATAACTCAGGTTGATGTTGGTCAAGAACTCCTGGCAAACGACTGGCACCTTCAGCACTGATTTCTCCAGGGATTCCGGCATTGACTACTTTACGACCAAGTAATCGACGCAACTGAGCTGGATAACTCATATCTGATTTAGCTCCGACTCCAGAAGTCAAACTGTCACCAAATGCAACAATCACATCGTTTGGCCGTAGAAAAGTCAATGAGTTATCGCTACTGTTACAGGAAGCCAACAACATTAACAGTGAAGCAAAAAACAATTGTTTGATTTTATTCATCTCATCTCTCGTTGTTATTGAATACAGATTGATTCTCGGAGTAACCCCATCATCAGTATTACCGGTACCTTCTCCCCTATAAATAAGGATATCATGACAAAATAATTACAAATTTTCTTCGATAAAAAAGTGTCCAACTTCGGTAAACACTTCATCACTACTGCCACGCACTACTCTTGCTGGTGGCAGTGAGCGCAGAAACATTCGTCCATATCCCCTTTTTACCACACGGCTATCCAGAATCAAAACCACACCTCGGTCATTACGGTGTCGAATCAATCGCCCAAAACCCTGCTTGAAGCGGATCACTGCCTGCGGCACCGTGTATTCCATAAAAGAATCTCCACCACGCTGCTCAATCGCCTGAGACCGAGCCTCCAGAACCGGTTCGGTTGGCACCCGAAATGGTAGACGGGCAATAATAACCTGTTCCAGAGAACGCCCTGGCACATCGACCCCTTCCCAAAAAGAATCAGTCCCGAAGAGTATACTGTTTTCATCCTCGGCAAAACGCTTCAATAATTGATGGCGGTTCTCCTGTCCCTGTCGTAAGCAACGAAGCTGTTGCGCTTCCAATACCGGCGAGAGTTCTTCATAAACCTGACGTAATAGAGCGTAGGAGGTAAATAAAACAAAACTACGCCCCTGACTGCATAAAAGGGCTTTTTCGACTGCATCCCGAACAGCTTCACTGAATCCAGGTTTACCCGGTTCCGGCAGATCAGTCGGTACAGCAACCAAAGCTTGCTGCTGATAATCAAAGGGAGAATCAAGTGCCAATTCAACCAGTCGATTGGGTTCGACCCGGTCAAGACCAACCCGCGAATGAAAATAACCAAAAGCTCCAGCAACAGTCAAAGTGGCGCTGGTCATAACCAGACTCTTAAAGCGCTGATAGAGAGCCTGATTGAGACTTTCAGCAACCTCAAGGGGAGCCTGACAGAGGCTGGTAATCAGTCCTTTTTTACGTCCAATCCGTCCTTCACGAATTTCAATCCAGACACAACTGTTTTTTGCTACAGCCTGAAAAGAACCCAGATCGGCAGAAATCCCCTCCAAGCGCCCGCCAATGCCACGCAAATCAACCAGTGATGAGTCCACTTTATCGGCAACGGCATCGGGTAAAGCCTCGGAGGCACGTAACAGTCCCGAAATCCCTTGCGCTAGTTCAGAACTACCAACCCTTAAGCGTTCTACCCGTTCACAAAGCTGTTGCCACGCCGCTGTTTGCATAAAATCGGGTAAGATCCGATGCTTCAACTCAAGTTTGGCACTGACTTTCTTGTCGAGGGCTTCAGGCAACTGTTCGGCAATACTCTGTAGTTCATCTAACGCCTGATCAAACAGTTTTTGTCGTTTGATCAGCAATGATTCAATCTCACCATGCAGGGATCGGTAAAGGTCGTCTAGAGAATCGGGCAGTTCTTGCGACAATTGATCAAGTAAACGGGGCAACAGCCCCTGATTAAGCTTCCGGGGGTGACGTAACCGATTCAGCACCCGCGAAAATGTAAACCGGGTCAGTTGCGAAGAGAAATGGCTGGTGGCAACATCTTCAAGATGGTGGGCTTCATCAAGAATGACCCGTTCAAAAGGAGGTAAAACTGCCATTGCCGTGTAATTATTGGTCTCCTGGCGCAATGCTAGATCGGAGAGTAATAAAGAGTGGTTGGCCACCAGAATATCGGCTCGTGCTGCTCGTCGCCGAGCTTTATGGAAGAAACAACGACTGTAATATTGACAGCGTACCCGGGCGCACTGGTCTGCTTCGCAACGAACTTCCTCCCAGGCTTGATAGCTGGGAATAAAAGAGAGATCCTCCTTTGACCCATCCCCGGTTGATTCAGCCCACTGGATAATCTGCTGTAACTCTTCGACCTGCTCCTGATCAAACAATCCCAATTCACGACCAGCCGTTTCGCCACGCCGGCGACAGAAATAATTACTGCGCCCCTTAACCAGGACTGCATGGAAATCAATTTGGGTCGCTCTTTGCAGAAACGGTAGATCTTTACGGATCAACTGTTCCTGCAGATTGATCGTCCGGGTCGAAATGACCACCCGTTCCTGATTAGTTTGTGCCCAGAGCAACGCCGGAACCAAATAAGCCAGACTTTTCCCGGTACCAGTTCCCGCCTCAACAACTGCCAGCCGACTCTTGTTGAAAGCATCAGCAACCACAAATGCCATGTGCAACTGTTCCGGGCGATCTTCGTAACCGGGAAGATTTTTGGCAATCACGCCATCCGCTCCCAGCAACCCAGCAATTTTCTCGGGATCAAGTTTTTGGGTATCTTTTTCGGCAAAAGCTTCTACGACCCGATACAGATTATCCACTTCACTATTTATGATGTAGAAGCCAACTCCCAACGATCCAAACTGAGAAGCAACCTCAATATCCGCACCAGAGGGTTGCAGATTTCCAGAAGGATGATTGTGGATAACAACATCACCATAACTACAAGACTGCAGGATCGCAGGAACTGCACTTTCTGAACCACGAGCCAAGACTTCAACCTGAACAATGCGGCGGTCGGCATCGGTCTGACCAAGAACAAATACTTCGTTGCCACCCGCCTCTTTTATGGCATAGCGAAGCTGATCAATACTATCTGGAGAAATATATTTAAGCATAGCGGGCGATTATAGAGGAATGGGAAGGATAAAGGGTAAGGATTTTTTTGAGTATCCGTTTCCCGCGTGACACAGAAGAAATGAAGCAGTTGGAGCAAAGAGGCGAATGAGGTCACAACCCCGGGAACTCTTTGATATTACAGGAGGTATATTCCGTACTCCTCCCGATATTCCTCACCGTAAAGCATACACTTTCTTCCAGCCTGCCGTTGTCAGCGCTTAGTATAGACCATAATTTTTGTACAACTGAAGTTTAAAGTTTCATGCTCTTGGAAAGATAAAAGCATAAAATCTTCCCTGCACCACAGTATCATTTACGCTGGCCATTAAATCACCCAGCTTTCGTGGTCTTGTAACAGCTCACCTTCAGCCTACGCCTTATGATATTTCTGTTCATCAGTCCGCAGTTTTGCCCTTGCCTTCTGCTAGTTGTTAACGTCATACTCACAGCAGGGTTTTCTGTCGGCTTCCAACAAGAGACTTACATCCCATGAGTTAATATCCATGCTGGTCGGATACAAGCAGGCTGCTGAACTCCGTCCCCAACTGTGAGGAATTCTAAAGAGGAAAAGATCGTAAAACGTATTCAGCAAAGGATTTTTTCATAGACGATGAAAACATTTGAGTTGAAAAAGGGACTTGATGTCCCGGTGACAGGCGAACCGCGGCAAAGGGTGGAGAATTCCGGGCAGGTAGGAAAGATCGCGCTAATCGGCGATGACTACATCGGTATGAAACCGACCATGGAGGTCGCCGAGGGGGAGAGGGTAAAAACAGGTCAGCTCCTCTTTGTCGACAAGAAAACCAAGGGGATCAGGTATACATCCCCAGCAACTGGAACCGTTCTTTCAATCAATCGCGGTGCCAAAAGAAAATTTGAATCTATAGTCATCGAGATCGAAGAAGATAAGTATATCTCTTTTCTCAACCCTCAGGAAAAATCCACCAAAGAGTACAAAAGCACAGAAATCCGCTCCATACTTCAGGAGTCGGGAGCATGGAGCGCTTTCAGGACACGACCCTTCGGCAAGGTTCCCGAACTTGACTCATCGCCAGCCTCCCTGTTCATCACCGCCATAGAAAGCCGCCCCCTTGGTGCCGACCCAGAAGTCATCATCGCCAAATATAAGAAGGCCTTTTCCACCGGTCTCACCATTCTTGACAAAATGAATGATCAGCCAACATATCTCTGCCTCAAGGCCGGTTCAACAGTTGATCTCCAGCCACCACCAGGCACCGAGATCGCACAGTTTTCCGGGCCACACCCGGCAGGGTTGCCCTCCACTCACATTCACCTGCTCGACCAGGCGTCAGAGGCTCGTATTGTCTGGCATATCGATTATCAGGATGTTATCGCTATCGGTCATCTCTTTCAAACCGGCCATCTTCTGACGGAAAAAATCATTGCCCTTGGCGGACCGGCGGTAAAAAATCCCCGCCTCATCAAAACACGCATTGGAGCCAACATTGATGAGATATGCAGCGGCGAGCTTGTCACCACACCTGTCAGAGTCATCTCTGGATCGATCCTTGATGGCCGCGAGGTCAACGGCTATCACCGTTTTCTCGGAAGGTACCACCACCAAATAGCGGTACTCCATGAGGGTAGTGGTCGTGGTTTTTTCAGCTGGGTAAACCTTGGAGGCCGACGATTTTCCGTCCTTCCGGTCTTCAGCTCGGCACTGGATAAAGCACGAAAATTTGCGATGAACACTGCCCTTTGGGGAGGCAAACGAGCCATCTACCCTCTGGACAGTTATGACAAGGTTATGCCGCTTGATATTATTC
>JADGEB010000019.1 GCA_016744595.1 Desulfuromusa sp.
AAGTATTGCTCTTGCTGGGCTGAATGAGAACCGCTATGATAAGGCACGACGCCACGACAAAAACTTTCTACAGGAATGAGTACAATGAATCAATCATCAGCACGGGTTCTGATCAGGACTATTTGTTACTTGCTGATTTTGTTTGCCACAATTGTCGCCATCCTCCTTGTTTACCTTAGCCAGCTTGATTTAAATGACTACCGCCTTTCCCTTGGCCGACAACTGAGTACAGCTCTGGGACAACCGGTTCAAATTGGGCATAGTTCACTCACTTTCGACCGCGGGCTCGCTCTTGCGTTAGAAGATCTACAAATCGGGCCAGATCATGCAATTTTGGCTGATATCCCTAAAATAACAGCAACGCTGAAAATTTCTCCATTATTCAAGGGGCAATTCATTCTAGACCAGATACAGGTCAATGACCCAAAGTTTCAGCTCTGGCTCCCATTTTCGAAACGTTCTGCCAATGGAACCCCCCAGCAGTTACTTAACTCACTCGGAATCAGCCTGCTTAGTATCCACAACGCCAGTATAACAATCTATCAAAAACAAGATAAAGGTGCCGTCCAACGATTTGTTTTATCTGATCTTAACGCCATCCTGCGTGGCTGGAAACCTGAAAAGACGGGTCAACTGGTAGTTAGTGGAGAGCTGCAAGAACAAGGTGGAAATTTCCTATTTGAAACTCAACTCCCCTCGAGTAGTGATCCAGATGTCTGGAGAAATGAGGAGCATAGAACCCAACTTGCTATTTCAAACTTTTCGACCGATAAGATACTAAACCTGTATTCTCAGAACCTGCCGAAATCGCTTAATTTGATCCTGAATATCCAGGGAGCTCCTGCGGCAGGAACCATTTTCACCACAACACTGACGGATTCAAACAGTGACGAGCATTTCTTTTCACTATCGGGGCGCTGGAAATCGTCAAACCAGCAAGAATCAATTACCGGACTAAAAGGGGAACTGCTAAAAATTCCACTCAGCGGTGATTTCTACCTTCTCCGACAAGCAAAAAAACACTACCTGGCCGGGCGCTTTGGAGCAGAGAATGTCACCCTGAACTCAGAGATTCTAAAGGCATGGAAAATTCCGAATGCAGATAAACTTATTCACGGAGATCTTGAGCGATTAACAATTGCCTTGAACAAAAGTTGGGACTCAACTCATATCCCCTCCGAGCTACCAGATATTGGTGTCGGGATAACGGTCTGCGATCTGGACTGGAAGCTCCCCACTCTGAAACAATTTCAAGATCTATCAATCGAGTTTTCCCTTAAAAAAGGAGCTCTCAGTGTCAACGATGGGATTCTGGTCGGAGGAGATCAGTCAATTGACTTTTCAGGGGAAATTCGCAGCCTGTTCCAGCAACCACATATCAATATGAAATTTGAATTTAATCCTCATATTAATGATTTCCTGGAACAAAGTAACCTCCCCGAAACCTGGAGCATCTCTGGTAATACTCCAGGATTTCTTAATTTGACCGGCTCCCTGTTAAATCCAGACTTCCTTTTAAAAGCCAATTTAAGCTCAACCTCATTTCAATTGGGGAACCTGTTCAACAAACAACCAACCGACCAGGCTAGCCTGCAACTTCGAGGGCAGCTGTCTAGCAATCGGCTTCAATTGGAGCAATTTTCTCTCGAACTAAATGACGTCAATATCTCGGGGAGTGGATATCTCCAACAAAATCAAGGAGAGCAGGAGTACCGCTTTTCTCTGCAATCAATCGATCTCAACAAGCTCAAACCATTTTCACCACTGCTACACAACCTTCAGATAAAAGGTGAAATTGAACCCACGGTGACACAACAAAAAACAGGTCTACAGGGGACATTGAAGCTCAAGAATATTGGCGCGCACCTCACTTCCGTCATCGGTGATCTGAATAAAGCAACAGGAACTGTTAACCTCGATCGCCATGGTTTTACTTTTCAAAACTTTCAGGCTTCTCTGGGAAAATCAAATTTTATTGTTGACGGTGTCTTCAACGATTGGGGGAGACCACAACTCAATTTGGATCTCAACGGCAAGAAAATCCGTGCTCAGGATTTGATCTTTTCAAATCAGCAACTAACCCTCTACGACCTGAATGGTCATTTGCTGATTAACGCCGATGGTATAAATTTTTCCCCTGTCAACGTTCGACTGGAAGAAAATACCCTGGCAACAGTCAATGGTACAGTTAGGAATTTTAGCGATCCACTAGTCTCCCTTGATATTCAATCGGATCAGGTTGATGTCCTGGATATCATCGATTTATTTGTTGGTCCGAAAACAGCAGAAACTAAAAAACAAAACAGCAGAGATAGGCCACCACTACTGATTAAAGTCTCTGCCAAACAAGGAACTCTAGGCGGGCTACATTTTCAAAACGCTAAAGGTTTGATCAGAGGGGACAACCATCGGCTCACCATCTTTCCACTTAAGTTCAATAATGGTGAAGGCTGGTGTAAAACTCGGATAGAATTCAATTATGGGGACGATACGGCACCGCTCAGAATATCTGGACACGCTGAAAAGATTGACGCCTCAATCTTACACCAGAAATTGTTTAAGAGACAGGGACTAGTCAGTGGCTCACTAGGGGGAGATTTTTATATCGAAGGTAACCCGGGAGAGGGTCACTTCTGGCAAGCAGCGAAAGGAGGTATACATGGACAGATCAGCGACGGCACCCTGAGAAAGTTTCATGGTCTGGCAAAAATGTTCTCCTTGCTGAACGTCTCACAAATTTTCGCCGGAAAACTACCAGATATGGACAAAGAAGGGATGCCGTTCAGCTTATTGGAAGCCAATGTTCAGATTGATGCTGGACAAGCGACAACAAAAGATTTAAAAATCACCAGCGAGTCAATGAATCTCTCCGCGATAGGAACACAAAATCTGGTTGACGACACTCTGGACTTCACTCTTGGGGTGATGCCATTACGAACAGTCGATAAAATCATCACTTCGATCCCGATTGCCGGATGGGTTCTGGCGGGGGAAGAGAAAGCACTGATAACTGCTCATTTTAAGATTGAAGGGACAAGTGAATCACCCAATGTAACTGCGATCCCCATTGATTCTGTTTCGAAAACTGTCTTTGGCATCTTCAAACGAACCCTTGGGCTTCCAGGAAAACTGGTTAAAGATATTGGCACTTTGTTCAAGAATGAATCAGTAAAGAAAGTCGATGAGTGAATTAGTATTCAAAAGAGTGGTTCTAGTGTTTATCTCCGACGTAAACCGTAGCAATACCAAAAGTCTGATCAACATACTGCACTCGTTGAAAACCAGCCTCACCCATCATACGTGAAAATTCTTCCTGCCCTGGGAATTCAATGACCGAATCAGGAAGATATTGATAAGCACTACGCTTGGAGAGCAAGCCACCGATCGTCGGTAGAATTTTCTGAAAATAAAAATAGTAGAGTTTTCGAAAAATTTGGCTACGTGGGCTGGAAAACTCAAGAATGACTGCCCGCCCACCAGGTTTGAGAACCCGATACATTTCGTTTAGACCCGCTTGACGATCGACAACATTACGGATACCAAAAGCGATAGTAATCCCATCAAAACATTCATCAGGGTGGGGAATTTCTTCGCAGGGGGCATTGACCAGCATAATTCGTGATCCATGAGGAGATTCCTTCAGCTTAGGTTGGCCCTGGACCAACATTCCCTGGGTAAAGTCCTCCCCGACAATCGTCACAGAAGGATCGGTCTGCTCCGCAACTTCCAGAGCGACATCACAGGTTCCGGTTGCGATATCGAGAACTCGCCCATTTTTGGGGATACTCAACTGGCTGACAGCAAAACGCCGCCAGCGTCGATCAATACCAAAAGAAAGTAACCGATTGAGCAGATCGTAACGGTAAGCGATATCGTCAAACATCTGTCGAACACCGCGGCCTTTGTCAGATAACTGAAACATGTGTAAACTCCTGTTTAACCAATAACGACTAACTGGTGCTGTTTCTAGCACAGAGTCTGGTTGCCGCCAACAAAATTAACCTCAAATCAAAACGGGACTCAATCTACAATGACAAATATCGACAATTGTAAACCTCCAGTCGAAGTCTGCGCCGCAGTCATTCAACATCAAAGCAAGATTCTGTTAACCTTGCGCCCAGAAAATAAAAAACTTGGTGGCTACTGGGAATTTCCCGGCGGTAAAATCGAAGCGGGAGAGACACCGAAAGTAGCCCTGAGAAGAGAAATTCGTGAAGAACTGGATATCGAAATAGAAGTCGGATCACTACTAGAATCTGTCTTCCACAGCTACGAATGGGGCAATGTACTGATTCTCGCCTACACATGCACTTGGAATAGTGGAGAGATAAAACATCTCGAAGTCGCCGATCATCGTTGGGTTGCACCAGAAAATCTTCTCGATTATGATATTTTAAGCGCCGACCTGCCAATCATTAAGAAATTACAGGAGAAAACACCATGAGTATCCATCTGACAGTTCTATGTGAAAACAGTGTCGACAAGGTCAGTCCTTATGGCTTGTTAGGAGAGCATGGGTTTTCCTGCCACCTGAAGACCCCTGACGGTGATTTTCTTTTTGATACCGGTGGCGGCATGACAATTCTTAACAATGCCAAGTTGATGGGAATCGATTTTTCAAAATTACAGGGGATCATATTCAGCCATGGTCATTTTGATCATACCGGAGGGCTGAAACAGATTCTGGAGAAAACAGGGAAAATTCCAATTTATGCCCACCCCGATTTATTCTCTACACACTACAGCAAAAACAGCGGAAAAATACACAACATAGGGATCCCCTGGACACAAGCTGAGTTGGAAAAGTTGGGTGCCAATTTCAAACTCTCTGCAGCTCCCTACGAAGTCACACCTGGCCTACTCCTATCTGGAGAAGTCCCCCGTATATCCAAAGTGGAAACCGGTGACCCCAATTTATTATCGATGTCAAAATCAGGAGAGCAACTCACCGATCCACTTTGTGATGATCTGTCACTGTTCATCAAGACCAGTAAAGGGCTAGTAATACTCCTCGGCTGTGCCCATGCAGGACTACTCAACATTATTGATCACGCCATTAACGTGACCGGAGAGAAAAAAATTCATATGATTTTAGGAGGAACACATCTAAAATTCTGTAGTGATGAACAGATGACAGCAACCTTGAACAGGCTGGAAGAACTTGATGTCGACCGAATTGGTGCTTCACACTGCACCGGCCTCAGAGGGGCACGGATGCTAGCCGAACGTTTTGGTGAGCGCTTTTCCTCTGCTTCGGTTGGGGTCGAAATTGTTTTTTAGTGCTGCAGAGAACCCTCATCTCCAGATCTGTTGGGTAGCGGGAAAAGCACACAGGGTCTGTATCTTGCCACAATAATTACTTAACAACCAGCCGCTGCTCTGATTGATCCAGAGAAATACCGATATTACGCTGCCAGTGCGTGTCATCTCGTTCGGGAAAATCTTCTCTGAAAAACGCCCCGCGACTTTCTTCCCGGAGCAATCCGGCCTCACAAATACAACGAAGAGTCAAAAGAGCCGAGCATATTTCTACATGGAGTAAGCCATCCCTGTTACCTACGGGACAAATAGTTTCCAGTTCACTTTCCAGGCTCGAAATCAATCTCTGCCCTCTGAGCATTCCGGCGTCACTACGCACCACCCCAAAATAATCCCACGCACAGGCCTTTATACTTTTCATAAGATGACGGTATCTGGGTTCTGGCCTTTGACTTATTTTTCCTGCCCAAGCGGGAAACTGTTCCTTAATCATCATCAGATTGACGTCTTCCCGTCCCATCTGGCGAGCAAAATCAGCAGCATGACTCCCGGCCAGACTTCCACAAACAACACATTCAGTCAGAGCATTACCACCCCTGCGATTGGCACCGTGAAAGCCTCCCGCAACCTCACCAGCAGCAAAGATTCCTGCAACAGTTGACTCACTCTGTTCATTGACCTCCACCCCACCAATAGAAAAGTGAGCCAAAGGGGCAATACGAAGTTTTTTATACTGAAAATCAAATTGTTTCCGAGCTAGAAGACGCATCGAGAACTGGCTGTTCCAGTCATTTTCATCAAGTCTTGACAAATCCAGGAATAGTCCCCCATGTGTATGCTTATGATAGAAAAGTAAGGACGCCTTATCCCGAAAACGGATGATGGCATCATAAGGACTCTGACACTCAGGTAACTCCCGCAACACATCAGAGCCGTTTTCATCAAGTATTCTGACTCGGTCTGGGTAGGGAGGATAAATAATTGTCGCCGGGAGGTTTGGCTCTGCGATCCCCAGTGGAAAAAACTGAACAAACTCCATGTCTTGAAGTCGACAACCCGCCTTTAGCGCCATAGAATAACCCTCTCCCAACATCCCGGGAGGATTATCATGACGCTGATAGAGTGCTGCCGCACCACCTGTCGCTAAAACGACAGAAGAAGCTTCCACAAAAGTTGGGGCACCAGTGAAATCAATACCGATGACGCCAACAATCCGGTCAGACTGCAAAGCCAAATCGAGGCAATGAAAATGGTCAATTGACATGATATCAGGATGTTTAACAAGTTGAACCAAAGACTCGACAAAAGGGATGCCCGGGATATTTTTGCTATTATTCTTATTATCTACTGTAAATCCATCCGGGTCATCAAAAAGGGGAACACCCATCTTCCTCAAGTGATTAATACTTTCTCTGGCACGGGTAGCCACCATTTCCACCAATTGGTTGTTATTGATCCCGTGTCCCGCATCAAGAGTATCCTGGTAGTGATCCTGAACCGAGCGTTCCAAAGAAGACGCACCCAAAAGACCACCAGCCAGTGATGTGCATGTCCCTTTACCAGTACCATCTTTGCCTAAAAGTGCAACCGTTGCTCCCCGATTCCGCGCCCCTATTGCTGCCGTGATACCAGCGGCACCACTGCCGATAACCACAACATCCACTTCAAACTGTTTTATCATCCATCAATTCCTCTTCAGTCAAACATCTCTTAGTATCAGGTCACAGTCTTGTGTACTCATGGATAAGAATGAATCTACCGGTTCACAGAAAATAGCGCGCCATAATTGGGACAAAGACAAACAAGACAAAAAGCCTTACCGAGTGAAAAAATATCACAATGGATGTTTGAGATCCTTCAGCCTGTGCAAGGAGACCCATTCCTGCCATACCACCAGGGGCAAATCCAAATAAAGCCGTTACAAAATCAACAATCCCCAACCGCTTGGCCACAAGAGCCATAAGAACTGATGTCAACAGCAACCCGACAGTACTTAATATTGCTGCTGGCAATAATCGACTGACTAAAGGCAAAAAACCTCTATCGAAAGAGAGCCCCAAAGATATTCCAATAATCAATTCAATCGCTGTCGCCATGCTCGGTGGGATTGTGGCAACTCCTGGTGCCAACAACCCAATAAATGCTGCACCAAGCATCGAGCCGACGATGGTGCCACCGGGGAGGTTTAATTTCTTCGATAGCAGGCCACAAGCGACACCAACAAAAATGATGGCTGTAATTCTGGACATAGCAAGTCTACCCTCAGCAAAGGAAATATGAAGAACTTCTCCTTCCTTTATTGTAATTGAGTCCCCGATGTGGGCTCAATCTTCAAGGTTTTAATGTTACAGAGTTATTTTCCCTGGCACGGGTTTTCCAGATTGCATTACCGGAGTAGATCCCCAATCCAGCCCAGATAAGAAGAAAGCTGATCAGATGACTTGAGGAGAAAGGTTCCGAATATAGGCCAACCGCCAAAATAAAGTGCAAACTCGGGGTAAGATACTGAAGAAAGCCAATAGTGGAGAGACGAAGTCGACGTGCAGCACCAACGAAACACAGCAAAGGAATAGCTCCAATAATTCCAGATAAGGGCAGAAGCAGATCAAGACGCAAGGAACCGACCAGGAAGTGTCCCTGTTCTTGAGTTGCCAGGTAAATCAGGTAACCCACAGACATCGGTGCCAGCAAGAGGGTTTCTACGGCAAGTCCAACCATCGCCTCAACCTGGACTATTTTTCGCAGCAAACCATACACGCCAAACGACACCGCAAGAATCAGTGCAATCCAAGGCAAGCGCCCCTGCTGAAAGGTCAGGTTCAACACTCCAAGAAGTGCAAGCAAAACACTGACTTGCTGCCAACGACTCAGTCTTTCTTTCAAAAAAACAAAGCCAAGCAAAACGCTAACCAAAGGGGTGATAAAATATCCCAGACTCGTCTGAAGAACTTGACCATTCTGAACCGCAAAAACAAACACCAGCCAACTCAAAGCAATCAGCACTGTTGAACCAAACAAAGTCAAAATGGTCAATCGATCAGATAAAGTTCGCCTAAGACTTCCGAGTTCACGGCGCGTACAGACAAGAATCAGAAGAAAGACCGCTGACCAGGAAATTCGGTGACAAACGACTTCTAAAGGGGTTGCCCCAACCATTGCTTTAAAAAAAACCGGAAAGGAACCCCACATTAAAAAGGCCAACATCCCAAGAATAATCCCCTGCCTTGGACTGTTGTTCGGCCTAGAACTCGAACCTGTCATTGATGCCCTACCCTTGCCATGCAAAACTCAAATTAGTGTTATTGAACTATCAAGTTTTTTGGCTGAAGGTATCCCCCGAAACAGCTCCCTGTCCCGATTTACAGATACTTTATTTAATTTTTTATCCAGTTCACCAGACCTTTGGCAGCAAATATGGCCTTCAATTCATCTGGCAAAGAAGAAATTTTATATTCTTTGTCATTGACGATAATAGTGCCTCTCTCCAGGCTCACAATGACGTGATCTCCCGGTCGAAAAACATTAACAACGCCTGGCATAACAATAATTGGAAGTCCCTGGTTTATTGCTGAACGATAAAAAATACGATTAACCGATTTAGCAATAATCGCTTTAATCCCAGCATGAACCAAACCTACCGCTGGATGTTCACGAGAACTCCCGCAACCAAAGTTTTCTCCCACAACAAGGATATCTCCGACCTGCACGTTTTGACTGAAGCTATCATCAATTCCCCTGAACAAATGTGGTCGAATCTTTTCTGGATCAGAGCTGAAAACCTGATAAGTCAGATTGCCAGCAAACATCAGATCAGTGTTGAGATTATCAATATCGGCATAGTTCCAGATGCCATTCAACCGGCGACTGTTGTCTTTATTGACTTTTACGGACGCCAATTGTTCCCTTTGGTGAGGAAATTTATCGTTGTGAACCTCTTGGCGGGGATCACTAATTTCACCATTTACAGCAGACATAGCAACACAGGCTGGAGAAGCAAGATAGATCTGAGCGTTGACATTTCCCATGCGTCCCTTGAAATTACGATTTGCAGTAGAAATAACCGTAAAGCCATCAGCAGGAATCCCCTGACCGGTTCCCAGACAGGGTCCACATGATGATGTCAAAATAATAGCGCCAGCATCAAGGAGTGTGGTCAACAAACCCTCTTCCAATGCCTGCAAGTAAATTTGTTTTGAGGCGGGAACGACCAGAAGTTGAAACCCCCTGGCGACTTTTTTATCTTTGAGAATCTCAGCGGCGATACGAAGATCTTCCAGTCGACCGTTAGTACAAGTCCCGATAAGGCCTTGGTGTAATTTCGTTCCCTGAACTTCAGAAACAGCTCTGACATTATCCAACTGGTGTGGAGCAGCAACCAACGGAAACAGTTCGTTCAAATCGAGAACTAACTCCTGGGCATAAACAGCATCATGGTCAGCCCAGACACTCCTTTCGATCTTTTCATCCAGAAAACCTGCCAGAATGTCATCAGCAGGAAAAACAGCATTTTTAGCCCCCATTTCTGAGGCAAGATTTGTCAGGGTCATACGCTGAGCCATGGAGAGGGTTTCAACTCCCTCCCCGTGATATTCGATACTCATGTAATTAGCACCAGCAGTGCCAATCATCCCGATAATCCACAGCGAAATATCTTTGGCATAAACTCCAGGCTGAAGCCTGCCATGCAGAGTCACTTTCAGTGATTCAGGAACACGAAACCAGGTTTTACCACGCTTCCATAGCCCTGCTGCCTCAGTTCTATCGATACCCGCTGCAAGAGTATTAAAAGCTCCAGCAGTACTGGTATGGCTATCAGAGCCGACAATGACCATCCCCGGCTTAGCATAATGGCTCATCAGCTGGTGACAAATACCTTGCCCGACATCATGGAACTTATTGATCCCATGTTCATTCACAAAATTACGAATTTGGCTGTGCTGATTGGCCAATTTGGCATCAGTGGGTGGAGCATTATGATCAAGAACGATAAGTAGCTGGTCAGGATTTGCAATCCGGGTTCCACCCATCTGACGGAAGGTTTCTTTAATACTGGCAGTATTATCGTGAGTTAAAACAATATCGGGCTGTCGAAAGACAATAGAGCCACTTTCCGCACCAAGAATTTTTTCTACAAAAGTACGTCCCATTTTTACTTTCATAACAAAATTAAGAGCAAGGGGTTAAATAAACGCAGCGGGATATTCCAAGCAAAACAGTAACTTAGCCCAGCAAACCATTACGTTGATATATTTCCATTTGTACCCTGGAAAACTTATCTATCTGACCAGTTTTGCCGTTTCTCAGATTACAAATAGTGCCGGTTGCAAAGTTGACCCTGATCTGGTCACGTTGTTTTATCTCCAACGTAGAAATGTCGTCATATTGCAAAATAGGAAATGCGGCATTTATGGCGTTACGCTCATAGATTGAGCCAAATGACCGAGCAAGAATCGCCTGTACTCCCAAAGACTTGAAACAATCCACAGCCTGCTGGCGCGAACTCCCTGCACCAAAATTCTCACCAACAATAATGATATCATCAGGTGTTACCTGCTGGGAAAAGTCTTCCCAACCTTTCAAGTTATCAAAAGTGTAGGCTCCCATTTCATTGAGATCAGTGATAGTGAGATAGCGGTTATGAAAAATCATGTCGGTATCAATATTGTCTTGCTCAACAAGCCAAACCTTCCCTTCAATAAGGGTCGGTGCTGATTTGACTGCTACTGCAACCTTGACTGCTGGACGGTCGAAAAAAGCTGTTGAGGTAAAAACTTGAGGAGACTCCGGGATATTGTTCTCAGTGGTAATATACCCAGCGACTGCTGAGGCAGCAACATCTGCTGGCGACCCCAGATAAACCAATCCAGCTCCTTGCTTCCCTGTAAAGTTACGGTTTCCGGTACTCACTGTTACCTCATTTGGCCCATTCTGCCCAACCTGACCAGAAGCACAACCGGCACAACCGGCATTGCTGACTAAAGCACCGGAATCTTTAAATATCTTGATCAAACCATCATCCAGAGCACGAAGCCAAATTTCATCAGTTGCTGGAACAATCTTAAGAACAACACCGGGAGCAACTTTACGACTTTCCAGTATTCTTGCTGCCTCTATCAAGTCTTCATAACGACCGTTGGTACAACTACCAATAAATGCAGAATCGATTTTAATCCCTTCTAACCTTCCGATATTAATGGTATCAGAAGGGCGTCCGGGGCGTGACATCATTGGAACGAATGTACTTAAATCAAGTTCAAACGACTGTTCATAACAAGCATCAGCATCTGCCATTATTTTTTCGACTTCAGCACCAGAGTATTTTTCAACAATGTCAACAACATCATCAGAAGGGGGAAAAAGAATAATAATGGCACCAAGTTCGGTGGCCATAGAAGCGATCGTAATCCTCTCATCGAGAGTAAATTTAGCTACATCTTCACCATAGACCTCTACCGAATAGCCAAGAAGTTGATTTGCACCAAAACAGTTGAGAAGATTCAAAACAATATGTTTGGCAGAAAGACCTTCAGGACGCTTGCCTTGGAGTGTCAATTTTACCGATTTTGGAACCTTGAACCAACATTGACCGTCAGCAAATGCCGCAGCAACATCCTGGTCTCCCATACCCTGACCAAATGCCCCAATTGCACCGAGAATATTGGCATGTGAATCAGTAGAAACAAGAGTACTGCCAGGGACAACAAGACCTTTCTCGACAACTAGATGAGTTCCGATGCCAGAATTCACATCATAGATATTTATATTATTTTCACGAGCATAAAGGCGACAATACTGTTGGTTAGCCGCGTAATTTTGATCTGATCCTGTCGGATTACAGTCGAAAGTGAAATAAGTTTTTGCCGGGTCATCAATATCTAAGCCATGGTGGACAAGATTTTTGACAACATTTGCACCACCAAAATCACGTGCAACACGCACATCTATCTTGATATCGATGATATCACCTGGCCCCACCTCGTTTTGTTCAGAGTGGTTGAGCAGAATTTTTTCTATAAGTGTCAGACCCATTTAGATCTCCAAGGGGCTAAAGACCTCACCACTCATCAAAGCTTGAATTTGTCTTTGAATGGCAAAAAAGTCATAAAATCGGCATGATGCACCAAGTGAGCTTCAGTCGTTCTTTTGACCAGATCACCCTCGGAAGCGTGAGTTGCAATAATATGAAGAACTGGAGCTGGAATTTCGTACCTTTCAGCAACAGAAACACCACTGAAAGGATGACGAAGAAGTTGGCCATAAGGGCCTGGGACGACATTCCCTTCCGCATCGCGAATATATTCGAACAACTTACCAACATCAGCTAAAATAGCTCCTGCAATGAGGGTATCCATATTGACTGGTAGTTCACCATGGTAAAATTCATTGCACTTCTCTCCTGCAGCTTTGGCAATATGAACAACACTGCGTTTATGCTCCATGAAAGTGACCTGCAAATCGGGGCCACAAAGCAGGGTAAAAGGGATGGTCAATAAATCATCTAGAGTCAAAGAACTTCTCTCTAATGCAACCGCCCAAACATTGGTGACTTTCTCGCGAAGAGAACCATCTTCAATCCAGTTAATCTCAGGCCAGATTGATAAAATTTCCGTATGAGAATCATTTTTCAGCACTATCCACGCATCTCCCTACTCTAAGTTAGTCAAGCTAAGTGTGATCAACACAAACTAAATCCCGACTTGTCGAATCGAATCAATAACAGTCCCATCAACCCACTTTACCGCTGCAACAATGTCATCACCAAGTTGGGGAAGTTCTGGTTTTCCACAGATCCGTTCAGCTTCTGCCTTCAGTTCCTCCAGAGATTTCAGAGGTAAATTGGATCCCTTCACTGCATCAATCAAGTCCTGACGCAAAGGATTGATCGCAATTCCCCGCTCTGTAACAATGACATCAATCAACTCTCCGGGAGCACACAGAGTCGTTACGGATTCCCTAACAACAGGAATTCGTCCCCGAAAAAGAGGAAGAGGCAAAATGACACACTTGGCAAAAAGACAGTTTTGCCATCCACCAATACCATGGAGAAGATAACCATCTGAATGAGTTACAACATTGCCATTAAAGTTAAGATCAATTTCGGTGGCGCCAAGAATTGCAACATCAACCATCGAGGCAAAGTTCCCTTTTCCATGGTAGTTGTAGCTGGTAAATGGACTTGTCGTTACATGATTTGAATTGTCATTCAGAGAACGTATTCCTTCGAGATCAAAAGTCTGCCCATCAAGAATATGATCAGTCAAACCTTGCTCTAACATTTCCACCAGATATTTATTACTACCACCACGTGCAAACCTGCTGGTCACCCCACCTTTCTCCAGCATCTCCGCAAAATAAATGCCGATGGAGAGAGAGGTTCCACCGGCACCAGCCTGAAAGGAAAAACCCTCTCGGACCAAACCTGCTTGCTGACAAAACCGAGCCGCCATTTCTGCCAGATAAAGGCGATCAGGACTGCGGGTGATCTGTGTGGTTCCAGATACAATTTTTTCGGGAATTCCAACTTTTTCAACTACCACGGTATAGTCAACATGATTCCCCTGTATCTGCCATGGCACACAGGGAAAAGGGACAAGATTGTCCGTTATGACTATGACTTTTTCGGCGTATTCGGAATCAGCCAGAGCAAAACCTAGAGATCCGCAAGCTGTCTCCCCATAAAGACCGTTGGCGTTGCCAAAAGCATCTGCTGATGGTGCCGCAATGACAGCAATATCGATTTCAAGCTCACCATCCTGAATCGCTTGATAACGCCCGCCATGGGAACGCAACACACCAAGGCCACGCATTTTACCCTGACTGCAATAGCGCCCAAGAGCGCCATTCATGCTCCCCTCAATATGATGTACCACCCCATTTTCAAGGTATTTAATAATCGGCTTGTGACAAGGGAAAGATGCTGAAGGAGCCCAGACAAGGTTCTTCACTCCAAGCTCAGCCGCAATATCAAAAATCTGGTTGGCAATTAAATCCCCATCACGAAAATGGTGATGGGTTGAAATCGTCATACCATCAGCTAATCCTGATTTAACTAAAGCCTCTTTCAAGGTAGGAATTAATTTATTCCCATCGCTGGGATAGTCTGCACAACTGACAATGGGACGACCATGGGTACGACCTCGTGGCTTGTACTTGCCGATTCCCAGATATGGTTCAACAGGAACATCATTGATCATTACAGGGACTAAACGACCAAGCGCATTTTTAACAAGACTTGGTTTATTCATTTTCCAATCTCCAGTCTTTGAGGATTATTCCCGAAGAGATCGCGCGATTGATGGTTTGTATGGATCTTTCTACAACAGGCGGATCAATCATTTTGGAGCCGAGAGAGACAACACCAAGCCCTTTTTTTTCTGCATCTTCAAAACACAGAACAATTTTTTTTGCGGAGGAGATATCTTCAGACGAAGGCAGGAAGGTTTCATTGGCAATCTTGACTTGAGCAGGATGAATGCAACCGATACCCTGGAAACCAATGGATTTGGCCTGCTGAACAGTACTCAGCAAACCATCCATATCCTGAAAATCTGAAAAAACCGAATCAATAGGCTGGACACCTGCAGCGTGGCAAGCATTGACTAATGAACTCTTGGCATATAACGACTCTCGGCTTTCCACCGTGCGCTTAACTCCGAGATCGGCACAATAATCTTCGAGACCGAGTGCCACCGCCACAACATTTTTGGCAGCAGAAGCAATCTCATAAGCCTTGATGACTCCAAGGGCGCTTTCGATAATCGGCATCAGATAAATCGTATCGGTGAGTCCTTCTTGTTGTTGTAGCTCGTAAATTTTATCGTTCACCTGCCGAATCTGATCGCCAGACTCACATTTAGGCAACAAAATAAGATGAACATTGTGCGCGACAAGTTCTTTTAAGTCATCCAGCCCTCGTGGCAGTTGATTGATTCTCACCATTCGCTCAGCACCATAGAAGTCGACTTGACGCAAGGCATTTCGAACCAGTAACAATGCTTCATCTTTTTTAGTGGGAGCGACGGAATCTTCCAGGTCGAGAATAACTCCATGTGCCCCGTAAATTCCCGCGTTGATCATCATCTTGGGGGAATTACCAGGAAGATACAACCTCGAGAAACGCATCCGGTCAGCAGTTGTCGAATAACAATTCTCATCAATGAATTCAGGTAAATACGGGGAAAGATCCGGTATCAACTGGCGCGCTGCGGCTTCAATCCTGGCCGCCAGAACAAAATCAAAAGCCCCGAAATCCTCAATCGTCAGACGAGCATGCCTGATACCGAAATGCTGAAGCAATTCGCGTCCGACAGTTAAGATCTTTTCCCCATAAAGCGCACTAACTTTGCTGTCGAGGCAGATATCGAGCCCACCATCGTCTGTAATTTCCAGAGTCACGTAGCAATCGCCACGAACAGTCTTCCCCCTGTTGCCACTAGACACCTTTTTTCCAACCATCACACTATCCCCAGAGCGTCATTAATAAGTTCGCTCAATTTTTAAATACAAAGCTTTTGGTTACCCGATAGTTCTTGTACTGCTGATAGATATTTTTACTCCACTCTCTGACATACTTGATATAAACGTGGGTAAACAACATCAGATCAAAACTCAAAGCAAATAGCATATGAACCATTTTTGATTTAAGCAGAAGAATGTCATTGTCTGCAGCACCAAACAGAATTGAGCTCCAGCCCGACAAATAAAGAATCGGAAATACCGACAAAACAAACAGATACCAAAATTTCTGAGCTGGGTTGAATTCGTGTCGCAAAATCTTTTTATCTTGTTGCGCACGAAAAATATGAGCATAAGTATTACGCAACCAATCCAGGTCCTGCGATCCCCAAGTGAATATCTTCTTCAGGGTACGTCTGAAATGGCAGATATCGTAACGATAATAAAGGTAAGGAATGATGATCGAGAAAATCCCAATAGCTCGGTGGCCATATTTCAGTACGCCCCCTTCCATGGCTCCCAGCGTCTCCGAATAATGGGAGTGCGTCACACCGGTCGCAGCAAGAGAAATAATGACCAGAGCAGCAATCAGGTGAACAATTTTTTCCACCCGCCTGAAACCCAAAGTATATTCCTTGAGGGACTTATTCACCTGAGGACAAGCATTAACGCAGCGATAGCAACGACGACATTCCTCCTCAACAATATTTTCCAAAGCCATCGAGGTACGCTGATTCTGGATAAAAACCCGGCCGACATTGAGCCGCACAACCGGGCAGTTATCAATACAGTTGCCACAAGCCAGACATGCAGAATCGCCGACGATTCTATCCGATTCCAGCAACCTGGTATTATCGTTAATTCCCTTTGATAGCAGACGAAAACGAGCCACCGGGCTCCGGGCTTCGTCCAAGACAAAATGGGAATGCAGGTTATTCAGTTTAAATCCGGTTTTCATAATAATCCTCGCTTTTATAACTGATCAAATCAGCCCAGAGCCATTGAGCCGTTTGAAGAAAAAGCGACGGTAGAGCGCCTCGGCTCCACGCAACAACAAGGTCTTGCACAGACAACCCTGATTCCGCTCGCACGTAACGGACCGATGTTGAGAAATGTTCCCAATGCTGAGGCATCCCCACCAAGCCCCAGAGCACCGGCCTTTTCAGCATTTACAATTGCGGTAATCTTTTGTTCCCATTCGCTTTGTTTGCGCAAATCACCAGTGGACATTGCCTCTAACATCCGGATACTGGCTTCAGCATGGGATCTACCCACTCCAATGGCTAAAATTGCCGGCGTACAACCGAGATTTCGTACTTCTTCCGCCATCCACTCAGCACTTTGTCCTAACACATTATCGATGCTGCGCTTATGGAACACCCGATGGGTTTTGGCACGAATTTCCGGGCCTCCTCCCTGCAATAAAACTGTTACGGATAATTGACTGCCCGGTACGGGTTTGCAAACAACAGGAACTGGCAAGATCTCCCCAGGATCATCATACAATCCCTTGGATTGCTCAACTCTTTCAATATCATTCCCTTGCACAGCCATCGGTCTCCCGGGCAAAGTACGCAACCCCTGAGCGACTCCAGCATGAATCGCTGTCAGCCAAGCGGCCGGCAAAACGATTTCATCACCAATTTCAGCAAACAGATGAGGTATCCCGGTGTCATCACAAAGGGGAGAATGGTTTTTGTTTGCAGCTTGTGCGTTTTCTAATAATCTTTCCAAGGCCCAGCGTGCGTTCGGATGTGTTTCTTTTTCAATAGCAGCTGAAAATGCTTCCAACTGGTCTGGGCGATAAGATGACCCCGCTTTGACCAAACATTCACTGACACCATCACAAATATTCTGACAATTCAACATATGAACCTCATTCTGAGGGGTTAGTAAATCGTTTCACCGTGAGCAATAGCAACTATGGCGGGTAACCCCTTTACCTCAACTTCATAGAGAGCCTCCATGCCCTCCTCTGGATACATGACAACCCTTTGACTCAGCATTTTTTCTGCAAAGAGTGCCGTTATTGGCGGAGTAATCGCAAAAACTGAATTTTCGGCCTTTAACGATGTAACCGTTTCAGCACCTAACGACCCCTTACCCAGATGGATTTTCACTCCAGCCTTTGAAAGCGTTGGGATACTGCCTTCGATGTCAAGTTTGTTACTCGTTGTCGGACCTATCCCTGCCGGGCTAACTGCTGTATGAAAAATAAGTGCTCCCACCAGTGGTACCGGAATAGAGTCACCGTTACCGGACTCCAACAATAAAGCCAGTTTGGGGAGTACCGCATCACGGCCGCAAAGAATTGCCCCACTGACCTCTATGTGATCACCGACTTTAAGCTTGCTAATATCGCTATCCTGAAGGGGGATTTGCAATTGGATCGACCTGCGTACTGTTTCGTCTTCACTCATATTGATGCTCCCTTATTTGCCTGGAGTTCAAGGAAGCGAGCCTGCATATCGTCATTCAGCATGGTCTTAAGTTTGGTCAACTCTTCTGTATAAATTCCATCTTCTATTTCCTGTAGCCGGGATCTCAACTGTTCAGATTCTGGAAGCATATGCATCCCATAAACCCGACGAACAAAAAGAGCGATATTGAAAGGAGTCAATTCGGCTGGGCAGCGAGAAGCACACATCCCGCACATGACGCAATCAATTGACAATTCGACAACTTCCGCCAAGTCTCCGCGGATCACAGCAGAGACATAATCCATCACCTTTAAATCAACGGGACAGGATTTTGTACAGGTGTTACACCCCATGCAACGCATCAACTCCGGATAGGCTTTTACAATATCCAAACTCTCCGGCTCGACCTCACGAATCGCTATCAAGGATTTTCGAGTCGAAACAAATGGAAGTTGCACCAGGTTAATTTCTGGCTCGATAACGGTCTGACATGCCAATCCGGTATTTATTTTGTATTCACCCTTGCGCCGATAAACAGTTGCACAGGCACCACAGACTCCGCCCCGACAACCGCAGCCACGCTTGATATCAAAGCCTGAATACTCAAGTGCCTTCAGAATTGTCAGTTCTTCTGGAACTTCGAATTTTTTCCCCATGACATAGATCGGTATCTTTTTTATTTCTACAGCTTTCATTATTGAGCCTCACCAATATCAGTTGAGTATTGAGCACTGACCAACGCTTTTTCAAATTTGTAATCCGGCAAAAGTAAGGGCGACGTTTTATCGGTTACCAAACCAAGCGCATCAAGTTCTTCTGTGTGTGCTTGCACATGGTTGAGCACCATTTTTTTGGCCGGAGACTTACGGTAAAATTCTGCGGCATGAGAACCGGAACGACGGCCAAAAACAAAAATGTCTTGCAGAGAATTTGAACCAAGACGGTTATGCCCATGGACACCACCAGAAACCTCTCCGGCCATATACAGATAAGGAATGTTGGTTTCACCGTTAACATTAATTTTTACGCCACCATTTTGATAATGTTGTGTGGGATAAACCAGCAATGGCTCTTTTGAAGGATCAATTCCATATTTCTTAAAGCGATGATCGATACCGGCAAAGCGCTTAAGAAAAGTTCCTGGGCCACATTTCAGATCAATCATTGGAGTGTCAAGCCAAACACCGGCAACTCCGGTTGGAGTCACAGCTCCCTTTTCCCGCTGACCACATTCACGAAGAATTGCTGCAGCCAAAGCGTCTCTTGTTTCAAGCCGATTGACAAAAGCCTCCCCATCACTATTTACAACCTCTGCCCCCTGTGCCCTCAAGGCCTCTGAGAGCAGTAGTCCCAGCATCTGCTCCGGCCAGGCGACCCCTGTGGGGTGATACTGGACATACTCCATATAGAGCAACTTAGCCCCAGCCCTGGATGCCATAACAATCCCATCAGCCGTCGCACCATAGTGATTAGAAGTTGGAAAACCATTCGGATGCAGGCGACCCATGCCGCCGGTTGCCATAATTACGGCTCCTGCTTCGACCACAATCTTTTTGCCGATATCCAGATCTTCGAGAACCGCTCCGGCACAACGACCTTCTTCATCAAGGATCAGTTCTACTGCCGGACTGAATTCAAGGACTGAGATCTGTCTGTTGCGAACCTCATCACAAAGGGCGCGCATAATCTCCAACCCAGTAATGTCTTTGATCGAATGTGACCTTTTTGCAGAATGCCCTGCCGGCATATGAGCAAAGTAACTACCATCAGCCTTGCGATCAAAGTTCACCCCCAACCCTGAAAGCCAGCTAACAATCCCAGGAGCATCATGCACCAAAGCCTCAACGACCTCAGGAATGTTTTTGAAACGTCCACCCACCATGGTATCGATGTAATGAATTACCGGCGAATCTTCCGGGTAGGTCGCTGCACCGATCCCACCTTCAGCCATGATGGTATTTGAATCTCCTAAGCGCAATTTTGTTGCGATAAGAACATCGGCTCCATTTTCACTGGCCGTTAGTGCCGCTGTTGCTCCTCCACCGCCACCGCCGATAACCAGGACATCAGTTTTATAATCCGCTTGGCTCAAATCCACAGATGCCAAATCAAGCCTGCTTGGAGCCTCGATATATTCGGCCATGACCTTTGGAACACGCTCACCTTTATTGACCCCACAACGAAGCTTTAATTTATCTCCATCTTTGAAGTCAGGGTGAAACCCTTTAAGTAAAACAGCCTTCTCATCGGGCGCCATTCTAGGACACTCACTGTGCAAGCGATTTTTTCTCGTTAGCTCTACTTTTTCTATTGATGATTTCATCCCTACAGGGTATGCCATGCCTTTTCTCCTAGACACTCGGGTAATATTCCATTGATACTGTAAGAAACAGAAAAGGCCGTCAGCTACACCAAAAACACCGCCAAGAACTGCCTATCAATGCTGTTATGTGGTTGTATATATAACTAACCTACTATTCCTACTCTGTCAACTCAAATTTATTGCCGCCGTATCTATTCACCCTTCATTCAAAGCACAAATAACAAATCACCGGACCTCTTCCAGCCAGAAGAAAAAGTCGAAGTAACAAGTCATTGATACGGTTCAGAGCCTTCCTATCGCTAAAGTTTACTTTATTAGGAAACCACTACAGTTGACATATATGTATAGATAGCTATACTTCCAGCCAGCATAATGATGTTTTAAAGATATGTACAGAGCAAATAAACTGCATTGATTTTTTGCCTAACCAGATACTGCCTTGCTAACGCCAACAAAAGAGATTGTCATGTCACCGTCAAACTCTATCTTCACGGCCATTGCAGTAGCACACAGCACAAACCGACACCGGGAAGGAATGAAACTGATTGACCAAAGGAGATAACATAATGAGCCGTATCGCACCCCTTGCTATTGAAAATCTTACCGAGCACCAACGGACAGTTTACGATGCCATTGCTTCATCTCCACGTGGTGGTGTTCGCGGGCCGCTCGCTGTTTGGCTCAATCGACCAGAGCTTGCTAACTTGGCACAATCTCTCGGCCGCTATTGCCGCTACGATACACTTTTGCCGCTACGGTTATCAGAGCTCGCAATCCTGGTCACGGCACGTGTTTGGAGTGCAGAGTTCGAATGGCAGACTCACAAGAAAATTGGCCTTGCAGCCGGCATTTCATCTAAGACCATAGAAGCTATCCGTCAAGGAAAGATTCCAGAATTTAATCGAGAAGATGAAAAGATTGTTTACGAGTTTTCTCTAGCACTACAGCGTGATCGTAAAGTGTCACAAGCACTATATAACCAAGCGGTTACCGTTCTAGGTGAAGCAGCAATCGTTGATCTGACCGGAGTGCTTGGCTACTACGGGCTGATTTCAATGACAATCAATGTCTTTGACGTAAATCCATTGGATCCAACTAGTTGCGATCTTGACTGAGCGTTCCAGCGGATCGTGTCGACAACCCCATGAAGTTATACGGCATTACTAAATATCAGGAGGACACAGATGTCAGGACGTTTACAAGGTCGCATCGCCATTATTACTGGTGCTGGTTGCGTTGGTTCGGGTTGGGGCAATGGGCGTGCAGCTGCGGTTCGCTTTGCTGAAGAAGGTGCCCGTATCTTTGCCGTTGATCTCAATCCTGAATCCCTTGAGGAAACACGACAGAGAACATTGGCGGTTGGCGGGGAAATTGAAAGCTATATCTGTGATATCACCAATACGGTTCAGGTCAAGGCGATGGCAGAAGCGTGCCAAGAACATTTTGGTCGAATTGATATCCTTGTTAATAACGTTGGTGGGTCTGCCAAGGGGGGTCCAGTTGAGATGGCAGAAGATATTTGGAGGGCTCAGCTAGAATTTAATCTGACAAGTGTCTACCTTACATGTAAGCATATCCTACCTTTTATGGTTGCCCAGAAAAAAGGTTCTATTATCAATACCTCATCAACCTCTGGGATTCGCTGGACTGGCGCAGCACAATCAGCTTATGCAGCGAGTAAAGCCGCTATCATTCAGCTCTCGAAAGTGGTTGCCGTCGAATACGCGTCTCGCGGTGTTCGGGTCAACACCATTATCCCTGGTCAACTACATACACCAATGGTTGAGGCAAGGCTTGCCGGGCAGCGTGCTGGTGGGGATGTAGAGGCTCTGCTCAAAGAACGTTTGGCACGTATTCCACTCGGATTCATGGGAGACGGTCAAGATACGGCTAATGCTGCACTATTCCTTGCTTCTGATGAAGCCAGATTCATTACTGGAACGGAAATCATGGTTGATGGTGGCATGTCTGTGAGGTGTGATTGAAAGGCCTCATTTTATCTGGACACTCAAAAAGATTGCTGAAAAACAAATCTGCAACTGAAACGGTTTCAGATAAAAGAGAAAGCTGTTCTCAGCTATTCTTTAAGTTTGAATTTTAGATTAAGAGCCCTCTTTTTTTGCTTTACCTCAACATGACCAATCCAGTCGGAGTGGTTCGAAGTCGGATAATCACAACGGAAGTGACACCCCCGACTTTCTGTCCTTAACAATGCTGAACGAACCACTGCCTCAGCTGTGGTCAACATCCTTTCCAAGCTATTTTTTTCAGCCAGTTGTCGTATACTGCTGGTCGCATGGTCAATAAGCTCATTCTGATACTGAGTTATTTGACTCAGGGCATATTCGAGGGTCTCTCTGGAGCGCATCAATGATACATTTTCCCACATTGTCTGCCGTAGTGCAGACTTGATTTCATTCAAATCGTCTTTTTTACAATCATGTTGTCTTTCGTCAAATATCACTGCAACCCGTCTGACAGAGCTAAACTTTGCAGCATGCCTTGCGGCCATCTGTCCAGCTATTTTTCCAAATACGGCCGCCTCAGTTAAAGCATTTCCCGAAAGTCGATTGGCGCCATGAAGACCACCAACAACTTCTCCTGATGCAAACAAACCAGCAACCCCAGTGGAACAATTCTCATCAACGAAAATACCACCCATAAAGAAATGGGCTGTTGGTGATATCAACAACATATCTTTTTGCGGATCTATTCCGTGAGCAAGCAAGTAGTTTGCAAAACCTTTATATCTGCTGAAAAAAATGTCATCAGGAATGCCACTGCAATCGATGTAGACACCATTTTCAACCCCATTACCCACATTCACTTCAGAGAAAATAGCTCTGGACATACTGTCTCGGGTCGCCATGTCCCCAGCAGGGTCATAGCGGCTTAAAAAACGCTCTAGATTTTTATTACGCAAGACCGCTCCATCCCCAAACATCGGAGAAGAGACGGGTATTTTTATTGGTCTGAATGCCATTGTTGGATAAAATTGGACAAATTCCATATCAATCAATTTAGCCCCAGCATCTAAAGCTAGGCCATATCCATCACCAGTAACGTCAGAGGTATTATTGGTTCGCGCATAAATCGTACCGGCACCACCCGTGGCAAGAATCACAGCATTGGAAGAAATCTGGGTATATTCCGATGTCGCAACATTAATCCCGACTGCACCACATATCCCATCAGCATCCTGCAACAATTCAACTATCGGTGTTTTTTCGAGAAATCTTATTCCACACCGACGGGCGGCGTCTCTCAATGGGAGGGTTATCGACAGCCCTCTGGTGTGGTAATACTCCGGCTCAAAAACAGTTGGAATCTGCCGCGGCAAGGAATGTCCAGGTGGTTGTCGCCGCAGATAATCGCCATCTGTTTTTGAAAAAACCACGCCGTGCTGTGCCAGATCCAAAATTGCAGTCCCTGAGTGTTCAACAAATACAGTTAAAAGATTTTCCAGATTAAGATTTTGACCGCTAGCAAGGGTATCAGCTCGGAATCGTTCACAAGAGTCGATGCCATTTGCTTCCGGGAGAATAGCCGCAAACCCAGCTCCTGAAACAATGGAATTACCCCCACACCCTATAAGACCTTTGGAAACCATCAAAACATTCTGGCCTGATTTCCTGGCCTCAAGAGCTGCAATAAGTGCTGCTGCGCTGCCTCCGACAACCAATATGTCACAAACAATCGGACGAACTGGGTAGCCCATCAAGCCTCCTTAACGACAAAATATGTTGCACGTTCCCAGCCAGTGGTGAGATAATTCAGGATTATTACAAAATCACAACTTCGTTGAGCTCTTATTGGCGAAATACAACTTATTGTGAAATTATCGACACTATCATTGAGTTAAATGAGGGAGGTTATAATTTATTCAGCTGAAAACTTGAGACTTCACTACCACCTACCGTACACTTCAAACCCTTCTCAATAAACAAACTAGAGAGATTCTGCAGGTGTTCTCCTGAGGGAGGAACAACCGATTGCAGTTCGTAATTCTTCCCCACCCAACAATACTTATTTATACCGTAGGGATGGTACGGCAATAAATTCACTTCAGGCTTAACTCCCTGAAGCTTTTGTAAAAACTTTGCAGTCTTCACTAATTCGGACAAATCATCATTGAGGCCAGTCACAACCGGAATCCTGATAATAAAATCAGTTGGATTATCCAAACAAAAAGCCGAGGTTGCTTGGATGTTTTGCAAAATCAATTCATTGCTAACACCGGTCAGGTCAAAGTGGATCTTAGAATCTACGTGCTTTAGATCAATAAAAATAAAATCCGTCACCCTCAGGATTGGTTCTAACATGTTCCATTGTCCATAAGCAGAGGTTTCGATAGCAGTAGAGATATAGCTTTCCTGACATTTTTTTAAAAACTTATAAACGAAACCGGCTTGCATCAGGATTTCTCCACCTGTTACAGTCACTCCTCCGCCTTCCCGACGATAAAATACCCTGTCTCTATCAACTATTTTCATTAACTCATCGACGCTATATTTTTTTCCGATCACCTGTAATGCAGCTGACTCGCAGACCTGCACACAGTCGCCGCACTTATTGCATTTTGTGTAATCAATCTGTACATGTCCTTGATCGTCTTTGGACAAAGCGTGCTTTGAACAAACAGCTAAACAGTCGTGACATTTCAAACATTTATTATTGATATATGCTATTTCATCCCAAGGTTCCAAGCCCAACGCATTGCTACACCATTTACACCTGAGTGGACATCCTTTAAAAAAAACACAGGTGCGAATTCCAGGGCCATCCTCAATCATGTATCGAACAATATCAAAAACTAATCCGGTATTGATTTCTGCATTCGGCATCGGAATAAATCTTTCTCTTGGCAATTTTGTGCACAGTGATGTTATTGACTAAAAAATAAATATTATCGACATTTTATCGCAGTAAAAAAATCTAATCGATATTCAGGAGTCTTTTCATTTATTGGGTTCGGAAATTCTAGAACGGCATAAAGTGGTTAAGCCTTTGAGATTTTTTCAATTCAGTCTAGTCGGTACGGAAGGCGGTATACAGCTCGCATGGAAGATCCATGCGAGCCAGCGTTGATTTTAAATCAGTGTATATTGGTGCCTATAATCCGATCTTTATGACATCAGATGTTCTGTTCGTGAAATAACATCATCTTGAACACATTTTGCCAAATCGGTGAAATAAACACTGTAACCAGCCACCCGGACCAACAATGTTGGGTAATTTTGTGGATTCTTCTGGGCATCGAGCAACTTTTCTTTATCAATACAGTTAAATTGTAAATGCAAAATTCCGAGGTCATTCAACCCGGTTCTAACCAGATTTGTAAATTGCGCTAATCCTCTATTTTTATAGCTACTTTCTCTTTCATCGGGAAGAACGGAATTGATGTCAATATTTGCCATAGCCCTTACTCCTTTCATTTCTATTGGTTCACCAGATCTGACTTACTAAACCACATATTCAAGATAGTGCCGTTAGCTAAAATTCCATGATCAACCTTACCATAAGATCTGAGAGCACTGGTAGGACCATTAATATCCATATTTTGCGCAGCAGACATTGTATCAGCTAAAGGCTTTCCTGCCTTTCGACCATTCGGCAACGCCCAACAACGCAGCCCCGCCACAACATTTGCCTGGGCAGTCTGAACTCCACCATCCGACGTGTGACCTTTCCAGCATTTTAGCCGGCTGACTTCCTGAGCAAAATAGCGCAACACTTCAACCACGAGATCATCAGCATAATCATCATCATTGCCATATTTTGGTACACTCAGTAATTTCTGCCTGATTTTTTCAAAGCCCTCAAAATCTGCTTCCAATGCTTGACATAACTCATCCATTGAAATTTCTTTTTTTTCAAAAACCAACATTTTTATAGCGGCAAGGCTATCACCGATATCGGCAACTCCGATACATTCATGCGCGGGACCGATATCTACTTTTGCCCCTCCCGCAACAACGTCAATTCCTTTTTTAACTGCATCCCGCGACAGTATCGTAAATGTAGGCAGTTGAAACTGTTCTGCATGGAGTTTTTCAGCAACAAGCAAATCTGCATGAGGTTGCCTTATTTGATATTTTAATTGAGTTTTTACTGCTGCAAAAAACTCATCAAATGATTTGAAATCACGAGGATCGCCGGTTTCTACACCCATCATAGTGCCAGCGCCCCAGCCATCAATCCCACCGGGAAAGACACCGTTGTTTATTGCCAGACTGACGGTATTGCCGAGATTAATAACCGATGAAGAGGTATGCCCAAACTGCAAACCCTGAACACCGGGCTCGACACAACCAAGAGCCACCGCCCCTTCTCGAAGCTCTTCTTCACTATACTGGCTCTTACCTTCCAATCCAGCATTGCGCATCCGCAGCATTGAATATAGTGTTTCAACATTAAAGAAAGAAGGATGCCCCATACCGTCTGCCGTCAATTTAGCTGCTTCGTAAATTAAAGAGTCCGGCGTTTTTTGATGAACCTGTAAATGGACGCTTGGACCGGTTGTTCTGACATTTCTCAGTGCTCTTAAACACAAGTAGGAAAGTAGATTGCTGGCATCCTTTCCTTCCTTAGTCAAGCCACCAACATCCAGCGAAATAAAACGATAGTATCCCCCGGTCTGCTGCGCTCTCTGCTTTGGTTGAAACCACACCAGATTGGTCACTTTAATATAAAACTCTTCAATAAGCTCAAGAGCCTCAGTAACCGTCAGGATGCCTTTGTCCAAATCATTTTGCAAAAAAGAGTGCATATATTGATCAAAGCGCCCAAGTGTAACAGCAGCTCCTGACCCTTCAATATTTAATAAGACCAATACAAACCAGCAGGCCTGTAAAGCTTCCATAAAACTTTCAGGGGGATGGTATGGAACTCTGGAACAACATTCGGCTATACAATTGAGCTCTTCTTTTCTTTTGGAATCCTGGCAACTGGAAGCCATTTCTCGAGCTTTTTGTGCATAATTTTCACCTAGAGTCCGGGTTGCAAGACAAATAGCAATTATGCCTTCATAAAAATCTCGCTTTCCCACACTATCGGGATCAACTTCGTCAAGTTCGGCTAATGCATTTCTGGCAATTTCCTCATATCCCTTAAATCCATTTTCCATAAAAACGCTATAGTCAGGGGTAAAATGGGTTCCAGTATTTGAGATATAATTATTGATTGAACAGATGCCCGACAGTGTCCATTTTGAAGGATTTTTTACCCTTTTTGACCATTTGAAAGCTAAAGTTTTGTCTTTCCAATAAGGAATGTGCTTTTCAACTAATTCGTTCTTATCCCCATCACTTATAGTAAAGGGATCAAATTGCCGCGTCTCAAGACTCTCCAATTCGATATCAAGCCAATCAGCACATACTTCAATACAGATATTTTCAGACCGTGGTTGCAACCCTTGCCAACCGACCAGTCTTTCATGTTCATATATTGCAACTGGTAGTGTTTCATAGACTTTAGCCAAAGCAAAATAACGGCGACGTAAAAAAGTTTCACCCTCAGTTTTTTTAAAATGATCAGTGAATATTCTGGTTCGGTGAAGGTCAACCGAAGGTCTGTGAGAGTGCAATGCTTTGTTCAATTGTTTAATTCTAGTAGTGCTGCCTATTTCAGAAGACGTCCCGTCCCGCCATTCCATTCCTAGCTTGCTACCAACTTCTTTATTTTTTGAACTCATAGTGATGTTTCCTTAAAGGATCCTTGATTCATTCAATTCACAACAAAACAAAGATCAAGAAGCCTGATTATGTTTCCAGGAAGCCAATACCATTGCCTCAATGATTAAAGCCTTCGGCAACAAAATAACCAGCAGGTCAAAGTTTCAATGCGATATCAAAAGCCTCAGCAATACCAGTCATGGCGTTACCAATTCTCTTCCCATCTCCGATGACATGCATTTCAGCAACTTTACTTTCTAAGCTTTTCTGTAGAGATTTTCTCGGACGAGCTCCGACACTTAAGATGATGGTATCTGCATCGAGGAAAAAATCGGTATTTGCTTTTTCCAGCATAATTCCGTCAGAGTTAATCTCTTTCAATTTGGCATGGCTACAAACCCTGATATTACTGTTATAAAATCTCCGAATAAGATTTGTCCGCGATGTGAACCCCATACCAGGCACGACATCCTCACGCTCTACAATGATACTGACCAGCTTGCCCTGAGAAGACAGATACTCCGCAGCATCGACTGCAGCATAACCAGCACGACACGCATAACTGGATTTTGACGACAAACCGGTAATATCTCCAGCAATCGGTTTTTCTTTGACTCGGCAGGTATAACTACAGGAATAACCACAAGTAATAATTGCAACATGTTTTCCAACCTCAACTTTTGCCTCCATAACATCTTCAACAGATACAATATTGGCTCCAGCATGAATCGGAATATTATCAGGTATATAGGGTGTTGCTCCCATTGCAAAAACAACAGCATCCGGGGCTTGATTTTCAATCATTTGCGGGGTGGCTTCACTTTCAAGGTTCACCTGAACACCAGCCTTTGGTAGTGCCTTTTCCATATAAGTAAACAAGCGTTCCGTTTCAACCTTGGAAGGTGAAGTTGCAGCAAGACGGAAGGTACCGCCAAGATGTGAATCTTTTTCATGAAGAACCACACTATGTCCACGTTTAGCAGCGATTAGAGCCACTTCACAACCTGCTGGACCTCCACCAACCACAAGAATATTTTTCTTGCTACTGACCTGTGGCAACTCTTCCAGAATCGTTTCATTCAATGTACCTAACGCGGGGTTAGTTAAACAGGTACTTGGAGAAAGCATCCACAAAACATCACTACAGCCTTGTGAACACCAGATGCAGGGATGAATATCCTCCACCTTCCCCTCTAAAAGTTTATTGGCATAACCAGGGTCTGCCATCTGGGGGCGCCCGATACAGACAAAATCAGCAGTTTTGGATGATAAAACACCCTCAACCATATCTTCTGAAATTCTTTTTGCGACCATAACAGGAATGTTGACCGCCTTTTTAATACCAGCAGCCAAATAAAGCCAGGTTCCTCGAGATGAAGCCGCTGTCGGATCATGAAGAGAATGTTTTGACTCACGCAATCCAGCCGAGATACTGATGCAATCAACCCCTGCTTTTTCCAATGCAACCCCGATCATGCGAGCATCAATATGAGTGACACCACCGGAGAGGTTGAAATCATCACCATTGATACGAGCCACAACAGGGTAATCTGATCCGCACTGTTCTTTAATCTCTTTAATCACTTCACAAACAAACTTTAGCCCACCAATCAAACCACCATATTCATCTTCTCGTTGATTAAGAAATGGTGAAAGAAAAGAACAGGCAAGATATCCATGTGCAAAGTGTGCCTCTACTGCGTCAAAACCAGATTTTTTAGCCCGCAAAGCCGCACTCCCAAAACTTTTGATAATGGATCTTATTTCATAAAGCGTTAAAGAACGCGGCATTTCTTTATAAAGACTCTCTGTATTGACAATTTCTGAGCATGAGACCGTTGGTGAACCACCTGATGCAGTACTTGATTGGCGTCCAGCGTGTGCAATCTGCAAACAGACCTTCGCATTATGCTTATGTACTTCATCAGTCAATTTACGTAGTGATGTGATGTATTTATCATCAGCAACAGAGCCATTCAGGACACACCGTCCGGAGGGATATTCAATGGCAGCATACTCAACTGTCACCAATCCACAGCCACCTTTAGCTCTTAATCCATAGTAGCGAATCGCTTCATCGGTAAAATGACCTTCATGGGTTCTATTAACAGCCATCGCTGGCAACACAAGCCTATTCTTCAGTTCCAGTGTCCCAATTTTACCTGGCTGAGCAATTAATCTCTTTTCGGATTCCATCTTTTGCATCTCCTGATTTATTAATACAATCGATCCTCCCCGTTTATTCTGGAGAGAATACGACTTAATTATTCATTCTAAAACAGTCTTCCTACCTACCTATCAAACGAAAGATCATTATCGCTGAAGCTATTCTTCAGTAGCAGTATTTCGAACCATGATAACAGGAACATTCGATGAGCGAAGAACCCTCTCTGCCACACTTCCCATAACCCATCGACTGACCCCAGAACGACCATGTGTTGCAATAACCAACAAGCTGATGTCATGCTGAGCGGTATAATCAATAATACTTTCGGCTGCGAAACCTATAACAATTTCAGAATGAAGAGATATTTTCTGCGATGAAAAGCGATCAAGAACCCCTTTCAGATATTCTTCTGCTTTTTCTTTCAGTGTCACTTCCATCTCCGCCATCTCTACCTCGGAAAACGCCGATATTGCTTCTTTAGATCCATGAAACATGGGCTCAAGAACTCGGAGAAAAACTATCGAATTCACTTTGCATTCATTGACGATAGCCTCTACTTGGGAGAGAACACCTTCAGCAGTCTCAGATCCATCTAATGGTACCAAAATATTTTTAAACATCTGCACCTTCATGTTGTTAGCCTTATTTTGTAACGAGTGATAATCAAACCCAAATTCAACATTATCCTCTGCTCAAACCTTGGACAAACTCCTCCTGTTGCTTAAGGGATCGGATACCCAAATATAATATGGGGAAGACCAAGTGGGATAGCAGGAAAGGTCGCTATAATCAGGATATCGACAACCATGATTATCATAAATGGAACAGTCGCTCGCACAGCTCCAGCAAAGGGAACATCTGCTAATTGTGCGGTAATAAAAAGATTGAGAGCTACCGGAGGAGTGATCATCCCCAGCCCCATATTCGTACAAAGAAGGACGCCCCAATGGACAGGATCGACATGTGCCGTTGCTAAAAGAGGCAAAAATGAGGGTAGGAAGCCAAAAATCATTGCAGGAGGCTCCAAAAACATTCCCAAAACGAAAAACACAAAACTTACCATAAAGATAACTGCCAGATTTTCTGTACTGATTGATGTGACAAAATCCAACACATGCTTAGGAACAAGATCCCGTGCCAAAACAAAACCAAGAAACCCTGAAGTAGCAGCCATGAATAAAGTCATTCCGCTAATGTGTCCAGCTTCTACCACAGCTTGATACATATTTTTCGGTTTAGCTTTTCTATAAAAAATTGCCAGAATTGTTACATAACCAACCAATAAACCACCGACCTCAGCTGGAGTGCAAACACCACCAAGGATTGCCGAAGCTAAGAAAACCAGCCCCATAAGCCCTGGCAAAGCCTTTACAGTACGGGGAAGATACTCTGTTCGATCCACAATTTCGCGAGGATAGTTATTTCGACGAGCATGAATAAGAACCAGAACAATGAAACTTCCGGCGAGAAGAAATGCCGGTACGACACTCGCGGCAGCCAACCGACTCACTGATGTATTGGTCGCAGCAGCATAGAGTAGCAGTGTAATTGACAAGGGAGCCATCATCCCAAGCGTTCCTGAGGTTCCCTGAAGAGCAGCGCAAAAAGAAGCCATGTATCCTCTTTTTTTCATCTGCGGAATCATCAGTGACCCGATAGCTGCCGTATCCGAGACAGCAGAACCGGAGATGTCTCCAAAAATAAAGCTCGCAATAACATTGGCAGCTCCAAGCCCGCCACGAACACGTCCGACCAGAACCTGAGCAAAATCTACAATAAATTTAGCAATTCCTGCTTCATGCATCAGTTTTCCAGCTAACATGAGCAGTGGAATTGCCATTAGTGCTATAATGTTAAAACCATTAAAGACCTGCTCTGCGCCAACAGTAAATGGAACATCTCCAACGGTACCAACATAAAATGTTGCCATTAATCCAAGAGCCAAAGCGACAGGAACCCCGAGTAACATTGGGACAAAGAGTGCAGCCAGCAACATTGCACCACGCAAATAGCCAGTCACCTCCACATATTGCCCGATGGGGAGCAGCATCAGGAGAAGAAACGTCCCGCCAATCATTAATTTGAGGATAAATGTCAGCCTGAAACCTGAAGTGAAATTGCGACGCGGCCAGTGCACAAGCATAATCACGCAAGCCACTAAAATAGCCATAAAAGGAATTGAACAGGGCCAACGAAGTGCATCCGTTCGCATCCCCTCCACCAGAGGGAGATACTCAAAACAGGAGAGCGTCAACGCTAACAGGTACCCAAGAGACAAACCTTCAGCGGCCACACTGACGCGTGCATTCCAGATCGGCGTAAGTTTTTGTACAAAAAGATCCAGGGTGACATGCTTGTCGTGTAGATAACCAGAAGCAATTGAAAGACATGTAGCCCACAGAAAAACCATCAGCGCAGCCTCATCTGCCCACACCAATGAATCATTCAATACATAACGGAAAAATACGCCAAAAAGTGTAATACCGACCAGTGCAATAGTGGCAAGCACAAAAGAAAAAGTACAAATACGATCTACAAAATCACTGATACATTCTAGTAACTTCATACAACCGCTTGACTGTTGATTTGGTAAATGCATGGTATCTGCAGCGCTATTCATGTCTTCCATCTATCGTTCCTCTTCAACCTGCTTGGTAAATTAAACGACAATAATTACACTCGAAATACCCATATCACACTTCTTCAAGAAACAAAAAAGAGTTTATAGTTACGGACTATTCGGATGATTCCAATTCGACTCCCCCTACAAAGGTTGGGGGTGGCTATTACAACTTCGTAATGCCACACCCGTAACAAACCTAACGTGGATCTGCGTTATAAATGCTATTGGCGACATCTAGATTGATCTTGCCTTTAAATGCCTCAGCAACCTCTTTCCAGACAGATTCCCGGACAGATAACCACTGTGCCATTTCTTCCTTGTTAGGGTGATAAATTTCAACACCGCTTTCCTCAAACTCTTTGATAGCAACCGCAACTTTTTCTCTTGCCCACTCTCCAGCCATGGGCTTAACCAACTCAACCGCATCCATGAGAGCTTTTTGTTGCGAAGCTGACATCGAATCAAATTTCTTTTGATTGATATAGATAGGCAATAAATTTATCCGAAATCCCATAGCGACATAATGCTTGGCAATCTCGAATACTTTCAAGGCAGCTAGAGGAGCAATAGGAGTTACAGCATTTCCATCCACAACACCCTGTTGAACTGCAGAATAGAGCTGGCTATAAGGAACCGGACTAGGATTTGCTCCATAAGCTCTCATCAGTGCAATTTCGACAGGACTTCCAGTAGTACGAAGCTTCATCCCCTTGATATCTGCAGGAACTTTCACTTGCTTGCTTCGTAAAATCAAGTCCGTACCAGTAACCGAGGCATCATAGCCATGGCTTGTTATCATCAGAACCTTGACCCCGAGATCTTTTTCAAAGCGAGCAACGGCTTTTTTTCCCTCTGGATGAGTTTCAAGAAAATCAATATAGGCTTTGTCATTTTTAAACAAGAAAGGCAAATCGAACTGAATAAAAGCATCTGTAAAGGACGATAGGTTAGGCAGAGCTGTATAACCAATGTCTACACTGCCAGACTTTACTGCAGCAGCCAACTGCCGTTCAATTCCAAGAGATTGATAAAATGGCTCAGCCATCAACTCCCCATGACTTAATTCAGTTGTAAGTTCACATAATTTTCCGACGACCAAAGCTGGTGCTGTAGATTCTGCCGGGTCAGAAGCCCCCGCTCGAAGAATCATAGCCCCACTTGCCAAAACTGGAGTTGCACCGAAAACCCAAAATACACAGAATAAAACAATTGCCATTGATCCAAAATTAATACGATAATTCTTTTCCATTTCTCAGTCTCCCTTCTGAAGTAAAATAGTGTTTTGCCGATGTGCTACATGTATAGTCAATTAATCATGTACTGTCAACTATAAATGTTTACATTTACCGGCAAGCAAGTTAGTCGAGATAATTACAAGCCATAAAAACAAATCTACGCAGTGGACTCACTTCATAATTCTACTACACAGAATTTACAATTAGCTGATTATATTGAAGTTTATGATACTACTGAGTTGTCTTAAAATCTACAGAGGAGTTTTCTTGTGTGATTTTCCAAATCAACATAGACTTGATTGGAATGATAAGCAGTTACGGCTCTTAATGGTTTTATAGGTCAATCAGCCACCCCAGCCACATGGGAATATCACAATTGACGCCTTACATCACACAGGATTTCAAAAGATTTATCACAGGAAGAACCGTTCAAATCATCATTCTTCTAAGTACGGTCGCGTGTCTAACTGAAAATAAAAGTCATAATATAATTATATTTTCAATCTATAATTGTGCATTTTTACAGTAAAAAAGGCCGTAACAAACCACCATTATCAAACTGGAAACCATCTTCATCACCAAGAATCTCCACCCCCTCAAGAACCTGAACATCAGCCAATAATGATTCAGAAATAAGAAGTTCTGACATTTTAAGAGTATTCTTCGCTCGTATGATTCTAGCCTCATGGAACGGTATCGCACCAATAAGTTGCGCCGCTGCCTGAAGCAACTCCCGATCAGTTTCAAAATACATAGGAATTTTTCCCTGAACCGAAAACCCCCCAATAATAGTATTAAGATAAGTTGCATGACGGTTCACCTTCTTCACCAAGCGCTCGGTCGTCAAGTCTGCAATCCCCAGCCCAATAGCATTGCCTTTGGAAGCCGCAGTAATATCAAGAACTGCAAGAATTTTAATATCAGGTTTAAGTGGATCGGGAACATCACGTTCCATAATACGCCCAGTAACACTGCTATCCATCCCAGGTCCGCTAATTTCTTTTCCCATTTCATCCAGTAACAGGAAATCCACAGAATCGACCGGTAAAGAAGGCATAAGTTCCTTCGCTTTGAGTAGAAGAAGTTTCTCTTCCCGTTCTATATCCTTCGATCTGATTGCCCTGACATCTGCTATCTGCTTATAGGCATTTTCTACGAGAGCCAGACCAGCAATAACCTTGACTTTAGAAAGCACAACCCTCGCAGCCTCAGGAAGAAGGTCAATCATGCCAGGAGTTCCGTAAGAATGGATCGTTGATGCCCCCCGATCCTTTCCGAGTCCAATAGCAATAAGCTTCATCAACCCACTCTCAATGTCACTTTTAAATTGGGTGTGGGGCTTTACCCGATTAATCAGGAGAACACCATCTGCCTCATATGCATTCCGATCCATATAAACGGGGATTGATGAATGCATCGTACCCACCTGAACAACATCCATTGATGAAACAACAGGAGCTCCGATACGATCCTCCGTAATACCATACTCGGCAAGAATCTTTTCCTGCCCAGATGCGGAACCACCTCCATGACTGCCCATAGCGGGGACAATAAAGGGAGAGGCACCACGAAGCTTTAACCACTCGATGGTCACCCGGACAATATCTTCCAAATTGGTAATTCCACGACTTCCCACAGCCACTGCAATGCGAGCTCCGTCGAAACAAAATGGCAATCCAACTTGATCTAACTGAGCAACAACAGCCTCAGACACATTGGCTATAACTGGAGCATAGAAATTCTGTTTTACTCTGATCATCCGTGGATATTGTACGTCAGGAAACATGTGATATCTCCATAGGGAGGCTATTTACAAACAGTCGACAATGAACTCGTTGCCAAAAGAGAAGAGCTTTCAAGATACAGACATCATCCATTTGAAAAAACTATTCATCCTTCAACAGGCGAAAACATCAGCATATTGATTCACAACAAGATTGAAACCTAGAGGGACACGCTTACTAGAATCCCATATCCGCATTGACAACCAGAACTCTCACATCGGAACAACGTGGATTGCGGTCAATGACGGTCGTTATCCGGCAGAGTCGATCTGGCGAATCACAATCTCCACAGAACCCTGTTGCAGCACACGGAGTATTATAATGGAGCCGTTTGGCATTAGGCGGAGTTGCCCAATTTTTGATCCGAGTAATGGCATCTTCAACAGTGCCATCAACAAGCTTGTTACGACCTGCGACAACAATAACTTTGCTGGGGCCAAAAGACATGGCTGCTACTCGATTACCGACACCATCGATATTGACCAGCTCCCCGGACAAGGTCAAAGCATTACACCCGGAAAGAAAGAGCGAGCAAGATAATTGACGCTGCATAATCTCAAGTCGTTGATCAAGGGTAAGGGCGTGATCTCCCGCGTTAAGAACTTTTTTCCCCAGACTCAGCAGATGCGCTTCGACTCCCAGATCAACAATAGACATTGAGCCACCAAAACCAATACTTTCTGCATCAGTAGCTTCCTCAATAATATATTCAAACGCATCTTGTGGTGTCGGGCAGTATTGGGCAACAAAACCATTTCTGGCCAGTGACTCAACCGCCTTTTGACATTTTTTCTCATGTATCCAGGTAAAAAGTTCTTCGGTTAATCCCATAGCTTTCTCCTTTGTTTTTCGTGATCGCTATATCATTCAGGTTCAACTTTTTCATACATACAGTATCAGGCATACTAATCAGCTAATCTGATTTATACCAAAACGGGTAGCCATCAAAACCAGAGCCAGTCCTATCCACCAATTATTGGTGTTATATCAGAGGCATGGGGAATGACAAGGAATGTGGCCTCTGCCCCGTACTTGTGCATCGCACTTGCAATAGCGTTTTCAAGGGAATCGAACCCCTCTAAAAACATATCCTCCAACTCTCCCCTAGCAACCTTACTGCAAGCAACAGAGATGTTGAAATCCTTTAACGCACGTGCCAACATGTAGGCTTTACTGATTCCGGCTGGTGAATAGCCCGTCTGGATAAATTGGTCGATAACATCCTGAGGACATTCAGCGTCCACCAGAACCTTGCCAAACTTCCCAGCCCCATCTCGAATTTCAGCCACAAGGATGATCTGACCACCTTTTTTGCATAGCATTTCAGCACAACCGATAGCCTTCTGAGACTGGTGCAGATCAAAATCACGTGGATATCCTCCCGGACTGACAATAACGACATCAGACTGCTCAACAACAGGGACAGTCCATATCTTGCTGCAGATTTCTACCCCCTTTAAGTGTGCAAAATTCAAATCCCCTGCAACACAGGAAACCAGCTCACGTTCCGGGTTATCCACGGTATTGACAATGAAATCAATTTTGGCAATACGAGCCGCAGCCAGCGATTCCTCATGAAAAGGATTTCCTTCCAGCCACCCCATGGAAGAAACATTAGGGCGAATCGGAAAAGAATGATGTCTCTTTAAACTGTTAATCCCGGCTATCCCTGGCATGACACTCTTGCGCCCGCCAGAATAACCGGCTAATTGGTGTGGCGTGATACAACCGGTAGTGATTTTAACTTCGGCTTCCGCGAATTCCTTGTTTATCTGGACTTCCAATCCCCCTGCAGTCTGCCCGAGTGTAACAAGTCGCAACGGATCTGTGGCATTGTGATGAACAATCCTGAATCGTTCCAGAATATGATCCCCCAACATGCTACGTAGTTCCTGATCGGTGTTGGGTCTATGGTAACCATAGGCAATAACCAAAAAAATCTGATCATCGATAAAGCCAGCCTCGGCCAACTCATCAGCAATTATTTCAACAAGGATCCCACTGGGATATGGACGGGTAATATCATTGACAATAATTCCAGCACTTTTTTTCCCTCTGGCAATCTCTTTAAGACGTGTTGATTGGACAGGATTCTGGATAGCACGCCTGACTTCTGCCCGCATATCTTTGACGCCCGGAATATAGGTTGGTCTGATAACCCCCTTGACATTCGGGACACTGACTTCTATCTGTGTTTCACCAACAGGAATAGTTACTTTTTCAAAATGCACGGTCAAGGAACTTCCCTTTCTTACCGAAGTTTCGCACTGCTTTGATCCAGTTAAATTATTCAGATCTTCGTGTAGAAGATTGAACACATAACGAACCCTTTACATCAGACAAGAAACCTGTAGAGACAGCATCCTTCATTAACCATTGCCAGCAGGGGAATTTTCCAAAAGGCTCAACAATTCACTGATATCATTGAGCTCTTCCAGTTTCATCACACAATCATAAATCCTCTGCTGTGTCTCCTCTGCGACAATACCTTGGGCACAGGAACGAAGCTTGTTACGCAAATCCATCTCATCCAGAGGCACTTCAGGGTCTCCCTTCGGCAGAACCACAGCATCGGATAAAACTGATCCGTCCTGTTTGATTATTTCGATTCTGGCGCCACGAATATTCTCTGCCCGATTCTCCAGAGCTGGTTCACTGACAATTTCCATTTTACGGATCCAGTCTCGGACATCACTCTTCATGCTGCCAACAGCCTCTAAATCATCTAACGTATAAGTCCCATTCAGCAGCGCAACAGCTGTTGCATAAGTCAGACTGAACTTTGCCTCATCAACATCCACAGGCTCCAGGATATTTCCTGTAACCTGGATAGCAGCCGGATAAATATATATTCGAACCTTCTCTATTTGCTCTAACGCTGGGATACTCTTTCCCCTGAGTTTCCGTGCAACATCTATGGGAGCATGGATATGTCGACATGCTGGATAAAGCTTCACATAACAGGTTGTAATCTTATATTCGTGCCCCAGACCATTCAGCAGAAGATCAACATTCGCTTGGTCGGAAAAAGCCCTAAAAAAACCTTTTCTTCCCTCAAGTGGTGATTCTGGTGCACCAGAACCTGCTTTCGATAGTAAGGCGGAAACAATACCTGTGCGGACAGCATTTCCTGGATTAATTGGTTTAGCCATCTGGCCGCTTTCTGTCACCTCAAACAAACCAGCAGTCTGGACTGTTGCTAAACTGATGGAACGCCGGATAGCATCTTCAGATAAGCCAAGTATTTTTGCCGACACCGCACCTGCGGCCACCGTACCGATAGTTCCGGTACCATGAAAACCACGTTGAAAATGCGATGGCATCACCGCATTTGATAGCCTGATATAGACCTCATAGCCAGCAACAATAGCAGTAATGATCTCTTTCCCATGTTTGTGATATGCCTCTGCCAAAGAAAGGGCGGCCGGAATCGTAGCAACTCCAGGATGTCCCTGAGCAGACCTATGGCCATCATCCAGATCAGCACCGTGGCCAAATACAGCATTGAGGAAAGCGGCATGCGGAGCGGGAAGACGGCCACCACCAAACAGAACCGTGCTTTCAGTCTTTCCACCCATGTCACGATAAACATCTAAAGCAACCCTATTGAAAGTCCCATTGATCCGATATCCGGCAATTGCAGAGGCCAGAAAATCCAGAATCAACATTTTTGTATAGTCAACAACGCTGGCAGGAAGATCATCATATTTCAGATTGTAGACATATTGGCTCAACAGACGTGTGGAATTATTTTTAACTTTCAACATACCGGGGTTCTCCTGCTTCTAAACAAAGAATATGACGCTGCATTTAATCGGACGATATCAAGGCTTGCTACCCGTCACGTTTTGGCCATAGCCCTTCCATTTCAGGTTCAAAAATAGCCCAGACTTTTGCCTTAAACTCCGCCAAAAACTCACGAGTAATAAAATGGGGCAACAGAATATTGGGATTAGGACAGTCAAAAACCTGGCTTGGAAGGGTAAAATCTTCGTCTGAGAACCCCTGACGAAGCTCCAACGACAAACCACGTAAGTAGGTTCTCCGTACGGCAGCAAGAAGTGCCTCAGATGAGATATCAAGACCAGTTGACAACTTGATTGCCTGGTGAACAAACTCACTTTCCAAACCAAAACCAACAAACTTGCAGAGCCCGATCATATCAAAACCAACTCTTAGGAGCCCATCCGTGGTTACAGCTTTAACCCAGTAATCGATACTTGTCCCGCCCCCCTTGACAAGATTCAGATGAGTTCCCATGGACATATGACCACCAGCAATTGCAAAAACATAACCTGGATTGGTCTCGGGAAGATAAGCAGGTAACTCCAACCCCTTAACCTGTATGGCATACGCAGTCTCACCAAGCTGCTCAGAGAGTCTTTTGACCCCTTTTCCTATTGAGCTAAGATTTCCCATCCCGGTCTGAATAACTAATTCTTTGATACGTTCAAAATCACCAAAGACAGCACCATTGAGAAACTGTTTTTCTGGGAATCTTTCGTTATAGTCAAGTACATAGGCAATTGTGGTTCCCAAAGAAATTGCATCCATGGAAAGATTGTCACACAATTGTATCAATTCCCCAGCCTGTCCGGCATCATAGAGGCCAAGGTTGGATCCAAATAGATTCAGAGGTTCATAGTCGAACTTTGCAAGGAATTTCCCCCTGTTACCATCCGGGTTACGCCGATGAATATTATTGTGACACCTGATTCCACAGCGAAAACACCCTTCGCTACGGATATCAAAGGTCTTTTCTACATTTTCACGGAACAGACTTTCAACAGCGTTTTCCTTCTTAGGGCGAAAATTATTTTCTGCAACTGCATGAAAAGTTTGCAAAACATCATAATTGACCCAGGTTCCACCGCTACCACCACGACTAATTGGTTGAAACTTGATGGAACCACCAACTTTTATGACATCGTGGTTGATGCCCCGCATACCAGAAGTCACTGGTTCAAATTTGTCTTTACTCTGGACAACAATTGAGATGAGATTTTTGTATCCCATCAGACTCCCCATGCCACCACGGCCAGCAAAACGGCACTTGTCTTCCCCTGATTTCAGCTGATTTTCAGTGCTCATTGCAATCGCCCCCATGAAAACTGTCTTGTAGTTTTCACCAGCAGGGCCGATTGCCGCAAAATGCGCATCAGGGTAACTTTTCTGCAAAGTCATGATTTTTTCATGACTGCTGAGACCCAACAGGGAGGTAGCTGATTTGATTTCTACATGAGGCCAACTCTCTCCTTCGCGAAAGACAATATAAACAGGATCGCCAGAGCAATTCTCAAAAACCACCTCATCAACCCCACACCATTTCAACTTGTTGCCAAACTTTCCACTTGCAGCCGACCACATAGCACCAGGCAACCCTGAACTTGACTGCTTTAGTGGACTATAGGCTGAAAAGTAGGTTCGCAACCCAGTCATAACGTTACTGCCAGTCAGAAGCCCCGTATTCATAATCAACGGATTTTCAGGACAGTATGCCTCTGTTATTTTACGTTCAGCCAGCATTTGGAATGATCGACCAACACCACCAAGAATATCTTCAAGATTGTGGCAAGGGATCTCCTCCATAGTTGCTATTCCAGTAGCCAAATCAACACTACAGCGCCGATACAGAACAGAGGATGGATCCGTACCCGAATTTTGATTCAAAATACGCATAGCTCTCCTGACATTGACTAAATGTATTTCACAGCAGCATATTACCCACTGAATATTTCAAACAAATTGAGGCCATTATCTATCCTGCACGAATGACATCATTACTATGACCACGATGGTCACTTGTATAGTCAATAATATAAGTATTGTCAATAAGATTTATTGGCTCAAACCAAGCTAAGGCAAATAAATCAGTCTCCTAAAATACATTCAACCCAGAACAAAGTAGCTAGAGAAATAGCCACCACCAACTCGGCGGATCAGTTCTTCACCATTTCTGACTCTGCAACTATGATGCTCGTAGTTCATATTGACAAGAGATGAAGAGTAGTTTACTTATATATACAATCAAATATTCTAATACCCTCATTCGGGTCGTTGCTCAATCACAGTGTGGTCTCTAAACCTTCTGATATAGTTCTTGTCGTATACAGAAAATTATTCGCTAAAGATCGTTGATATCAACAACAAGTTATTCCCCCTTAAGAACAAATGACAATGACATCATTAACAAGGTTTGAAAATTAAAACCAAACCCTTTATAATTAATCGATCAGTTACTTAATAATTTAGAGAACCCAGTTCTTTAACAACCCATAGACTAATAATGGAGTAAAAAGATGCCGCCAGTTCTTCCGATGTATCACCAAATCAGAAAAAAAATTCAAGAATCTATCATTTCCAAAGAATATGGCCCTGGTGAACTCATCCCATCTGAAAATGAAATGGCCAAAGTTTTTGGTGTGACCAGAATGACCGTAAGACAGGCAATTTCTCTTCTTACTCAAGAGGGGCTTCTTCTTAGAAAAAGGGGAACCGGAACATTTGTAACAACCGACACCAAGTTACTGGGAAGGTTCAGTCTTGACTTTACAGGCTTTATGGATGAACTGGTTTATCAGGCATCCGAATCAAAAACAATCAGTGCCAGAATTGAAACCATAAGCACTCCAAAAGTCATCAAAGAAAAACTACAAATAGACGATGATAAGATTATAAAAATAGAGCGGGTCAGAACCCTGAGGGGACAGGTTTTTGCTTTTACCGTCAACTACTTACCCACAAGCATTGGTCAGCAAATTGATATTAATAGCTTGTACCAGAAACCTCTCTTAAAAATATTGGAAACAGATATGGGCATCGAGTTAAATGAAGCCTTTCAGACAATTGAAGCATCCTTTGCTGATCAGTATGTTGCTGAAAATCTGGGTCTCGAAATGGGATCATCCATTCTTTTTGTTGAAAGAACGATGTATGACAATAACAGTGTTCCTTTCGAGATTGTCCAAAGTTCCTATCGAGGTGATATTTACAAATATGTTGTCAGACTCAAATTAAAAAAAGGGGATAAGAAGAAAAAATGGGTACAGTACGAAGAATAGAGTGATTGAATTGTCCGTGTATAGCAACGGCGAACTTCACAATAGCACGAGCAAGGGATGTTTCCATTCCTAGTATCACAATCAGTGGAACGTGATCAGACATCAGACAAAAAAACTCACCCCGAACTGTCAGACCTCTTCAGCCACAAACTCCAAGAAAGTGAGCTGAGTCTCCACGCTATGGAAGATATTTATGGGGCGAACGCCCCGTTGTCCAACATGGTGGAGCCCCAAAAAATATGATAGACTGACCACTTGATCCAAGCGACCCCGCAGAAAACTACTGAGGGTTGTCCTTAAGGATATAGTTTCAATCTATTGTACTTAAACAATAAAAATGAAGGAAAAACAGATGATTCAGGCCAAAGAAGCAGATAAGGTAACCATCAATTTTATCGGTAAATTAACTGATGGAGCTATTATTGACAGTACCTACCCAGACTCAGGAGGGGAACATTGTGATGGTGACAATTGTTGTTCCGATCATGGCCCTTTTGAATTGACCATAGGGGAAGGTGATTTTTACACTCCTATCGAAACGGCATTGGTTGGCATGCAAGTTGGTGAGAAAAAGACCATCACCATTAATCCTGATGACGCTTTTGGTGATTATGACCCGGAAAACGTATTCACTGTGCAACGCAGCGAGCTTCCTGGCGAGATCACCCCAGAAGTCGGCATGGGGTTAGAGGTCACCGGTGACGATGATGATCTATATATGGTCACCATCGTTAAAGTCACCGATGAAGAGGTGAGCCTCGATTCGAACCATCCCCTTGCAGGGGAAGAATTGACCTACGAATTTGAGCTAGTCGAAATTCTTTAGTCGCAAAGACCAAAAAGGCAGCTTGCTATTATGCAAACTGCCTTTTTGCTTAGACCTTCCAATAAAATACCTTGATTTGGGTAATACAACCTGATATTAACAGCGGCTCGTTTCTGCTGCACTCTTCTCAATCAGTGTCTTCCACGCATTCCACTGCCTGACAAGTAACAGACTCCAGATACCCTATTTCGATCCTCACAACTAAAGAAACTCGCTGCAAATAACGGGAGAATTTCAGGCTGAGGATATTGTTACGTCACTGCTAGTGGCAAGGGAAAGTACGCTTACCTATCGAAATACATCTTAAATCGAAAGAATGGAACCGCATGACATTTATTGATGCAATGAAAAATTCGCGACTCAACGCTAAAAATGAGATTTTGTCCGGGCTAACGGTTGCGCTAGCTTTAGTCCCTGAAGCAATAGCTTTTTCACTTATCGCTAATGTTAGTCCCCTGATTGGTCTCTATTCTGCATTTATTATCGGTCTTACAACTGCCCTTTTAGGCGGAAGACCTGGCATGATTTCTGGTGCAACCGGTGCCATAGCAGTCGTCATTGTCAGTCTTGTTGCCATGCATGGAGTTGAGTACTTGTTTGTTGCTGTCATATTGATGGGGATCATACAAATGTGTGTCGGTTTTTTACGCCTGGGAAAATTCATTCGCCTGGTGCCCCATCCGGTCATGTTTGGTTTTGTCAACGGCTTAGCGATTGTGATCTTTTTATCACAGCTAGATCAATTCAAAACAGTTGGGGCTGATAGCTCATCGTCCTGGTTAACTGGCCAACCGCTCTGGACTATGTTTGGTTTTGTTCTGGTAACTATGGCCATTATCTATTTTTTGCCTAAAGCAACCAAAGCTGTTCCTGCATCACTCGCGGCTATTGTCGCCGTTTCCGTTGTTGTTATATTTTTCGAAATCCCAACCAGAACAGTAGGCGATATCGCTTCAATTTCAGGTGGGTTACCTCAGTTCCATCTCCCCTCTGTCCCTTTAAACTTTGAGACTCTTGCGATCATTTTTCCTTATTCATTAATCATGTCTCTGGTAGGCTTAATCGAAAGTCTTTTAACCTTGACCGTTGTTGACGAAATGACCGAAACCCGTGGGCGAGGCAATAGAGAATGTCTTGCTCAAGGGACAGCAAACCTGGTTACGGGATTCTTTGGCGGCATGGGAGGTTGTGCGATGATTGGGCAAAGCATTATCAATGTCAGCTCTGGCGGAAGAAAGCGTTTATCGGGAATTGTAGCAGCTATTGCACTTCTCCTTTTTATTCTTTTTGGTGCACCGCTGATCGAAAAAATTCCCATGGCAGCACTAACAGGACTCATGATTATGGTAGCTATCGGCACCTTTGAATGGGCCAGCTTGAGAATCATCCGCAAAGTTCCAGTCGCTGATGTAATCGTCATGGTACTGGTTGCCTCGGTGACAGTCATTTTTCACAACTTGGCGTTAGCCGTTCTCATTGGTGTCGTGGTCTCGGCTCTTGTATTTGCCTGGGAAAATGCAACAAGAATTCGAGCAAGAAAGCATGTAGACGAGCAGGGAGTGAAGCACTATGAAATTTTTGGCCCTCTATTTTTTGGTTCAGTTGCAGTCTTTCAGGAAAAATTTGAGATACTGGATGACCCACAAGACATCATCATCGATTTCAGGGAATCCAGAGTGGTTGATCACTCCGCTATTGAAGCTTTGAACAAATTGACAGAAAGATATGCTAGAGTTGGCAAAACGGTACGCCTTCGTTATCTAAGTGAAGACTGCCGCAAACTTCTCGATAATGCTTCTTCCATCATTGATGTGAACTATCAGGAAGATCCAAAATACAAACTGGCGGTGGATGCCCTGGCATAATATCATCAAAATAAAAGCATATACTTTTAACTCTTTTCATCCATTTTGGAATTGCTATGAAAAAAACATTTAAAATGAGCCACCCAAAGATTAAAGTTCCAAGGCTTGTTGAAGCCATCAAATATGAAGTTAAAAAATATATCAGAAGAGAACGAAGAAAGACTTTACCTCTCGACGTAGATTTTTGGGATTTTGATTGCCGTTTCGGTGTTGATGAAGCAAGTAGTGAAGTTATTCACCTCTCTGCGATTAATAAATCCATATCTCTGGCCGAAGAAAAACAGCTCGAATCCTTTTATTTAGAAGTTCTGGTCAAGCCAGGTTATCGAAGTAAAAAACCGAAAGAAGAGCAGCAAGTTAGTCCAGAAGATTCAGAAATCCAAAGCAAAGAGAAAGATGAGTAGAGAACAAAGCCCCATCTGGGGAGATTGACGCGCAATTACTTAACCATGTAGCAGTCTTGATTGGAGCATACCAGTGACAAATAACGATGTCTTACGCCGTGTCCGCTTTATTTTTGATTTTAGCGATTCAAAAATGATTGCCCTGTTTAACTTGGCGGATCATCCGGTAACGCGGGAGCAAATCAGTGACTGGCTAAAAAAAGACGATGATCCTGCATATCAGGAATGCAGCGATACGTACCTAGCGATTTTCCTTAATGGATTAATTAACGATAAACGGGGTAAGAACAGTGGGACACAACCCGAACCAGAGCAGTATTTGAACAACAATATTATCTTCAGAAAATTGAAAATTGCATTAAATCTACACGCTGAAGACATCTTGGAGATTATGGCTCTGGCTGATGTGCAAATAAGCAAACACGAGCTAAGTGCATTTTTTCGGCGATCGGGGCATAAACACTACCGTGCGTGCAATGACCAAATCTTTCGTAATTTTTTAAAAGGGGTGCAGCTTAAATATCGTGCCAGCACCTCGGAACCAAAACCTGAAGAGATTCCAGAGGAGCAGTAGCCCAATAACTGTTACAAGATCGTCACAAACAAAAAATGGGTCAGATCCGAACTAACCAAGTTTTTTAGTACATCATTCTTCAAGAAGAGGTTTACAACGAGCTCTTTAAGTTGCTGGTTCTATTGTTTCAGACCAGATCAGCACAAATAGGCTGGGAATAGTTCCTCATATCGACTCATGCCATTCCTCACGAACACCGATGTTCTTTTCTTAAGCTAAAAAAAACAAACTCTGGCAGGGGAAAAAAGGATGATATCCCCCCGCCACCCCTAGTAGTGCATTTCATGCACTATGATGCCGGGAAAACGAACTGCCACAGACATTTTCGGCTCTACCTCAAAGAAGGGGGGATAAAGAGTTTCAGTCATAAAAAAAGGCATACCAAAACATTTTGATATACCCCATAAATTGATCAAATTTCCAACCAAAGAAAGGAGATCAATTTATGGAAAGATTATTAACTGGACTTGTCGATTTTTCAATCAAAAAGATACTCAGTATGCGACCGGCACGACTGCAAGCTGTCTACAACAGAGAAACACATTGCCCTGAATGTGGGAGTTTGAGGAAACGAATCAAAGCGAGTTTCTGGCGACAAATTAACAGTACCCCGCAGCAGGGGCATCTCGTCACTCTCTTTGTTCATTGCCATAAATATCATTGTAAACGTGCCTCCGGAGGGCAAATTATGCACATTTTACTAAGTAGGCTTAAATGTGTATTTATTATATAAAATAATATGTTATGTTTGTTTATGTAGATTTCAATATGCAATTTAAGCTTATTTTATGATTTTTTTTGATAGATTCTTAATGTTTAGAAATGAAACTATACGACCTTTGCCCTAGCTGATTCAGCGTTACGAGCCATGTCGAAACAAACTATCTCACATATAGACTGGCAACTCAAGAGGATATCAAGCCTTTATGAAAACCCTGATTTCCCCTTCACAAGCAAGGAGCGATTTAATGACTTGTTGAAGCTACTGTTTCACGAAAAACCAAAATCATTAGACTGCATATTATTGACTCTAGACAATCTAGTCTTATTAAAACCGATCATCGATACAATCTGCAAAGAAGATAAATACAAGCGGATCACCAACCGTTTTGATTTTATCACTCCCCTATTAACTGAATGGACACAAACAAAACGCAATGAGTTAAAAAAACACCTCTACTGGTCTGGAAAAAAATTCGGAAAAAACACGAATGCCTCTTTCCGTGGACTAACAGCAGATCAGCCCAGATTTGTCACTTTAGGGCACAGATCTGAGATTGCAGGCAACAATGAATTCATTTTACAACTGCAGGCTCAAATCCTTGTCGCTGACATCATTATAAGAATCATAAAACCTCCAAAAGGCTATATTTCTTTTCGGCCATCAGCCCTCTGCGCTATCCGTGTTCTGGCTACAAAAAAGAAATGTCTCCGCCTCGGCAAGCCCCTGTCACATTTCCTCCCTAATGATCGGCTTTGTCCATCTGAATACCATGCATACCTTTATGCTTCTATAAACCAATCTGAGCACATTGATAGTTGCTACCGCTTTATCTCTTATGCAGACAATTTGCTCCCCAAGAAGGCTCCGCCTAAGAAACGTAAAATAAATAATTGGGATGAAGACTATATTGATGAAGACTATATTGATGAAGACTATATTGATGAAGAAAAGCCGACTGAGGATATAAATAAGAAGCTATTTTACCACATTGAGGGAAGCAATAGCGGACCATACCGATCCGGCTCTGGAAATCCTGGAAAAGAGATCCCCAAAGGCTACCAGATCGTTTTCCCAACCGGAGAGGAAGATGATGAAGATCGTCTATTTGATGAAATCAACGATGCAACCGACTATGTATCCCGTGATAACCAAAATTTTGAGTTTATGTGGCATCAGTTAAATCAGCACGACATGTGCATCCTCCTCTGGTCCCTTCATCCAAGCGAATCTGAAACTGCTATCACACAGTTCCAATATGAGCATCGCTACAAGACTGTCAAATTAAGCGATTTGGAAAAAGCCGCACTCTGTATTTTACTTTGGACCGGGATGTCATTTTCGAGAATGAGTAAGGTTTTGCTGGCTAAGAACAGTCCACTATCATTACCCGATACTGATTACTATATTAACGACTCAGGAACAATTCGCTTGATCAGCCATGGTCCACAACTCAGAACAAAACCTGACCCAAAGCTTCTTAAGCAGTCTATTGAAACCTCAAATCACATTTGTCATCGGCTGCCAAAAGTCGCTACCCAAGTGATCAATACGTACTTGTTGTCTTTGCCTCCCAGTTCCTCGCCGTCCCTTTTTGCAAAAACTCCTCAAGAGCTAAGGGGAGTCTGCCAAACAGCCATATCAAGAATAAGAAGGAAAAACCTTTGCCGACTAACCTTAACTCGCATTTCTAGACAGTTGGAAAGTCACCTCTCAAGAATGAAGGGCAGTGACGTTTCTGCGGCGTCAATTACACTGGGAAAAGAAATCTGGCTGGCAAGAACAAAAATGCATTATGCCGCCTTTGATTCAAGCGACCTTCAATTCCTCTACCAAAAAGCTTGTGATGAAATATTCTGTGATGTTGGGCTCAATGATCAGACAACAGAAATTGATCCATTTGCCAAAAGCCTTCACCTAGGAACACCGTATCGACCCAGGCTTGAACCAATCCAAAACCTTGTTGCAAAGCTCAAAGCTCAAATTAAGAAATCGAAACCAGGTGCCAGGACTTCTGTCGCTAAGATTATGACATTTCACAATCTATATACTGAATACACAGCACTGATGATATCCTTCTCTTCGGCCTATCGAGCAGTCAGAAATCCAGGAATATCACTGTCAGCCCACGACGAAAAGACAAGCTTGACGATTATCAGGGATAAAGACACATCCGATTTTTATCACACCCGGCTTATTTGCCTTCCAGAAAAATGCACTCAGCAGTTATTGAACTACAAAAGACACCAAGACAAATTAAATGAGCTCATCAGTGGAGGCAAGTTTCCCGTTTTACCTAACAAAAAACTGCAACCTTCTGATTTATATTATTATGTTAAACCTAAAAGCAGAAAGAACTACAAACCGAAGATCATCAGACCCAAAGACCTCAAAACGAGTTTTGAATTCAATAAATACTTCTTACGCCTCAATGCCTGCAGACAACTCTACAAAAGTGAAACCCAGGAGAACTTATTGCCAGTTGATTCTCTTGAAGCATTCTTGGGACATTGGTTCGCCGGTGAAGAGCCTTGGACCAGATTCTCGGCACTTCACCCCTACGACTACAAAGAAGTTCTTCTAACCGACCTCACAAGGAGACTTGACCAGTTGGGTTTTGAACCGCTGGAGGGCTGCATTTGATGCCACAGTCAGATCACCACTCTCTTTGGAATCAAAATATCTCCTGGGATGAAGCAATCGAATTCAAAGAGAACGACGTCAAAGAAGAGCTCAAGACTGTCCTTCGAATCCTCCATCAAAACTACCCAGAACTCTACTTCGGGAAAAGTGCAATCCTAAATGACGATGCCGTCAAAAACCTTGTATTGAAGGTGTGCCCTAAGCGACTCAATGAGGATTTTCGTTATTGCCGGCTGACGTATCTCATCAAAGGGCTTAGTGAAGGGAAAAAACAAGGAATATGGCAGCTAAAAATACCTCCTTTGCCAGCTGTCATCAGAAAAGAAATCAACAGAATTACGCCACTTCTTGGGCCAATAATAGATGAGTCAAGAGGATTCTCTGAGGTCTTTACATCAAACCTAAAAAACATTCCCACAAACAAACAACAACGAATCGGACAGATTCTCATTTCCGCAAGCCTCTTTGGTGGGTTGAATGATCCCTTTTGGCTTGAACCCTTTTGTGCCTCTTTAAAAAGCAACATTTTCCTCTATAAAGATATTCTATGGGTTGACCTCTGGAGTGACAAGCACAGGTATCACGAGCCGGAAAACAGATTTTTGTTACAAACAAATGCTAAAATATATCGGCGCTGGGTGGCAGACCCTTTGACCCAACTCCTTTTATACCGATGGCTTAAAGACCATAGCAATGACACCTATCGAGCATCAAAAGCCTGGGATTACATCAATGATTATCTGGATTGTCTTGATCTTCCGAAAAGCCAGAGGCCAAAAACAAAATCTGACTTTTTTAAACTATGCCAGGCTTATAGTTCCTATAGCTTTCCACCCTTTTTAGCTGCTTATGCAGAAGGAAAACTGATTTCTTCGTCCTTGCCGGACGAAATTTGGTTACGACTGCTTACTGGGAAAAACGCTCCAGTTACGCAGAAGTTAGGAAGAATTAAAACCAATGTAAAAATTACCATCAACGAGTCAGTAAAAAATGATGTTCAAACGCAAAAAAAGTATTTAAAGAAAATTCGACAAAAACTCACTTCTGAATTCACACCTGATAAGGCCAAACGACACATCGAAAAGGTTTTGATCGATGATGGGGAGTTATTTGCTCCTATGTTGACACTGATATCCGCTTGGGCGATTCAACTTTTAAGCGACAGAGAATTTAAAAGAGAGAGAAGAATCACAGCCCCTCTCGCTCCCTCATCAGTCAATGAGTATTTGAAAATAGCCAAGTACCTTTTAGCGGAGTGCGAAGAGAAAGATCCACAAACATGGGATGCATATGAAATCTGGGAGCTGTACAAAAGAATTTATTTTAAAGTTAAAAAAAGCTCTGATGGTGATCCAAAGGAATACTTGCGAAACCTCGATCAATTTCACGGTTTTCTGTCCAGATTTTATGGTATCGAAGATCTCGACATAAGAACCCTTGATAAAAACCCCAAAAGACAGGCTCGGGTCAATGCCAACCTGATGAGCTGCAGTCAGTTTAAGATCTTACTCAAACGTTTAGGGATACAGCGAAAAGACCTCGACCGGCATGAAAAGATGATCATTGTTGCTGCAATTCTGGGGTTCAGGGCAGGTATGCGCCGTAATGAAATCTGTGGGCTCCAATTGAAAGACATCCAAGGTGCAAACAGGTATGAAGTCGTTGTCACCAAAAACAATTTCAGAGGGTTAAAATCAAAAGCGGCAAGGCGGCGTATTCCTCTTTATCTTCTACTCCCTAATGACGAGTTAGGCTTTGTCCGCTCCTGGCACGAGGAAAGGTTATATGACCCAGATTCAAAACAACGGAGTCCTCTTTTTGCAGAGGATTACAGTGACGAAAAACCAGTATCAGATGCCTACCTCTTCGACACCCTAAGAACACAGCTAAAAGAGGTGACAAAAGATCAAAGCTTTCGATTCCACAACCTGAGACATTCCTTTTTGACTTGGCTGCTGATGAAACAACTTATTCGCCAAGATATCCCACAACAATCAAAAATTGATTTCCTCGATGATCCTGATTTCGCAGTTGAAAACCGCAGAAGGCTTAAAGATGAAATTCTTAAAAATGAATCCAGCGGGCGTAAAACCCTTTACTCTGGAACCATTCTCACGGGCCACCTCAGTATAGAGCAAGACTTTCACAGTTATATGCATTTGACAGATTTTTTACTTGGGCACTATTCCCGGCATAAATGTAATAACCACGATTTAGATATCGATTCAATTAATGCCCTTATTGGCTGTCAGGACAAAAGAGCCCACCAAATCAAAAATCTGGCTGGAAACATTCTCCTCACTTCTCTCACGAGGACTTCTCCGGAATTAAGAGAAAGGTTAGCTCACCCGCTATTGGAAAAAACAACTCCAGTACCACTTCAGAAGAAAGAAGGCAAAAGAGATGCATTTCCAGACTTCAGTGACGCATTAAACTTAATGCAAAGACAATTTCTAAACGGAACAAGTCAGCATAAATTTCCAGCAGACGCTGGCGAGCGTGAACGGGTCAGAATATGGTACGACACCCTGAATGGTGCCGGTAAATCCAGGCGTAAATATTTACGTATTGCTAAAAAACTAACAAAGAGCTATTGGTCTAGAGGGGGAGTGATAACTGTCAAATCAGTTGGTGTCGCACAAGAGATTCTGGATTTTCTCAATGAAATATGCGGGCTAAAAAACAAAAGTATTCCTGTTTATTTCAAACTGGCCAGCAGTCCAAACCGGCACTCAAAAAGCTCTAAAAACTGGAAACAGGCCCTCAATAAATTCCCCATACAATGGAAACAAGGCTCTAAAGGAGCAAAAGGTAATAAGTCATCTATTGTGTTTCTCACAAAAGAACTTTTCCCTCAATCAAGCATCGAATCAAAAGGAAAAAAATATGAAAAATCACTTTCTTTTGAGTATTTTCTAGCCTTAATAGTGTAGTCGCAAATGTAACAAAATGACGCCCCGGTTTAGACCGGACTGCTTTTTGTCCGGTCTCTTTAGTTAGACGCAAATATGTTGCCTTATGCATTTAGCAATATCAGCCTTGTTGTCACATATTGGTTCTGAATATGAAACAACCCCATTACATGATTCTTTCAGCAAAGAGACCTTTGTGGCTTCATCTTCTGGTACGTTAGCCATTATCAGGTGCGCGTACTCACGATTTGGCCCGTTATGATCTGAAGAGGAACGAGCAGTTATGCTTACCTTTTCTGATGAGTTCTCAGGAAAAATGGGAGTGAGTAGCTGCTTTAGATATTCAGGAAAACACTTGTCTGGTAAAGGCAAGGTATTGATGATAGTCAATCATTGAGCAATCTGATCGAAGTTATTTCTGAAAAGTTAGGGGAGAGCCAACACCCCAGTTTATTGTAGCCCAACAATAGCTGCAAGGGCGCTTTATTACTCTCCCGCAGTAGTTTCTACTGTAAACATTTCTCAAATTGATTTCTTTGATGATTTGCCTTCTTTCTCCATCGACTCGATCAGTCCCCATCTGAAATTCTCAAAAACCCTGTTTGCTTGGGCTGTAGTCAAATTATGAGCCTCAAGCTTGATGCATAAGCCGATCCAGACAGCATGTGTTTCTGCTAGTGCTTCAGAATTCGTATCTTTTTCTAGCTGCTGATCCATTTCTGTCATTCGGCAGAATCATGACAATAACTGCTATCGTGATCGTCGGATGCTCCAATGGATGCTGTTGTGCAAAGACAAAGAAGTAAAGTAATCATCAATACCGCTTTATTTCATCGCTATGCTCCAAAGTTTTTTAGACAACAAGCAGTGTTATTCCAGGCTCCCGTTCAACCCTGACCTGATTCCCCTCTGAAGGGTTCCAGAAGTAGCTCAGATAACAGAAATCGCGCGGATTAGACAAGATCTCCGGATTGAAAATCGCCGCGTTGATTCCGTCGCACCGGGCTGAAGTAACGCACAGGCCGGCCTGATTATTTTTTACGAGATAGCGACCGACTTCCTGAGAAAATCGGTAGTCGTCAGGGTCGATCAAAGCTGGGAAGTCGGTTTCTTTGCCAATCAGATCGACCAGAAGCCCCTGACACCGGGCTAGGACAATTCTACGGTCGGAGACGATTTCCTGCTCCAGACCATCGTAGGAATCAAGAACTAGGCGTTTCCAGTGATAAACAGATTCATAGATGGTTGTTTCCATCTTTTCGGATCCATACCAGACGCCGCAATGAAGACCGTCGCTGAAGCGTGTTGGTTGCCAATTGCTTGCATCAAAAGAATAGGCGATAACCGTGCCGTAATCAAAGGGGCGGGTGATGGTCGGCACATTAGTATTCTCATGTCCCTCCATTTCGCAATGAACGGCAACGCCGGTATCAAATTCCCCATCACCTAGATCGCCATAGCAATCAATCGACACACGAGCAGTTTTGATGTTGCGAAATAGATCATCCGAATAATCGACAATGTTGGTAAGCAGGTTGCGAAACATCGGCTATCTCCCGCGCTCAAAATCTAGATAACGGCGAATGGCCAGCAGCCCCTCGAATCGGTGCTCCTTCATGATGTCGAGAGGTGCTTTGTTATCGAAACGTTTGTTCGGCTGTGTCACCCAGTGATAAGCTAACTCTCTATTGTGAGGAAAGATCAGACGTAACGACTTATGAATCCCGAGCAGATGGCCAGCGCGATCCAGAAGATCCTGATTGTCGGCAAAAGGCTTTCCTTTGCGGTACCTGGCTAGGCTTGTCCTGGCTTTCGGAGAGAGCCCAAGCAAGAACGCCTGATCCTCTGTCTTCAACCCCCAGTGCTCAAACAGGTTCATGATCATTTTAGCGAGGCTGGCACGGTATTCAGGGCTATGTGGATCGAGTGTCGGATCCATTTGTGTTGCTTGAGGCATCAGCATGATTGGCCTCCTCGTGGTAGGATTGTTGGCAATGGTAGTTACATCTGTTACGGATATAGTAACATGGAATTGAGGCTAGTCAAGAGCAATTAATGCCAAGCTTGGAATAAAGCGATTATTTTTCTAAAAAATGATTGTAGGTGCTAGAATTTAAGCTCTTCGAGGGAGGATCACATGGAAAATGCTTGGAAAAGGGCCAAGGGTGATTTGGGCAATGCCTATAGCGATGAATTTGAACGGCTCTCTCTTCACTATTTACGAATATTTTGGCCCGCATTAACGAATGCTCCCCGGTTGTTAGAAATCGATCGTTATGGTGTTGACCACTGTCTTCCTGACGATCATGACTCTCTGCACTTTAAGGTTGCTGTACAGGTAAAGGGTTTCAAAAAAAGTGAGACCCTGAAGATGGATCAAGTAGACGGCTTGATCCTGCCATCAATTAAAAAATTTTCTAAATCCCCGATTACCTGTGACCATTATTTTCTATTTCACAATCGAATGGGTTCGAATAAAGAAGCCAATGACAAAATCCACAAAGCAATGGACAGCTTAATTGAAAACGGCAAGGCTAAGACGGTCAAACTTTGGGACCTATCAGCCTTCATCAAAGATGCTCGAAACAAACTCAATAAAATAATCCGCAAAACGCTCCTTTCGCGTGCGGACAAGCTCCTGGAACAGCATCAAAGTTTTTTCTACTTTGGCGATCTCTATATAGAAAGAGTTCCCTTGCGACACAGTTCCTGGATTCCAGGGATACCCCTACAAAATGATCTTGAGCAACGGCAGTATGAAGATATCAAGGCGGCGGAATTTATCTCGACATCGCACAAAGTACGCTACTCTTTATTGGTGGGAGCTTTTGGTATAGGCAAAACCACGACCGTTATGCAAGCGACGCACAAAAAGGGACTGAACATTGTCTATGTCCCTGCGCACACGATCACGAGCCAAAATTACGGTACGCAGGGAACACACTTGTTTTTGAACGGGCTTTATGAAGAGCTTGATTTGCTTGAGGGTTTTCCTGATGAGACGGCCCATGTCCTCAGTCCTTTAATGGGAGCAACTTTGGGGCGAATTTTTCGACAGCCTGAAAAACTCTTTTTACTGGTCATCGATGGTATTGATGAACATCCTTTCTATGCAACCACTTTTGGTTTGCAATCACTGACAAATGCACTAGCCGAGCTGGAAATACCAATCGTGCTGACAGCGAGAAAAGAGCATTATTATTCTCTTGCCGGCAACTATGAATCGGCAATGGAAAACTTATGTAAAAAAGGGGGGATAGATCGCAGAGTTGAGCTCATGGAGTTGGGTCCCTGGGAAGCCTACCATGCTCAACAAGTGCTAGAGAAAGCCAAGGAAAAGGTATGTACAATTGAGCATGACAAGGCGGAACAAATTGATCTATTAATGCGACTTTTTGACGATCCGGTCTCAAGTCAGGCAAGCAATCTGCTTCAGCATCCCCTTTTTCTGCATATGACTCTTGATTTAATTATGTCTGGAGTGGATTGGCGGGAACTAGAAGGGAAGCAGCTGATAGAAATCTGGTGCTATAAGAAAATCGAGCGCGACCTGAGAGTTCCAAGGCTTGGTTACGATGCCCAATTCGATATCTCATATTATGCTGAGGGGATGATGCAGGGGATGGAGGAGATAGCCAGAGCAATAAAGGAGAAAAAAAACGATCTCGATCCTGCAAATGAAATCATTGAAGCTGAATCTGCTTTAGATATAGCCAAGAGGCATCTCAATATCGCAGAATTAAATATCACAAACTTCCTGACGACGTCATTTCTAATACCTGCAAAGAAGAGGCGAGGGAAAATCCTTCAGGTAAAGTTTTTTCACCATGCGATGTACGAATTTTTCTGCAACCGATAATGTGCATTTCTTCTTTCAAACCGTCCGTAGAAGCAGGGTAGAACCCCTTGATCAATCAGGCAATCTCGATAGTAACCGATGGGAGGGTGCTTTGGTCATCGGTGACAGTTAGAGTAATCTCTCTGCTTTTGTAATCAGAAATGTCCATTTCAATAATTGTTTTTGACACTTGGTCAATATGCATTTTGTGCTCTTTTTGCGGATACTCGTAGAGGTAAAAGAGGGACGGGATATCCGGGCTCAGCGAAAAAGATAGTAGTCTGGCCTTTAATATTCTGTGAACCATGATCTTTTTTTCATTTAAGGGGCTGCCATTGATGGGATGTCATCCAGATCGTCAAATGACAACTGAGGATCAGTTTTGTTATTGTTGTTCAGGTCGCAAGTTCTGAAATCGGCTGTGAATTTTTATCCGTTTTTCATGATGAATCTAAAGAGTCTCTTTTCGAGTTTTATGATTTTTCTGATTCTGCTGAGTTGAATTCTTCGAGCTCCAACTCTAAAAGGAGGTCATTAAGGGCGGGTAGTATGTATAAGGTCTGATTGTCCTCACTCTGACTGCTGCTATAAGCCAAGAAAACTGTAACAGCCTCAAGTATTTATTTTTTTGCAAATGCTGTAGTGGTCAATGTCGCATGTATGATTCTCCTTCGCAAAAATAATGTGTTTTGTTCTGTATTAAGTCGAAAATTCCGTCAAATAGTAATCGAATATCAAGCTGGGTGCATATTTTGACGCTACTAAAGCTATGAAGTTTCTGTAATCCTTCCAAAGTTTATGGCTGAACATAGCAGGGTCTGGATCCCTCTCTTTGTTTTTCTTCAAAATGGAAATGAACGAAAAGACCGCTTTCATATTTTTCTCTTTTGTCTGTTGTTTTGACTATTCTTTTGATTGCATGGATATTGTCAAATGGTCCTTTCTCTGAATTAATTTCAATCGGGTAGAAAATATCCACAAGGATAAATTCTAATACCTCTTCATTCCCTGCAGGAACGACGTTTGGTATCCTGAATTCATCGAACTGTAGCGTTAAGATGTACAGTAACTATTTGAAAGTCTCATTCCACCCGGTTACCGCTTGGGGATTTACTCTGTCTGTAATCCCACCACTGGGATACCGAGGAGCGTCTTCCATACGTGTGAAAGGCTTCGCCGACTGGGGGGATAAAGGCATGATGATTGGTGTTCTCCCGAAAAAATTGGGCATGAGAATAACCGAACTGATTTAAAAAAAATGATAGGGGAAGGTCAATATCTTTTGCCTGAATGTTTGCATTCTGTGGTTTTATCGAAGGCTTGTGCTGGGCACTGCTAGCAACTTAAGATAGCAGTGCCCTTTCTGAAAATCCTAAATTAATTCGACGAAAAGTTTAAAAGAAAAGGAACCAAACCTTGTCCTTTTTCCTTCTGCAGTTCCGACAATGTCTTTCTCAACCTCTTTTTCCCAGCGATCGTTTTGCACTTTATTTAAAATCAATTCACCTTTTCCAGTTGCAACGTCCTCTGTTGTTGTTGTTGGTGGTAGAATCAAGGCTCCATCAAAAGAATAAAGAGAAATTTCTGAGCCTGAGAGCTCATTGATCTTATTAAAGAGGCTCTGACCTTGTTTTTCTATTTTTTCTTCAATATCCGTTGTGTCAATACCCAGGGAACTTAACAATGGGAGGGGGCTTGTGGTGAGAGCTATCCAATTTTCTGCGTTAACTTCTTCCCTGTTAAGACTGAATCCGAGTGACAAAGGAATGTTGTAGCTTTCAGCTGAATGACTGAGTCCTTTTGTCTCGAAGAGCTCATATTCATTCCAGGTCAATCTGTTGATTAAGCCAGGGAGATAAAGAGACAGCGCCTTACTGTCATTTTTGTAAGTCGCTTCCAAATTAAAGTTTTTGAGTCTTTTCACTTTCTCGATGTACTCATACGGTTGATAAGTTGTCTCGACATGGTCGATTTCTTCATTTCCCAATGATGCATCAACAGCTGAGATTTCTGGAGCGTCCCAGGTGAATTTTGGATCACTGATGGCAATTCTGAAATTTGGGCGCTCCTTGTTAATCTGACCGAGATCTTTGACAAGGACACTTATTTGTACAATGACTTTGTTTTGATTTTTTAGAGTATAAGTAATTTTTTCTTTATCTTTCGGATTGGGATATGAGCCTAAAAAGTGAGCCTCTTCATCATCTTTTATTTTATCTCCGACAATGCCGGAAATAGCTCCTAAAAAACCAAAGCCTGATGAAATAGCAGACAGCATTCCTCCTCTGTCTAATTTGTCAGAATTGCTACAAATGGATGATATTTTGCTGAATATTTTTCTCGCCTTCTTATCACTTTCTATCAGTTGGATCCGAATTGGTAAGTGTGTTTTAACAGTCCCAAAATACAGAAGCTTATCCATGTATTTAGGCTCAATATTTAACCCTACATCGCTGGGTTTACCTTTAAATGGATAGGTTGTTTGTTGTTCTCCAAAGGCGACAGTAAAAAATCCCTCACGAGTCGTTCCCCAATCTTTAGATTGGAAATTCTGTGGGAAAATCTTTATGTCTTCTAGCAAGATCATGCATGCATGATCTCTTTGGATGGTGTGCCCACCAAAAGAATAATCAACCGTACTGTTAAGCATTGTTTCATTTGACGGAAAATCCATAATTTATGCACTCCTTTTCATTTATTTTGTTCTTGGTGATTAATCGACAAGATCCCAATGTTTGATCGCTGCTAAATAATTGTCTATACTGTGATCCGTAATTGCTCCCAAACGTCCTATGTCTTTCAGTGAATCTACGGCGCCATCGATCATATCGACAAAGCGATACCACATGCCGGGATTTTGATGGATTTTGTTGTCGGCATCGATATAGAAACAACGTCCAACGTGGCTATAATTCATCATTCTAGAGGGGGCTCTGGTGACAATGTCCTCATTGTTTTGAAAACGATGAACTCGCGTGCTGGCTTCAGCATTGAAGATTCTGGCTGTTTCTCGCGACATGGATCTTGGTTGCCCGAACGTATAAACCGATGTGAAGGGTTTGTCTTGATGAATTAGCCTAGCGGCTGCAATGGAGGCCATTGCTCCGCCAAGGCTATGTCCAGTTAAAAATAAAGGCCGTTTTTTCGTTTCCCGAAGGGCTTGATAGTCTGCGAAAATCCCGTCTTCGCCATCCCACAGGTCTTTTACTGAATTCCAGAATCCCCGGTGAAAATCTCCAAAAAGAACTTTTTCAGGGAATGCATTGATATTGTCGATCCAGTCACTTAATTCATTTGTGCCACGAAACGACACGACGATGAATTCTTTATGATCAACAATCATGGCCTGGGCTGAGTTCTTGTCGTAACCTTTGACATTCAAATAGTTTTTATCTCTTTTCTTCAGTACCTCCAATATGGATTTTTTATTTGGAAGCTCGTTGTCTTCTGATGTTTTTTCATAAACAAGTTTGGACAAGTATGCCATCTCAAGAGCATTTGATTTATCCAGATCTGTTTTATATGGGCTAATATTTGACATGATTATTTCTCCATAGTTGATTGTTTCTATCGTTTATCTTTTGGTGGACAAGGGTCGCCACCGTGACTGTCTGGGTTCTGAATGGTTCCATTTTTTCTATGGACGATAAATTCAGAATTTTGGTTTTTGCTGACTCCTCGGCCGTAATCGACAGCATCCTGTTTATTCTCAAAATGTTTAATCGATTTTTGCCCTCCACCTTTCTTTACATCCCATCCACCGTCTGAATGTGGAACGATATGGTGAGTTTTTCTTGGCATATATTTCTCCTTTATTTTCCCATATGAACATTTAGCTGGTGTGGCAGATTCTGCTACAGTAATAGCACCCGTTGGATTGAGGGTATGTCTGTTTTGCTTTTTTAACAGCCTCTTGGCAGGTTGAATAAGTGCCAAGATATAGTCGGTTTGTCTCGCTCGGTAAATAAGAACAACTTAGTGTATGGACCTCGTGATCCCCGTTTGATTGAGCATTTTTGTTGACATAATAGTGGGTCATTTGTTTGTCTCCTTTTCATTTGTTGAGGGGTTAGAAGATGCGCTGCTTGTCTTTTTTGTAGGCTTTGTAAGTCAATAAACCAAAGGTAGACAAACAGGCATAAGCTGCTTTGTCATATCGACCATGAAGGTGTTCTCTAATGGCTTCTGTCATAAATGGCATGGGACCAGACAACTCAAAGTCGTTGAGCATGTGGTGACCTGAAAATTTGATGGTGAAAAAGCCTATGATACCCAGGGCAAGGCATCATCGAGTTTTTCTGGATAATGCCAAGACATATAGGAATTCTGTAAGAATGGCAGGCATTTAAAATCCTCCGAGAAGCAATACACATAGTTTTTAAATAAAACATTTCATTTTGCATGATAGACAGGGCACCCTGTCATTTAGTGTCACACTCGTACATTTTCTGCATTTGTTTTGCTTCTTGAAGGATTTCGTCTCTCAAAGACTCTGGTTTTAAAACTTCGACATCTGCACCGTATTGAAGAATGCGCATCTTTATTTCAGGGAAGGCTGAAACAGGGAGAGTTAGCATTGTCGAGCTGTTGTCCAGGATCTCAAGGGTTTGACTGGAATGCCAGATCTCATCTTTAATCCACTCGGATCGAAATTCGTTGAAATGAAGAACAACCTTTGTTATTTCTCCGCCCTGAAAAAGACCAAAGGCATGATCCAGATAGGGCTTCCACTCTGAAGATGATTTGGTTCTATAGGCCACCTTCAGCAGTTCTGCTTTTTCGATTCGTGCCATTGAAAATCGTCGCCATTCTTCTCTGAAATGGCACCAGGCGATCAGCATCCAATCGCCCATGTAGTGCTGGAGATGGTGGGGTTCTACATCTCTTTCACGAAGAGTTTTCTCCTGGGGCTTGGAATAGCTGATGCGGATGACCCGTCTTTCAAAAGTAGACTGAAGGACCTTTTCGAAAATGGCGGGCTTTGTTGGTTTATGCCCTACCCAGGTCGATGAAAACATCTCATCTAAATGTTCTGGTTTTAGCGTGATTCCCCCATCAGTAGAGATGAGCTTTTGGAAGAAGTGAGTAATCTGGTCGCTGATATGCCCGCCAGCGCTTTTGGACAGGAGATCTCTGGCGATCAGGAGTGCTAGGATCTCTTCTTGAGAAATCTGGAATCTAGGAAGTTCAAAGGATTCGTCAGAGTAGTAAAATCCATTTTTTGAACGGTTAAATTCCAGAGGAGCGTAAAGGCGGTCGCGCATAAATTCGATTGTACGGTGAGCTGTTCGTCTGTCAATTTCGAACTTTTCAATCATCCATGTTGTGTTTGGATATTTCCCTCTCCGGACTTGATCGTCAAAGTAATAAAATCGCTCAAATGAAACAAAATCACCCATGAATGTGCCTCTAGTTTCTGAAAGAGTTTGCTACTTCATCGTGTATTTACTCCATTGGTTTGTTGACCTACAAGAAGCTTGAGAAATTAGGTCACTACAATCACAAACGCTGCTCACAGCGAATGGCATTATTGAGCACCAGCAGAAACTAGTAATTTTTGGATGCTACATCTGTCCAAAATGGCCGGGGTAGATTTAACAGTATTCCTCTTAGTATTGAACTTGTTCTCAATCAACAACAAAAAGGAATATCAGCAGGATTAAACAAAAAAAGTCCGTTCAAGAAAAGGTCACGCCTTTTCCAAAACAGACTTTTATGTATTTAAAAAAATAACACACGGTACCCCCTCCGTAAGTTTATTTCTCTGTGCATTTTATAGTGACATGAATAACTGGAAATTATTTGTATGTCAACTGTCTTTGATCCGACTTAGGCTGACAACTTGTTCAAACTAGGGTAGTTCCTCCCGGATAAGTAGTAGTTATCAAAAGTAGAATTCTCTCGTAAACTGACCAAGAAGAGGTTCTCGATGAAAAAATCACGATTCAGCGACAGTCTGGTCATGGCAATTTTGACGCAGGCAGAGACAAGGAACCCGGTTCCAGAGCCTTTCCGTGAACACGAAATGAGCAATGTCACATTCTATAATTTTCGAGACTTGATACGGTCTATTAAGCGAGCATCATTTCAGATTATCCATAAACGCCATACTCAATGCGGCCCAAAACATCTAGGACATCTTTAGTCTTGCCCACCTCTATCAACGATAGAGGTGTTACTCCTCCTAGACCTGTGTTTTGTGACAATAACCAGTAAGACGCCTTTTCCCCGTTGTTGAATACTTCAATCGTTCTAGAATATACATCCGGGGGAGCGGTTTTTGCGGCAGTACTGTAAACGCATGTCAATATTTCCTGCCAACTGGCATTATCTGGAAGCTGACCGACCGCGTTTAGGACGACGTTTCTTTTGTTTTTCATGATATTCTTCCTCAAGGTCAAATATATTTCGAGTATGATTCTACAATTTACAACATACGAGACGTAGAAACAGAGAAGCTCCGGATCTTGTTGGCGTTTACGTTTTTCACAATTATTGAGATTCCATTTGGCATGTCGGGAATGGTGGATTTGGGAAAGCCATTACTGATTATTTATCGGTGGGCAACTCCACCAGCTTCTGAGCATCATTCACGATTCCCATAAATGAGCCGCCGCCCTCCATATTTATCATCTTCACAATATCTGAGAGATCGGCACATTGAACAACAGCCTTGGATTCCCTGTTGATTTCAATCATCCTCGGAGAACTATGGTAGTCTACAGCCCATTTTTCAGACAAACCTCCATGGCTCGAATTCACAGCTCTTGTTACTGGGACGACTCGTAAATATTTAAAACCTTTCAAGCGAGCTACTCTTCGATTCATCACATGATCAATGACAAAATCAGCTAGATCGGTATCTGGAAACGCTTGGATGTATGCTCTCCGGTAACCAGTATAATCGACATGAACCCATAACTGCCGGGGATCGTGAAGAACTGCCGCTGCTGGTAACTGCCATATGGGAAGACGGGTATCAGGTTTCTCAGCTTCGTATGCCTCAACAAGAAACGCCTTTTTCTTTGATCGCGGTGTGAGCGGGGCTTGAATCTTCCCCACGTATTCTTCAATTGCACATCTATCTCTTGCTGCAATTGGCACATACAGGCATGGTAAGAGCCCATTCATCCATGGCATTTGTGCTGCATGTAGATCGATTGGTCGAAGATTCATTTCATCATCAATATCATTCATAAGATGACAACACTCGTTTCTTAATGCGTCCTGCATAATTGGGACAGTTAATTCTTCACCGGGTGCTACTAGCGATTCAGAATCGGATACGTTCGCTTATGATATTAAGAAGCAGATCGACCATTTCAAAAAAGACAGCTTTGTCTTTGAGTTCCAGCTCTTCAACTTCTTTTCTTATCAATTTTTCTTTGTTTTCATAATGATGAGATAAGTTTTTTATAGATCTTACCGAGGTATAAGTCTGCCCCAAATTAAAGAGCAATGCAGGCGTATCCCTCATAACACTGGCAGCACTCGTCACAAGGCCAATTCCTGGCACTGCGCCAGCAACACTTAACGCTATGGATGCTGACGTACTCCCTAATTCCTTTGACTGTTCAAACGCTTCCTTCTTTAAAAACTCAGGTAATTGTTCTCTAATCACACTGGAGAAGGTCAACGCAAGCTCTTTTCTAATCCTTTCTAGTTCTTCTACGTTGTAAATAACGTGTGAGTCTTGGGCAGTGGAGGATAGAGCCTGTTTAACAAGTTGGTCATATGTTTTTTGGAAAGTCGACGATAACAGTGGCTTTCTTATCAGCATGATATCGTTGAAGGAAAGATTATCGAGAAGATCAAGAGGCATCAGTTCTTTTTGCAGAGAATCAAAAACAAGCTCTATCATTATCTTACGTAGAATCTCTTCCTCCGTAAGTCTTGTTCTGTTTTGGCTCAAATCTGCCAAATCATAATCAATATAATTTTCCTGGGGTAAAGCACTTTCGCAATTTACAACCCGCGCCCCTGACATGTGATATAGAAGCTCTCTATAGTTTTGGAGTAATCTCTTTTGCTGCATTGGTAAATGTTTTGAAACCCGATCAACTAAATCTCTACCTAAAAGAGCACCTTCCCGAATTTCATTTGTTAATTCCTCGATGACAGGATTGGCGTCTTGCCCTAAATTCCTTATCAATACTGAGTCGGCATCTTCAAGATCAGCTAAAAAACGATCCCGGAACCACATTGAATTATCATCTAGGTTCCAATTGACTGTTAAATGGACATGCTCCTCGTAGAACTTTAGCGCATCATTTCTACCTTTGAATCTTTTCCGGGTAAAAAGCTCCCCAAATTCATTTTTGTCAGATCTGAACGCGGGAATAATAGCTTTACTCGTCAGGAGGATGGGATTTTTTTTGAAGAATTCGTACGCAAAACTTGTGGCTAAGTGCGAAGCAGCGCAAACTATCTGCCCTTTTAGTAGCAAGAGTGATTTTAGTTTACGTTCTGCCCTCAATTGAAGAGAGGATAAGTTTTTGGTCCTCGTCACAAGGCGATGGTCAAAATCAGTAAAATATGCCCTCGGACCGTTTAGTTTTATCGGTTCAATCCTGTCCATTATTTATCTCGAATAACCTAATACAAAAACAATTCATTTCGTCGTAACGCTTTACGTACAACTTAATACTCACGAGATTTGAGACTGAAAAGTGTTATCTGCCACCGCTTATGCCCCTGAAACGTTTTGCTACCTATCTCCCCGTTCAATACTATGCTAACCGGTCAGCAAAATCACCACTAGGCACATGAAGCTTCGTTCTTAATTTGTAAAATTTATTAGTTTTTCTCCGCCTCAAAGTGATAGCTCCATCTTCTTCTTTACATTGAATAGCATAATAATCAAAAATTATTCTGATATTGCTATTGCCAAGCATTCTGCTCATTAAAGATTTATAAAGTTTGTCATCAGTCCGATCGCTCAATAACGTGTATGATGCTAATATTAGATCATCGTTTGGGTAAAAGTCTGGTTTTTCTTGCGATAAACGACTTGTAAAAGAATTATAAAATGAATTTGTTAAATCCCTCCTATTGAAGACTCCTAAAACAATATCGGAAAAGTAGAGGCTTGGATTAGATGAAATAGAGGTAGCTATAGCAAGCTCTGCACCTAATAATTCAATATATGACTTTATACGTTCAAGTGATGGCAATTTAACTAAATACACGGCTGTTAGGTACTCTTGTAATGATTTATGTACAAATTCATATTGTTGATAACCAGTTTTTAAGAAAAGTCCTGTATGTGATTCAATTTCGTTCGCCGATAATATACCTTGTTCTTTGGGAAGCCCAAAATTTCCGGGCCTGTAAAGTATTTTGTGTAAATGGCCCGCCGGTCAGAGTAGTGGCATTCGCCCTTCAAACATAATCGAAAAC
>JADGEB010000001.1 GCA_016744595.1 Desulfuromusa sp.
CTTCAAGCGTGGTGAACTTGTCCATACCAACACTCGTGGAATTGCTCCCGGCATTGTCAAACAACTTCCTATGTTGTGGGATGTTCAGGCACATCGCTTTGATTGGGGGGTCGGTGTTAAATGGCAAGGTTATGAACCCTACACAGCCTTTAACATTTATCGCAGTGATCAATATGATGGCGAGTATCAGAAATTAAATATGGCTCCTGTTCAGGTGCAAGTCAGTAGAAATGCAAATGGGACAATCGATGTCGCCCCGTATTTTTATTCTGATACCACTTTGAAGAAAAGTGAGTTGGCTTTTTATAAGGTTCAGGGGATCGATTTTTTCGCCGATTCCGGGCCAGAAACGATTCCCGTGCTGGGGATGGTGAAGGTAGATCCGCGTCCTGCGCCATTGCGACGCCCTGAAATGAAGTCAGGTGAAATCTCTATTTCCATGACATGGGAACCTTCTCCAGATGAAGATATTGTTGGTTATAATGTTTATCGTACCCGCAATTATGAAGAGAAGGGCGAGAAACTAAATAACGAACTTATCGCAGGGACGTCGTTCTCAGACGATAATATAGAAGTCGATCTCAATTATTTTTATGCTGTTACCGCAGTAAATAAAGGTGGATATGAGTCTTTACCATCACTGAACGGGCAAGGGTTGGCAAAAGATGCTACACCACCGGAAGTACCAAGTGGCCTCGCTGCTGATGTGGTTAATGCAGAGGTGAACTTACATTGGAGTGGAGTTCAGGCAGAAGACCTTCTCGGGTATCGGATCTATCGAACGATGTCTGTCAATGATCAGGATTGGGCATTGTTGAATAATGACCCTGCCCCTGCTCTGGCTCATATTGATGTTCTGCAAAAAAACCTTTCCCGTCACCCTTATTACTATCGTGTGACCTCTGTTGATACCCATTTCAATGAATCTGAACCATCAGATTTTGTTAAAATACAGTTGCCCGATGTCACCCCGCCAAAATCACCGTCAATCACAAGTTCTTCAGTGCGCGAAGGGCAGGTAGCATTGACCTGGTCACAGATTCAGGTTTATGACTTGGCCGGATTTAACGTCTACCGTCAGGTGGACGGACAAAAAATAAAGGTGAGTCAAGATCTTTTAATCCACTCTTCTTTTGTCGATGCTAAACCACCGGTGGATATTCCCATTATTTACACGGTCGTTGCCGTCGATGAAACAGGTAACGAATCAGACCCCTCTTCGACGATCAATCTCTCTGTCCGTGATCATGTTAAACCTCAAATTTCATCATTCAAGGCTGGAGTCCTCAACGGGGAAGTCATTTTAAAGGTTATTTCAAAAGATACCGACCTCGCAGGGTTTGACGTGTTTAGAAGCCATAATAACCGTGATTTCTTGAAGATCAGCCATGTTCGAATCAAAGATGCAGAATTCGTTGATGGCAGAGTCAAGAAGGGGAAGCGCTATTTCTATAAAGTGATCATTTGGGATAGGGCTGCCAATCAAACTGAAAGTACTGTTCGTGAAGTGAGAGTGGTGAAATAAAGCGGTTTTGTTTCTATTGAGGGATGGTTAACGTTTCAGCCAAAGACAAGGTCTGTTTAACCGGATATTTCTTCTGTTTGACCCGTTCGTTTAATGCCTTGATCCGATTTTCAGGATGGGGATGTGAGGCAAGGATGTAGGGGATTTTACTTCCTGCCTCTTCGGACATGCGTTCAAAGAAGGTTGTTGCCCCTCCGGCATGACCGTAGCGGGCAGTGAGTAGATCAACACCAAATTGGTCGGCGGCAGATTCCTGATCCTGAGAATACTTAACCTGAAACGTCAGGAGGGTTTTTGAGATGAGATTGCTGGCAGAATTATTCTCCCCCAAAAACAGGATCGAGGCAACTGCCAGGCCTAATCCACGACCCAAACCACGTAGGTGGTCACGGTGGGCGAAATGACCCAGCTCATGTGCCAGAATCATGGACAGTTCATTCTCTGATTCGACTTGTGCAAGCAATCCATCAAAAACAACAATGCGGCCACCCGGAAGGGCGAAGGCATTAACATCTTCAGTCGCAGCCCGATAGATCGTAAAGTTATAATCGTGGAGCGGTGATTCTGCAGGGATAACAGCCAGCAAGGCGTTGAGTCTTTGTTGTAACGCTTGGCTCTTTTCGGCAGGGAATTCATTCAATGCCAGCCCCCCCAACCAGTTCTCGACTCTTACGGGGATTTTTTCAGCGGCCCAATTGGTTGTTACCCCAAGAAGAAAGAACACACTCCCGGCAATCAGAATCAACCCTCCAATCAGCCACAGCAGCTCGGTCAGAGGGTGGCTTTTTGAAACGTTGACGTTGTTGTCGAGATGCTTGGGGGTGAATTTCATGCTTGATTCATGACGATGGCGGTGCCATAGGCGATGGCTTCAATACTGCCAACACGCTTTTTCTTATTCGCGCTGCGGCCAATGGTTGATGTTTCAAGGCGCATATTGATGATCATGCCGGCACCCTGTTCTTTGGCCTGTTCTTTCATCCGCAAAATAGCTTCTCGACGTGCACGATCGACCAGCGATTCATATGATCTAACTCGACCACCGAAGATATTGCGTAAGATGGCGAGCAAGCGTTTGAAGTAATCAATTGAAACAACCACACTGCCTGAGACCAGTTCGGCTTTGGCAATGCGGTCATCAGGGAAGCTCCCTTCAGCGGTGACAACAGCCATTTTCAATAATTCCTGCTCACGTTTTTTGATTGAGCGATAATGCTTTTTTTCCGCCCAGGTTCCCGCACTGTAGCCAAGTGTCATCAACACGATAAAGATAAATAAATCTAAATTTTGAAATAGAATTTCCATGAGATCACCTATTCAACACGGACAGCGGTACCATAAGCGAACAGCTCTGCAGCTCCTTGAGCAACAGAAGATGTAGCAAAGCGGATATTAACCACCGCGTTTGCACCCATCAAAGCAGCTTGTTCCTCCATGCGTTTCATCGCTTCTTTGCGTGAATCTTGTAGTAGCTCGGTGTATCCTTTTAGCTCACCTCCAACCAAGTTTTTCAAGCTGGCCATGAAGTCTCTACCGACATGTTTGGCACGGACTGTACTGCCCTGAACGATACCAAAATGTTCGACAATCTTTTTTCCGGGAACGGTGTTTACATTGGTCATAATCATTGGGCTGGGCTCCTTTGTGTGAATGACTTTCAAGACAAAAATGTTAGCTCTTTTGATTAGTCCGTGTCAATAATGATAATATTAGTTTGTGTGTCGAAGGTTGGTTTTCAGATCAGTATAAGCGGGATAATTATGTGATAAAAACGACACAGAAACATAGCCATAATCGGAAATATGGTTGTAACAAGCTGGGGTATTGTTCTTGCTCATAAAATGATTATAGGAAGGTATAAGATTTTCAGGTAATGGAATTGTTATATATTCGAATTCACTTATCATGTTTAACAAGTATGATAAACGGTTAGAGAAATGACAACATTTGCATAGATATTGTCAATTAAATTATGTACGTGTATGGTGGCCAGAACCGCTCAATAACTTGATGGGATCGACGCTTCGCGCCGACCCCATCGGGGCGCGATTGAGCGTCGCAGGATGCGAAGCGCAACCCATCAAAGCGATTCGAGCAATCACACTTGCGTGCGCCGCTCAATCGCGCCCCGTTAGAACTGCAAGTCATCACGAGGTAATATTTTGTTAGAACCGAAGTTAACTACAAAAAACAACGAATATTTGAAAATTTTCACAGCATGTATGGTAACACTGCTTGCAGTATCAACAGTTTTTATGACACAGCCAATCTTTCTTGAAATTTCAGAGTTTTTTAAAATAGATATTACCCAAGCGCGTTTCTCATTCAGTGTTATTTCTTTATGCTATGCAATTTCCTTCTTTTTTATTGGTCCAGCTATAGATAGATACAACTTGCCAACCATTGCCGCTATTGGTTTGTTTTTATTGGGTTTATCTGTTGTTTTTGCAGCATACGTAACAGGATTTGATATTTTCACCATTACATTAGCGGTTATGGGGATTTTCGCAGCATTAGTCCCAGCATCTATGTTTCCCTATATGGCAACTATAGCCCCGCCCAATAAAATTGGTATGTACGTTGGTTCAATCGTGGCATCAGCTACATTAGGTGTTATTTTTGGCAGAGTTTCTATGGGAATTCTAACTTCATTCTTTGGATGGAGGGTATCGTTTAAACTTTTTGCCATAATTATTTTTATTTTTTTATTTCTGACACTGTTTTTTCTTGTAAAAGACAGTGCCCAAGAAAAAACAATAAAAAATAAATCACTTTTATTGTCATACAAAACATCATTACAGCATTTACTGAATTTCAATGTTTTGTCATTATTGCTAGCCGGATTCAGTCTTTTCTTTGGCTTCCTTGGCATGATTACATTTTTATCCTACCGACTCATTGAATCCCCATTCAATTTTTCATCTGGAGAAATCGGCTGGATTAGCTTTGCAGGTATTACCGCGATCATTGCACCTTTTTCAGGTAATATTTCCCAAAAAATTGGGATCTTTAAAATTATTTTCCCTAGCCTGTTTTTATGCTTGTTTTCTCTTCAGTTGATTGGATGGTTTGATTCAACCTTATTGATCATAGTAGGGTTACTTTTTCTTTTTATGGGTGTCTATTCGTGTCAACCCTTATTGTTTCTGCTCATAACTGAGCAAGTTCCAAAAGAGACAATTGGTAGTGCTTCATCGCTTTATATTTTATTTTGCATTGGTGGAGGAAGCCTTTCTTCTATTTTTCTTGGTTCCGTATGGAGCAGTTTTGGCTGGGCAGGTATTACTGTATCTTGCTCCATTTCCATATTCGTATCTTTATTACTGTTGTTCAGTGTAAAATTTTCTTTAAATAATAAGGCGAGTTCTAACCATTTAATCAACCGGACGGAAAATACGTCTGTGCAAAATTGAAAAACAAAATCTAAAATTGCGGTGGCCGGCAAGCAGTTCGTCGCCGCCGGTTATCATGAACCGATGGGATCGACGCTTCGCGCCGACCCCATGGGGGCGCGATTGAGCGTCGCAGGATGCGAAGCGCAACCCATCAAAGCGATTCGAGCAATCACACTGGCGTGCGCCGCTCAATCGCGCCCCGTTATATGAAAACGATCTCCAGCCAAGGATTATAATAAATGGGAAGGGATGTAACCTTATACCCAAAGAAAGCAACAAGGGATGACCTTAAAAAATATCTTGAAGGCTTAGGCTTTGAAAAGTGCAGACATTTCTGGGATTGGCCAAAGGGGACTCTTAATTACTCTTGGTTCGATTATGAAGATTATAAATCTATAGATGGTGTGTCGGCTGATGTTTATCCTGTCTCCGGTGAAGAATTAAATATTACAGGGAATGAGTGGGCTTTACACGTACGTAATTTATACAGTGCCAGTTGGTACGATGTGAAGATGCTAAATGATGTTTTGAGAGGAGCTAGGAAGCTTTTCGGCGGCACTATACAAGGTGATTACGGAACGAATCGCTACGCCCCGTTATGGGAAGATGATAGCACCCCTATCAGCAGGGGAATGTCTGCAATTTATAGCCATGTAAAACAAGAGATATCATCAGTCAGATTTGCTTTACCTGACGCATCTATAAAACTGCCAAAACCTGTTGAAGGAAAAATCGACGACTTTATAAAGTTTAGTGAAAGCATGGACCCGAGCAGGGTTCTATATAACGGCCTTGTACCATTTGCGGTTTCAATGTTTGAGTATTTTTTCTCACAAGCTTTTCAAGTTCTAATTAAATATGATCCAGTGGCACTGGAAAAACGCACTACTCACAAGCAGAAGCTGGATTTTGAAACATTATTAGAAGTAGAGAAAAAAGAAACAACTGTTGAGAATATTATCGCTAGAAACTATACGTTTCAAAACCTTAATCAGTTAAACAAGGCCTATAAAGATTGGCTGGATATTGACGTAAGAAAGCTCCTATACAAAAAGAAGAAAATAGGAAATTCGGTAACTTTCTTGGAAAATCGGATTTCTGACATTATCCAATATAGGCATGGTATTGTTCATCACTTCGCCATTGATCGTTCGCTTACAAAAGATGGATATATTCACATGCTAGAAGCGGTCGAGAAGAGCATAGGCGAATTCATTTCATTTGCAGAGAAAAAGTACAAGTTTAAAGTGGAAGAGCATTGAAGAATCATATAACAATCGCGTCAATTAGGACGCTCGCAAGCTCGCGCCTATTACGCGAGCGTTATCTTGACATTTATTTATGCCAAAAGGGCTTGCTATTGAATTTATGGGTACCTTTTCGCGTATGGAGTATGCGCTTAAATTATGGTGAATAGGCCTTATGGAAAATTGATCAACTCGTTCGCTGCGTTCTCTGGGACGTCAAAATGCTGCGCATCTTTCCTCCCGTTAGCAAGGGTTCAAGCCGCACAGTAGCTTGAACTGGCGGATTTGAGTACATTCAAGCAGTTTGGGAAAAACTAACGGGACATTGTTGAGAAATCTATTTGTCTGTTCTGCTTTCATCTTGCCACGCCAAGCACGTATCGATATCCCCGGTCTGCTGCAATATGTCATTGTTAAAGGGTTGTTAAAACGGACTCTTTTCTTAGTTTTGGAACCGAGAACATCTATAAGACCAGTTCGCCAAATCCAAGTATTTTCTTTTGAAAATGAATTTCCGAACTCTCAGTTTTCTTGTCATATGAAGAACAGAAGATAAGTCAGCCCTTCTGAGCCAGTCTTCCCAAAATCTTCATCCCTTCTTCCATTTCCGCATTCCAAATACCATTACAGCTCAGACGAATGAAATTATTGTATTTATCCTGAGTCGAAAAGATTGGCCCTGGTGCAAGTCCAATGCCCTTCTGACGCGCCTGGTAGAACAGTTTGACGGCATCAACACCTTCTGGCAGTTCAACCCAGATGGCTGCTCCTCCTTCGGGAAAGCCTGCTTTGGTTGTCTCTGGGAAGTGCCGATACAGGCTAAGCAATAACGATTCCATTTGACTTTGAATGGCGCTACGCAAGCGCCGCAGGTGACGTTCGTAATATCCTTCGCTCAGGAACGTGGCGATAGCCATCTGGTTTGGTGTTGCGGCACAGATGTTGGTGGTTGTTTTGATATTGAGAGCTTCACGATAATAGCGTCCCGGAATCATCCAACCAATCCGATAGCCCGGTGCAACTGTTTTGGAGAAAGAGGAGCAGAGGATAACTTGTTCTTGCTGATCAAAGCTTTTGCAGGTCGCTGGGCGCTTCTCACCAAAATATAGATCACCGTAAACATCATCTTCAACCAGTGGGATCGAGTGTTCTGCGAGGATCTCTACAATTTCCTGTTTTTTTGTATCATCGGTAAAGCTGCCATCGGGATTGTTAAAATTTGGTACCAGAATTGCTGCCTTGATCGCAAAACGATTGATTGCGTCCTGCACATCTGCGGGGTCAATTCCGGTTGTTGATGAGGGGATTTCTATCGCTCTGAGCCCACAATTTTCTAACAATTGCAAAAAGCAGAAATAACTGGGGGACTGAATCAGGACATTGTCTCCGGGGTGAGTCAGAGCGCGTAGGGCTATGGAAATTCCTTCCATTGCCCCAGAAGTGATCAGAATTTCGTCTGGGGTGGTTGTGACCCCAGAGTTGAGTAATCTGAGCGCAACCTGGCGGCGTAACTCGATATCACCGTTGACAGAAGAATAATTCATTGCCAGAGTCGGATTTTCACGCAAGGCTGATGATAAAATACGGGTCAGAGTCTTTGAGGGGAGTAATTCTTCTGCGGGGCAAACAACTCCTAGTGGGAGCAGACTGCGATTTCCCAGTGCTTCGAGAACGGTTTGAATCAAATCATTGCGCTGCCCAAAGGTTGGAATCAGATCCAGTCGGGGACGGCCTGTTGGTGGTGGAAGTCGTTTTGCTCCACTGGTGAGATAAAAACCGGAGCGTTCCCGAGCTGCTATGATCCCTTTCTTCTCCAGCTCAAGGTAGGCTTGACTGATGGTCGATATGCTGACGGCTAGTTGCCGGCTCAATTGTCGCAGTGAAGGTAATTTTTGCCCCTCTTTCAGAGCTTCACTGTCAACAAGGGCGATAATATGTTTTTCAACTTTACGGTAGCGGAACATCTCTGTTTTCAAGTTCGCCTCCATCCATTAATCTGTTATGGTTTATTTTTCAATAAACTGTATCTGTTTTGCAAGCAGATTGTACGTTCTAATCCCAATATCGATAAATTCGAGTTAGATTTAATCTTTTTGCGGTATTTTGACGGAGTATTTTATGAAAACAATAGGCTTGTTAGGTGGAATGAGTTGGGAATCGACGGTTCTTTATTACCAGTTACTCAATGAGGGGGTGCGGGATAAACTCGGTGGTCTTCATTCGGCAAAAATTCTGATGCACAGTGTCGATTTTGCTGAAATTGAACAGTTTCAGGTCAATGGGCAATGGGATGCTGCGGGAGAAAAGCTTGCTGCTGCAGCTTTGGGATTAGAGCAGACTGGGGCAGATATGATTTTGATCTGTACTAATCTGATGCATAAGATTGCGCCGACTATCGAAGCCCAAATAAAGGTTCCATTACTCCATATTGCCGATGCCGCTGGCCGTGCAATTAAAGGCCAAGGGCTGAAAAAAATTGGCTTGCTTGGTGCTCGCTATACGATGGAAGAGGATTTTTATCGGCAGCGACTGTTGGATAACTTTGATCTGGATGTTATCATCCCCGCTGCCGAAGATCGTGAATATATCCACCAAACTATTTTTCGCGAGTTATGCCAAGGGAAATTCACCGAAGAATCACGAAAAAACTACCTTGATATCATGACTAAACTTCATCAGCAGGGGGCTCAGGGGGTGATTCTGGGTTGCACTGAAATTCCGTTGCTGGTTCGCCAGGAAGATACCGATTTGCCGCTGTTCAATACGGCAGCATTACATGCCAAATTTGCCCTTGAATCTGCTTTTATGACAGAGTGAAATTATTATTTCTTGAAAACTTATTCTGAAAAAATGCTCCATAAAGAAGCTTTGCGTGATCAGATCATTGCCCGATTGAAGGCTGATCACGCTTTGCTGTTGCAAGCCGCAAAGACAGCTCATGCTGCTGCGACCCACGATGAAAATATTCCTGATAATAAATATGCCACTCTCGGTCTTGAGGCTTCCTATCTTGCTCAGGGACAGGCGAATCGGGCACAGGAAATTCTGCAGGCGTTGCAGGTGTTCCGGCAACTGACTTTGTCGGTATTTTCTGCTGAGTCGGTGATTCGTTTGACCGCAGTGGTGCAGCTTGAAGATGATGAAGGGCGGCGCCGACTGGTTTTTCTTGCTCCTGCGGCGGGCGGTTTGAATCTAGAATTTGATGCTGTGGAGATAATGCTGATCACCCCGGTCTCGCCTCTGGGGCGAGAGCTGCTTGGAAAGCAGTGTGGTGATCAGGTCAATCTTAAGGGTGGTTCCGTCCGTGAGTATGAGGTGATCTCAATTTATTGATACTCTGCAGGGGGAGATGTTTCCCTATTTTTTCAACAGAAACGTTCTTTGCTGTTTCTCGGCATAATCAAATTCGTGAGTTATTTTCCAGACACGGATCAATCTGCGCCAAGATGCTCGCAGGAGTAAAGCAGCAACAATTATCGCCATGATTCCCCAAATCAGACCAGCAGATTCTTGATAATTAAAATGGAATCTACGGAGAACAAAATTGTCGCCAATCACAAAGAGAAAATAGAATAGAAACCCACAGAAAACTGCCCGGAGCAACTGCTGCAAAATAATGCTGTACCTGATCTGTCCCGGCTTTGCTTTGTTGGCCAGTCGTTTCCATCGGGTCATAAGGAGACCGTGCAGGCAGAAGATCGTTGCCAGCGCGCTATCCAGAGTACGCAGAATCAGGTATCCAGAGAGTGCCCCCCAAGTGAGAGAGATGATAATATCGAGGTTCAATGCTGTTTCCTTTCGGGATATTTATCTTCGGCACGAGCCAATGTAAATGGCCGACAGAATCATCAGGATGCCAAAGATCTCTATTCCTCCAGTTGGTCTGCTAAAGAGAAGAGTATCCCAGATCAAAGCAAGGGTTGGTTGTAGCAAGAGGATCAGGCTGGCGACTGTGGCCTGAATATGTTTGATTGCAGATGAAATTAATGACCAGCCGATCGTAGTACTGATCACTCCGGCACCGATCAAGGCAAGGAGCGAATTGCTGTTGGGGATGGCAAACGTTGCCCCATTGAGTGGCGTAATAACAGAGAGCAACAGCGTACTGGGGATTGTAACCATCAGCATGGCTGGAACGCTGCTTACAGAACTGTCATCCATTGATATCTTGACCAACAGGATATAACCTGAATAGAAAACAGCTGTCAGAAAACCCAAAAAAATTCCCAATTTATAGCCATCTTCAAGGCTCTTCCAGTCCACACCGGTGATAAATAATAGTCCGCACAGTGCCATGATCACAGCCAGTACAAACATTTTTGAAATCTTTTGCTTGAAAAATAACCAAGAAAATAGAGCGGTGAAGAAGATTTGAAAATTACCAAGCAGGGTTGAAAAGCCAGGACCAACCAGTTCAATACTACGATGCCAACACATGAAATCGATAGCTAGAATAACCCCGCTTAAGCAGAGGAGTAATCGTGGCCTTGGTGCCATTTTTAGATTATCTCTGCGCAGCAGCATCAGCACCGACAACGATATCCCGGCAAACAACATCCGGTAGAATCCAGCTGTGTCGGGGGGAACATCGGCCAATTTGATGAAGATTGGAGAAAAGCTGATGCAGACAGAACCGATTAGCAATCTAAATAATGGGAACTGTGTCTGGGAGATGCTCGTGGTTTGACTCACTCTCTGGTTTTGCTCCTTGATTCTGTTCTTCTTAGAGGGATAGAATGCGATAAATAGAGGCTCTAGTGGAAAATATTGGGTTCTGAGCGTAACTGGAATTCGGTTGAAAACTTCCAGGATACCTTAGCTGAGACGGGTTGTTTTGACCACAAGTTTTATCATTTGGTCATACCTATATTGGATTTGTTGCTTCTAGATATTCAAATTTGTATCCCACCCCGTAGATGGAGTGAATGATTTCCACTTCAGGCGAAACCTGAGATAGTTTTCGACGTAGCTTTTTTACATGGCTGTCTATGGTTCTGTCGGAGACGATCCTGTCATCTGAATAAATATGATTCATTAGCTGCTGGCGATTGTAAATTCGTCCCGGACTGCTCATCAGCAACTGTAATAGCTTGAATTCCACCGCTGTTAAAGCGATATTCTTATTATTGATTGTGGCATGATAGCTGGCCTCATCCAGTGTCAGATCTTCGACTTGGACAGTTATCTTTCCGGCACGACGCAAAACGGTTTTAACCCGAGTGACGACTTCTCGTGGGCTGAATGGTTTGCAGATATAGTCATCGGCACCTAACTCTAACCCCAGAATTCGATCAACTTCTTCAACTTTAGCGGTAATCATGATGATCGGAATGGTAGAAAAAGATCTGATCTCGCGACAGATGTCGAGACCATCCCGCTCGGGCAACATCAGGTCAAGCAGAACCAGGGCTGGGTTTACTTGCCTCAGTCGAGGCAGTGCATCCGTGCCGTTGGCGACCAGAACTGGGGTAAAACCTGCTTGCAGTAAGTAATCCCGTAGCAATTCTGCCAATTTACGCTCATCCTCAACAATTAGTATGATTTCAGCCATCAATAGCCCCTGATGCCGGGAATTGTACCTGAATCCATAATCCCCCTGCTGGTGACGGTTGGGCTGAAATTGTCCCCTGATGTGCTTCAACGATATTACGGCAGATTGCTAATCCTAATCCCGCTCCACCGGTTGAGCGACTACGTGAACTATCCACCCGGTAAAGGCGTTCAAATAAATGTTCCAGATCTTCTTCAGGAACAGCAGGAGAGCTATCCTGAAAATTAATGGTCAGAGTTTGTTTGCACTGAGACATCGATATTTTAAGTTTTCCACCCGCATCAGTGTATTTCAGCGAATTTTCGAGGAGGTTTGAAAATAACTGTCGTAACCGTTCGGCATCTCCAAAAAAATAAAAAGGATGTTCTTCTGCGAAAAATAGTTGAATCCCATGGAGATTGAATTCGTGGTGAAACGAAGTGACAACATCAGCAACAATGGGAATCAGATCCATTTTAGCCTTACGATATGACAAAGCGCCTGGATCAGACATTGATAGCTGATAAAGGTCATCGACCAGTCGACCGAGGCGTATTGTCTCTGCACGTAGAGATTGTAACGATTCTGCATTGGTTTGACGTATCCCATCCTGTAAAGCTTCAATTTCTCCACGTAAAATACCAATAGGTGTTCGTAATTCATGGGAGATATCAACCACCCATTGTTTGCGTGCCTGTTCATTCTTTTCCAGAGTCAACGCCAACAAATTAAAATTAGCAGCCAGATGGCCGAGTTCGTCTGTGGTTGTGATCGGAACACGACATGAAAAGTCCCCACGAGTCAGGGTGTGGGTGGCACCAGCAAGGTCTTTCAGAGGCCGAACCAGCTTACGTGTCAGCAGAAATGACAGGAAGCTAGACAGTAGAACAATAATCCCGGCAACCAGAAAAAAAACGAATTTTTGCTTCTCTAAAAAATGGAGATGGCGATTATCGGTCAATCGTTTAAGTGGAAAATAGCCGAGATAACCAACGGTTTGAGCTTGGTCTTTTAACGGAATCAATGTCTTTTTGCCAAGACGAATCGAAGAGCCAATCAGTAACTTATGATTGTTGTCCAACAAAAAAATGCGCCCGGTCAGGTTTTGCATCAGATGAGGAGGAAATGGCAATGCTTCTGGTCGCTCTAGACTTTCTCGTCGGCCAGGTTGAGGTGGGGGCGGTGGGGGAGACGATTGTTGCGGTGGAGTTGCGTGAGGTAATGAGAAAAAGATCAGTTCACGCCACATATCGCCATCCTGTTGCAGGAGATCCCAGCTTTTTTCAGTGGAATAAAACTTCTGCAGCGAGTCGGTCAGGCGAACAATCCCGGCCTGTTCTGTTTCTTTGATCAGGTGTAAAAAGCCGCGTTTCAGGTTCCAGTGGGTTATCCAGACCAAGCTGACAACAGCCAGACTTGCTGCCAACATTATCGCCCAAAACAATTTGTAACTGATGCTAATTTTCATGTTCTGTGACTCCATCCGGGTTGTCCTGTCCTTCAGAAAACCCTCTGTTTAACCAGTGATAGCATAAATTAGATCAATAAATCAGAGTATGACGGCGCAATGTAACAATTTCCTTATTTCTTGCACATTTTTTACACCTTTTGTTGCTAACTGTTACCTACAAGTAAACATTCTGTCGAATAGCAAACAGATCAAGAGCCTTTGATCTCTTTTATCGTTGCTGGTTCGTGATTTATAGACCGGCTTGAGGATATCAAGATTATTTATCATGACGATTAAACGTATCTGTCTTTTTCTTTTTTTTCTGCTTCTGTTTGGTGTTGCTGGAACCTGGAGTTATTTCAATTATTTCATGCAAGAAGCTCCGGTGTATTCAACGGTGACTGTCTCTCGAATGGATCTGGAAGAAACCGTTTTGGCAACAGGAACTCTCCATGCATACAAGACAGTAGATGTTGGTGCACAGGTTTCTGGTCAGTTGAAGAGACTTCACGTGCAGTTGGGAGATCAGGTTAAAGAAGGGGATCTATTAGCAGAAATCGACCCGGTTTTACAGCAGAATGCGCTCAAAGAAGCTCAGGCGGAACAAGATAATGTCAGTGCTCAGATTCATGGGAAGCAGGCGCGGTTAGTACAATATCAAAAAGACTATCGCCGCCAGGTGAAATTAATAGCAGTCGATGCAACGTCAAAAGTTGAATTTGAAGATGCTTTTGCTCAGTTTGAAGTAACTCAAGCAGAGCTTGATGCCCTGAAAGCTCAATTGGAAAAAGCCATTGTCGCTGTTGATAGTGCACAGGCTAATCTTGGTTATACCCGGATCAGCGCACCGATGGACGGAGTCGTCCTCAGTATCGATTCAGACGAAGGGCAGACCCTTGTTTCATCACAAACAGCGTCAACTATCCTGACTCTGGCTGACGTTAGAAAAATGACTGTTAAAGCCGAAATTTCTGAAGCCGATGTCACTCAAGTTAAGGCCGGTCAGAGTGTTTACTTTACGATTCTTGGTGAGCCCGATCATCGTTACCATACTGAGTTAAAAGCGGTTGAACCTGGGCCGACAGAAGATACGAGTAGTAGTACGTCGTCAAGTGGCACCGCAGTTTATTATAATGGTTTATTTGATGTAGATAATACTGATAGTCGCCTGCGAGTCGGAATGACGACTGAAGTGACTATCGTTTTGCATCAGGTCAGGCAGGTTTTAGTGGCGCCAGTTGCGGTGCTGCGGGAAGTCAATCATCAAGATGTGACTCAAGTTTATGTTTTGAAAGATGGACGCCCGGTTCCTCGAACTGTCCATCTCGGTCTGAATGACAATGTTCATGTTCAGTTGACGACTGGGGTCAGCGAGGGAGAAAAGTTAATTATTCATTCACTGCCAACAACGGATGACAGCGACAACAATACCCGCTCAGGACCATTTGGTGGCGGACCTCCTCCCGGTGGTAGGTCATAAGTATGGGTGTTCCGTTGCTGGAGTTACGCCAAGTCTGTCGGATTTATCCCACTGGAGATGAACCTTTTAGAGCGCTTGATAGCGTTGATCTGCAGGTTAATGCTGGTGAAATGGTTGCCATTATCGGGACATCAGGTTCAGGGAAATCAACGTTGATGAATATTCTCGGTTGTCTGGATCCTCCTTCTCTGGGGGAGTATCTGATTGACGGACAAACGACAGCTGAGTTGAATAATGAAGAACTTGCCCGGCTCCGGCGCAATCGGTTTGGCTTTATTTTTCAGCGTTACCATCTTCTTCCCCATTTGGATGCGATTCAAAATAGTGAAATTCCGGCAATTTATGCAGGGATAAAAAAAACAGATCGAAAAGCCCGCGCCATTCAGCTTCTTGTCCGCCTGGGGCTGGAAGAACGTTGTCAGCATCGCCCTGGACAACTTTCTGGGGGGCAGCAACAACGGGTCAGTATTGCCCGTGCTTTGATAAATGGAGGTCAGGTGATTCTGGCCGATGAGCCAACCGGTGCTCTCGACAGTACAAGTGGTGAAGAAATGATGACTTTGCTCGGTGAACTGCATCAACAGGGGCACACAGTGATTCTTGTTACTCATGATGTAGAAGTTGCCGCTTATGCTGAACGCATCATTGAGATGCGTGATGGGCGTATTATCAGCGATAAGCGGCAGAATAAGGCAGAGACAACAGCTTCACCAAAATCTTTTAGTCATGATGATTTCACTTCTGTCACAGGACTACGAACAATTGTTGGTCGGATCGGGGAAGCGTCTCGTATGGCTTGGTTTGCTATGACGTCTCATCGGATGCGGACATTGTTGACAATGCTTGGCATTATTATCGGCATAACTGCAGTAGTCTGTGTCGTTGCATTGGGGCAGGGGGCGCAGCAAAAAATTGTTAGTGATATCAATTCGATGGGAACCAATGTCATCGATATATCACCAGGAAAGGGTTGGGGAGATACCCATTCGTCAACGATTCATACTTTAGTTCCTTCTGATCTTAAAATCCTGAAATCACAAAGCTATATCGACAGTGTCACCCCGACACTAAGTACCAGCGCTCAACTGCGCTACCGCAATGTTACTGCTTCGGCATCGATCTCCGGTGTCAGTGAGGAATATTTTAGAGTTCGTGGTCTGGAGATTGACCAAGGAAGTATTTTTTCCACTGAGGAGGTCAAGCGATTGGCTCAAGTTGTGGTTATTGATTCAAATACGTCCAAGAAGCTTTTTGACGATAAGGAAGATTCTATCGGCAAGGTGATTCTTCTTGGCAATCTTCCCTGTCGGGTGATTGGAATTACTCAGGAGAAGGAGAGCCCTTTTGGCAATAACCAGAATCTGAACGTCTGGATTCCCTATACCTCAGCAATGGGACGACTTATTGGACAACGCTATTTCAGTTCAATCACTGTCCGCGTCAGCGACAGTTTTGATAATGCGACAGCAGAACAAAATATTATACAGCTTCTCACTCGTCGCCATGGAACCGAAGATTTTTACACCAACAGCAGCGATACGATATTGAAAACAATTAATAAAACGACTGCAACCATGACCCTGTTGGTTGCTGCCATTGCAGTCATTTCATTGGTTGTAGGTGGAATTGGAGTGATGAATATCATGCTTGTTTCTGTAACAGAGCGAACTCATGAAATCGGTATTCGTATGGCCGTTGGTGCCCGGCAGAGTGACATCATGCAACAGTTTCTTATTGAGGCGGTTTTGGTCTGTTTGCTGGGTGGCAGTATCGGCATCCTGTTGTCCTATGGCGTTGGGCTGATTTTCCCACTGTTTGTCAGTAGTATCGCGATGAAGTTTTCGCCTTTGTCGATTGTTTTGGCTTTTGCCTGCTCCACTCTGATCGGTATCATTTTTGGCTTTATCCCAGCGCGTAATGCGGCTCGACTTGATCCGGTCGAAGCTTTGTCGAGGGATTAATCTTGATTCAGGTTTTTAGACATGAACTTCTCAGAGTTAGCACTTTTCTGCTTTTCAGCTTTGTGTGTAGTGGCTGTGGAATCTTGACGCAGCACAATTATTCGGCTCCGCAATTTGACCTGTCAGAGTCATGGAGCAATGCCGAACTAAATGAAGAAAGCCTGGAGGGTGCAGAAAAATTCTGGGAGAGCTTTCATGATCCCGATCTTGATCAACTCATTGAACAGGTTTTGTCGCTGAATAATGATGTTCGTAGTGCTGCTATCAAGGTTCAGCTGGCACGCCTTGAGGTCGGAATCAGTCAAACCGATCTGTTCCCGACTTTATCTGCCGGAGCCGATGCCAGCCATAGCTATGAACTTGACAGTGATGATTCAAGTCGCAGCTATGGGCTTTCTGCCGGGCTTAATTATGAACTTGATCTGTGGGGTCGTTACTCCACTGCCTACAACGTTGCGCAACTGGAAGTTGAAGCCTCTATTGCGGATAAAAAAAGTACCGAGTTGTCGGTGATTGGAACCACAGCAGAGCTTTACTGGCAGGTCGGTTATCTGAATCGGTCATTGCAGCTGACTCAAAACAATATTGCCACAGCAAAACACACTTTGAGAATTGTTAAGGCGAAATATGCTGCCGGGGCGGTAGGGCATGCTGATCTGATTGACAGCCAACAAAGTTTACTAAACTTGCAGGTCAGCTTGAGCGGGCAATTGCAGAATCGGGTTGAAGCGCGCAATGCGTTAGCCATTTTTTTAAACTCGGCTCCAGAAAATAATTTTGCTGAACCAACGGCTCTTCCTGTGGGTTCTCTGCCGACAGTCAAGGCTGGAGTGCCAGCGGATATTCTACGCAATCGCCCGGATCTTCTGGCTGCAGAATTGCGTTTACGTCAGTCCCATGCACAAATTGGGATGACTCAGCGCAGTTACTATCCAAATATAAGCTTAACCGGAAACCTGGGAACCAGTAGCACCCAGTTATGTGAACTTCTACAGAACCCGTTAGCGACTTTGGGTGCAGGGCTGGTTCTTCCTTTTTTACAATGGGATTTAGCAAAACTTGATGTTCAAGTTGCTGAAAATACATATCTTGAAGCGGTGGTCAACTTTCGTCAAACTCTCCACGCTGCATTGGCCGAAGTCGAAAACTCATTGTCTTCTCGACAGTACGATCTGCAACAGGGAAAGACACTGGAACAGGTCCTTTTCTTAGCCATCAAGACAGAGACAATCAGTCAGAATCGCTATGAAGTTGGTCGTGATGAACTGAGTGATTGGCTGGATAAACAAAATTTACGACGTGTGGCTGAACAAGCAGTGCTGGATAATCATTTGAATCAATTAAAGAATACGATGCAGCTGTACCTGGCTCTGGGTGGTTATCCTGTTGAAGGGCAGAAGAGTTTTTAACTTATAAGACGTGTGGGAATAAAATGACAGAGTTATCTAGAAGGTTGGTGACGACAGACAAAACCATCTTTTTGGTCAATATCAATAGCAGTTTAGATCCTTCCCTGTTGAAGAACCTTCAGCACGAAGGGTATGTCGTTCAGCAACTTGCAAAAGATCAACTCAACATTGACCTGTTTTCAACCTGTTCGCCTGATCTGGTTCTAATCGATATGGTATCCCCATCAATGGAAACTGTCAGTGTCTGCAGAAATATCAGAGAGGGATATTCTGGGCCGGTCTTGATTTTTTCTGAGGAAGCAGGTGAAATGTTACAGGTTCTGGGGCTTGAAATGGGAGCTGATGACTTTTTAATCAGACCTCTCAGCCCACCGCTTTTACTCGCAAAGATCAGGGCATTATTGCGTCGTAACCTGGCAACGCAAACCTACGAGAAGATTGTTCAATTAGGTGAATTAAAAATTGATGCAACCAGGCGAGAGGTCAATTGCTGTGGAAAGGATATCTTGCTCACCGCCCGTGAGTTTGATTTACTGTGGTGTTTGGCAGAAAAAGCGAGAACCATTATCAGTCGTGATGAAATCCATCAAGCACTGTATCGTTCTGAATACAATGGTTTTGATCGTTCAATTGATATGTACATTTCAAGAATAAGGCAGAAAATTGGCGATGATCCACAAAACCCACGCTATCTAAAAACTATCCGTGGTGCCGGATATCTTTTGGTCGAGAATATCGTCAATTAGCTTTATCCCTGTTGCAAAATTTCTCAGTACTATCCCTTCTTTTTAAATTCCATAAAAGCAGTGAATAATTTACCTGTTACCTGCGTTATCTGGGGACATGTACTTGTTACGTGTCTACAGATAACTACTCTAAACGAGTACCAGGCGGGGCAGTCTCGATTTTTCTGTGTCAGCTTTTTTTGTTTCTTCTTCATTCCCCAACCTTTTTCAACGCATAAATCCCTTTCATTTTAATAAGTAACAATATGTATCTTTTGTGCAGCAAAACCTGACCAATCAGCAACACAACTCCCATACAAAATGAGCTGTTTCTTCCCGAAATATACCTATCAAGAAACAATCAAAAATAATTTTGTCGTTGCGATTTGTTTTAGGGAATACCAACACAAGGGAGAAAACAATATGAGTGCAATTACTTTCAGTGGTCTTGCTTCCGGGTTGGATACCGATTCAATTATCGAATCTCTGATGGAAATAGAGAGAGAACCAATTGATAGCCTTGAAGCTGATGTTGAATATTTTGACTCGGAAACTGAAGCGTTTTCCAATATCAGAACAACACTTGTTGCTCTACAAGATGCTGTTGAAGCAATGGATACAGTCAAGGAGCTTTCAGCTTACAGCGCAACGTCCAGCGATCAAACCCTGTTGTCAGCAACGGCTGAAACCACAGCAAGTGCAGGAACCTATCATATCGAGGTTATCAGTCTTGCGGAAACCCAGAAAGATGTCAGTGCCGAAGGATTTTCCGATACCGACACTGAAACTCTCAGCGGCAGTCTGACGATTGGTGGAACCACGATTGATTACAGTGATGTCACTCTTTCGGTGCTGGTCGATCTGGTCAATGACAGCAACGTTGGGCTGCAGGCAACAATGATCAATGACGGAACAGAGTCCGGCTACCGACTGATTTTGAGCGGTGAAGAAGCCGGAGTGGAAACAACTGTTCTCGGAACCGGAAGTATCAGTATTGATACTGCAAGCGATGGCCACACTTACGATTCTGCGCAGGCGCACATTGTTGTTGATAATATCGATATCTACAGCAATGGAAACACCCTGACCAGTGCCATTCATGGCGTGACTCTTGATTTACTTAATGCCGAAAGTGGAGAGACCCTTACTGTAACAGTTGCATCCGATACCAGCCAGATTGCAGCAACTGTGGATACCTTTGTCAGTGCTTATAACAGTGTCATCGATTTACTTGCTGATGAAGGTGAAAACGGCTGGGGAAATGATTCAAGCCTCACTTCTATCCAACGGAAGATGCAGAACTACCTGGTAACGCAGGTATCTGGATCAGATTCTTTAACCAGTTTGGTGCAACTTGGATTTAAAACTGATTATGAAACTGGTCAGCTCAGTGTTGACAGCTCTGTGTTTAATGAAGCTCTGAGCAGTGATCCTGAGGGAGTTCTGGGACTCTTTGCTGGCGATAGTGAAACTGATGGAATAGCTGATCTGTTTGGTGATTATCTTGATGTACAAACAGACAGCGTTGATGGTGTATATGCCCGCCGTAAAACAACCAATGATGCCAATATCACACGCATTGAGAACCGTGTTGAGATTATGGAAATACGCCTGGAAAAAAGGGAAGAATATCTACGCGCTCAATACACCGCACTGGAAACGTTGATTTCAGAAATGAACGCCCAGACCAGCTATCTTGATGAAATATCCGCTTTAAATTCTGATTGAAACTATAAGAAAAGTTAAAGGAGATAACCATGTCTATTGGCAGTGTGACTGATACCAGCAGCAGTAATTATAGCAGTTCCCTCACCGGGGGAAGCTCTCTCGGGAAGGATGACTTTCTTACTTTGTTGGTTGCTCAACTGGAGAATCAGGATCCACTCGATCCACAAGAAAATTCGGAATTTATTGCACAAATGGCTCAATTCAGTGCTCTGGAGCAACAAATAACGACCAATGAAACATTGGAGTCGATTTTGTCTTCGAACCAGACAATTGAGCAACTCTCGGCCTTCAATTTATTGGGACAGACCGTTGTTGCGGAGCAGGATTCATTCACTTTGGGGAGTGATGAGGTCGAGATGGGGTTTTCTCTCGATCAATCAGCGGAATCGGTCACGCTGGCAATTCTTGATACTGGTGGCAGTGTTGTTGCCACTCTTGACTTTGATAATGCCGAGGCTGGAACAACTTTTATCTCCTGGAATGGTTTGGATAATTCGGGAAATTTATTATCCACAGGTGATTATTCGGTTCTGGCAACAGCAACTTATAGCGATGAAAGTAGTGAATCTCTGACCATTCTGCAGCGTGCTCAGGTGACGGGAGTCGATACCAGCGGAGACACCTTGTTGGAAACAGATCAAGGATCATTGGATCTCAGTCAGTTAGCTTCAGTCAGTAGTAATTAACAGTGGAGATTATATGGAGAACACGGAATCAAAATCAGGAGCTGACGTTGCTATTAAATTTTCAAAACATGCCAATCAACGTCTACAGAAGCGAGGACTTGAATTGTCAGCGGAGAGCTTGGCGCAATTAGCAACAGCGGTCAATTCTCTGGCTTGCAAAGGAGGACGTTCTTCTTTGGTGATGTTTGATCAACTGGCTCTGCTGGTGAGTGTGACGAAACGAACCGTGATTACAGTCATCGGACGTGAGCAATTACAAGAAAATGTATTTACCAATATTGACAGCGTTATTTTTGTCTCAGTTTAAACGTTAAGAAGGAGCGACTAGCATGGGACTTTCAAGCACACTTTATACCGGAATCAGTGGCCTTAAATCAAACTCGGAAGCGATGAGCGTGACTGGCAACAATATTTCAAACAGCAACACCGTCGGTTTTAAATCGAGTGCAACATTATTTTCTGATGTTCTGTCTGCCAGTATCTCCAGTGCCAGCGGGTCATCTCAGGTGGGTCGAGGGGTACAAATTTCAACGGTCTCCACCACTTTCAGTCAGGGAGCCTTTCAGAGTACCTCCAGTTCAACTGATCTGGCTATTGAAGGTGATGGTTTCTTTATGGTCAGTACCGCTGATTCTGAAGAGGTTCTCTATTCCCGAAATGGTTCTTTCAGTTTCGATTCAGATGGATATTTAACCAATGCTGAAGGTTATCTGGTTCAGGGAAAATTATATGATGAAAATGGGGATCTGGTTGGTGGTGATGCCACTGATATTCAGGTCGATTTTGATAGTCAGATTCCCGCTCATCAGACAGAAGAATTAACTCTGACAACCAATCTGGATTCGTCCTCAGATATCATCACGGCATTTGATATTACCAACCCTGATGATACCTCAAACTATTCCACTTCGACTCAAATCTATGATTCTCTTGGTGATACTCATCTGGTGACGACTTATTTCACAAAAACTGCCGATCAGACTTGGGAATGGCATATGGCCGCAGATAGTTCGGAGTTGGACAGTTCTATTGCTGGTCTCGATGATCTGACCGAAATTGCTACTGGAACCCTGACCTTTGATAGTTCGGGAAACCTGTTAAGTGGGGAAACGGCAACCACGGCTGCTGGAGATATTATCTGGACAAATGGTTCTGATGCAACGCAGCAGGTTGAAATGACTTTTGATACCACCCAGTTCAGCAGCTCATCAGTCGTTATTTCCCAAAGTCAGGATGGTTATTCGCCAGGTGAGGTGGTTGATGTGTCAATTGATGATTCCGGGACAGTGGCTGCCAGCTATTCCAATGGCGAGACGATTGATATTGCAATGTTGACGTTGGCAACCTTTGTAAGCCCAGAAGGTTTGTTCAAGCAAGGAGGGAGTCTCTATGCCGCCAGTAGCGCATCCGGTTCTGCCAGTGTTGGAACCGCTGGAGCCTCACAGGGATCCATTTATACCAGCAGCTTGGAGCTTTCAAATGTCGACCTGGCTCAAGAATTTGTCAACCTGATTACAATTCAGAATGGCTACTCGGCCTCATCGAAAGTCATCACCACGACCGATGAAATGTTGCAGGAACTGATCAATATGAAGCGCTAATCTTTATTAAGGGTTTATCTCAAATGAATGCTGACTTGCGACATAAACTGAAACAACTTGAACAATTGATACAACGGGAACGGGAATCAGCTCGTAATCTAAATGTCTCAGAACTGCAAACAATCCAGGATGAAAAGGGGTTGTTGTTGACTGAATTACAAGCACTTTCTGGCGGTTGTACGGATGAACTGAAAACTGTTGCTACACGGCTACAAAAAGAAAATCGTCGCAATGCACAGCTTCTTTGGACAACGCTGAACTTTTTACGTCAATCAATGTGCAACTGCTCACAGCAAATAATGCCAATACTCTACGGCAGAAGAGGCAACTCTATCCAGTCAGCGGCTATTGGCGTGCTCCATCAAGGGAAGGTATGACATGAGTCTTTATGCTTCTTTATCTATCGGTGCCAGCGGTCTCTGGATTAACCAGAAAGGGATAGAAGTCACTGGCAACAATGTTGCCAATGTCAATACAGAGGGGTATTCCAGGCAAACATTGGAACTCTCATCGACTCCGGCTCTTGAATTCAGCGGTCAAATGATTGGCCAGGGAACGACTGTCAGTAGTATCAGTCGAGAAACCAATAGTTTTGTCAGTAAACAACTGACCGGAAAAATTGCCGATTATGGTGAAGAAAATGGCAAAAGCTTGCCCTTGGAGGAAATCGAGAGAATTATCACGATTGATGATGACAGTTTGTCCTCCAGCATTGATGAGTTTTTTGACGCATGGGAAGAGTTAAGCACAGATTCTTCTGCATCTCTTCAGCGACAGCAGGTGATGCAATTAGGCGAGAACCTGGCATTGGAGTTTCAATCCATGGTCAGTGATCTGAATTCTGTTCAAGAGGGGATCAATGATGATCTGTCCGGAACAATTTCTACCCTGAATCAGCAACTTCAGGAAATTGCTGATCTCAACGTTCAGATTGTCACTGCGGAGTCGACTGGGGTGTCGGCAAATTCCTTGCGCGATCAGCGTGATCTGCTATTGCAAAGCGTGTCCGAAGTTGCTGGAATTAATTATTATGAAGAGTCTAACGGTATGGTGTCAGTGCAACTTACCAGTGGTCTGCCATTGGTAACCGCCGACACAGTGAGCACTCTGGCAACGGAATGGGACTCGGGAACCTTGAGTCTGACGCTGACCAGCGGAGCCTCAACAAAAGATTTGAGTGGCAACGATTTTGGTGGAGAAATCAGTGGAATACTCGAAGTGCGGGATGACTATATTCCCGAACTGACCGATCAACTGGATACCCTGGCTTATAACTTGGCAACCGCAGTCAATAGTGTCCATACCGGGGGTGTTGATCTGAAGGGAAATGGTGGACTTGATTTTTTCAGTTTCTCCAGTTCTGGCTCGGATCCATGGACGGGTGCTGCCTCGACTTTAAGCATGGAATTGACAGAAACGTCCCAAGTTGCAGCCGGAACCATTGCTGCACCTGACAATCAGCTGGGCGATAACGAAAATACTCTCAATATGGTTGCTCTACACAGTGAAACACTGATCGATGGCACCAGTACTTTCAACGATTACTATGCCACGATTGCTTCCAGCGTCGGTTTGACTGTCAGTCAGAATACATCGGCACTTGAAAGTGCTGATGATGCCCTGACTCAGATGCAGAATATGCGCGACTCTATTTCTGGAGTTTCTGTTGATGAAGAGATGATCCTGTTAACCCAATATCAGAGTGGCTATGAAGCTGCAGCACGATTTTTGACCGCCGTTGATGAAATGCTTGAAACCCTGATGAGTATATGAGGTTGTCTTATGAAAGTTGCCCAGATGGCTCTTTACCGAACCATTCAACAGAATTTGAACAGGAGCAGTAGCAATATGAATGATCTATATTTACAAGCATCGACTGGAAGTCGTTTGTCACGAGCTTCAGATGACCCTTCTTCAATCAGTCCGGTCTTGAGCTCTCGCACTGAAATAGCGGTTGCTGACCGCCATCTGGATACTATTTCCGATACACAGGATCGTCTCGATATTCTTGATGGATATCTCGATAGTGCAGAAAGTATTCTGGTTCGTGCCAAAGAAATTACCGTTGCCAGTGTTAATGGTTCCCTTTCAGAGCAGGATATGGAAACTTATGCTGATGAGGTTAGTGAGCTACAGGCAGCCATGCTGGATATTGCCAATGCCAGAGTTGATGGCAAGTATATTTTTTCTGGCTATGCGGAAAAGACGCTGCCTTTTAGTGGTGATCCAATTGTTTTCAATGGCACAAGCGATCATGTCATGGTTGAAATCAGTACCGGGCAGACGATTCAGAGTAATCTGACAGGAGATGAGCTGTTCACTGATCCTAACAATATTTTTAGCTTTCTTGACGACCTTGAAAGTGCATTGAATAGTGGTGATACTACCGCACTCGAAACATCGCTGGAAGATCTGGAAGGTGCTGCTGATCAGGTTCGTGTTAAACGGAGTGAAATGGGAAATATCAATGATCGGCTGGATGATGTTAGCACTTTGGCCGAAAATCTGAAACTGCAGATGGAGGAGCGCCTTTCAACTCATGAAGATGCAGATCTGGTTGAGGTCATGAGCGGGATTACTCAGGCAGAGCAGGCTTATGAAGCCGCTCTTTCTGTCAGTGCGCGGATTTCACAACTGTCAATTTTGAATTATTTATGATGATCCTATCGTAACGAGCCTTCAGCTTGTGTGTCCGAGTTGGAGCTTTGATGGGGGTGGTTTGCAGCGTGAAGATCTCAATCTTGAGCGAGAATCGCCCCCGGGTTAGTGGGCTACAGCCTTGGATAAACACTACTATTTGGTGTCTTCTAACTGGGTGAAAATCATTTTCTGGTCAAGTTGAATTAGGGAGAACCTTACACAATAGAGGTTTTCTTCAATAATCAAATAATCTCCATCGGTCACTTTTCAAAAATAATAATGTGCCCAGCGCAAATTTTATTGCACTTTAGATCAACTCCCCGTGGCATTAACTATATTTGTAATATTCTAAAAACTCACTGTTGACCCTCTGAAGACAAGGGTGTTACCACTATCGTTTCAACTCTGAAGAAACACCATTCAGTCCTACTTTTCTTATATTGAGCCGATATGATTCACCTGAAACGAAAGCAGTTCAAGCTACTGCAAATTGAAGCACGTTTGTTGATCCCTTTGGCGGCGCCGATTCTGGCCGCACAACTGGCGCAACAATCCCTTGCCTTTACGGATACGGTGATGGCCGGTCGAGTCAGTGCGACCGATCTGGCCGGTGTTGCCATCGGTGGCAGTATTTGGGGGCCTCTGTTCCTGTTTCTCTATGGCGTTCTTTTGGCTATTACACCAATGGTTGCACAACTACACGGAGCGGGGAAGACAGCTGAAACCGGACCTCTGGCTCGCCGTGGCATTATCGTATCATTGCCACTGGTGTTGATTGCCATCCTGTTGTTAAGCAATGCCAGTTTTATCTTTTCCCGGATGGGAGTTGATCCTCAGGTTGCAGTTATTTCTACCGCTTACCTTAAAGCCATTTCCTGGGGAGTGCCAGCGGTGGCTATCTTTCTATTGTTACGCAACTTGAGTGAAGGTCTTGGTTTGGTGCGGCCAAGCATGCTCATCGGTCTGGCTAGTATTCCTGTGAACGTGGCAGGTAATTATGTCTTCATTTACGGTAAACTGGGTTTTCCGGCTATGGGTGGAGTTGGTTGTGGCTGGGCTTCAGCGCTGAGCCTCTGGTTCATGTGTGGTTGCATGCTGTTAACCATCTGGCGGATCAGGCGCTATAGCATGACGCACTTTTTTGATCTTGCCAGAAAGTGCGGCGCCGATGGAGCGACTCAGTTTATTCGTCTGGGGCTACCGATTGGTTTTTCCCTGCTGGTTGAAGCAAGTATCTTTGCCTTGATCGCCCTGTTCTTGTCCCCGTTGGGAGCTCTGACTGTTGCTGCACATCAGATTACCCTGAATTACTCCTCAATGATCTTCATGATCCCTTTAAGTATTTCAAGCGCTATCACGATTCGGGTTGGCCACGCTATCGGCAGGCAACGTTTTGACAGAGCTCGTCTGGTGAGTAAGGCTGGATTATTGCTGAATTCATCCATTGCCCTGATAACCGCAGCGCTGACGATGGTTTTTGCCAAGAATATAGCCGAGATCTACACCCGTGATCCACAGGTTATTGCGATTGCCGTTGGCCTTCTTTCCTTAAATGCGCTTTATCAGTTTTCCGATGCCTTCCAAGTTGGCGCTGCTGCTGCTTTACGTGGTTATAAAGACACTCGTGTGCCACTTTTGATGGTGATTGTTGCATACTGGGTGATTGGTTTGCCGCTTGGCTACAGTTTAGCTCTGACCGATTTTTGGGGGGGTCAACTGGGAGCCAGAGGCTTCTGGATTAGTTTGATTATCGGGCTCAGTGTTGCTGCTGTGTTACTTGGCACCCGGTTGCGTAAGGTGGGCTATAGGGAAGGCTGTTTTGCTTCAGAGTAATTGGTTATTTGGTGATATTTTATAAAAGTGTAAGATATCATCGCAGCTCAATGACACAATCAAATCGCATTCTCATTTTGGCTGTATGCGAATTTTCTCATCCTTGAATTCTATGCTGTCTCCAGCAATAATTTTTTTCCGTTTTTGGGTTTCTATTACACCATTTACTAAAACCTGACCTGCTGCGATAACTGCCTTCGCCTCGCCGCCGCTTGACGCCAACCCTTCAACCTTAAGAACTTTGTAGAGCTCAATAAACTCGTGGCCATTCAAAATAAAATCTTTCATTGACTCTTCCTCTTGCGTTGGGAGTTACGTCTCTTGGGTTTCTTGCTGGCCTTTGTTGCGATCCAGACGGCATGCCGGTAGCCTCCCTTTCCGGGAGTTTCACAGCGTACTGTAAAACCGGAAGAGTTGAGACGATTTTCAAAGTGCTTATCCCGATTTTCACCCCATACAGCAAAGGTTCCACTGGATTTGAGAGCGGTATGAGCATATGCGATGGCAAGGCTACCGTAGATCGGATCATTCTGTTGATCGGTCTGTGGGTGAGGTCCACGGTAGAGATCGAGAATAATAGCATCAAAGCTTGCTTTGGGTGATTTTTGGATCAGTTCTGCAACATCGGCAATCTCAACTGTTACGCGTGGATCGCTGGCTGCTCCACTGGTTAGTTCGGAAAGATGTCCGAGGCACCATTGGTGAATTGCAGGATTGAGTTCAGCAACAACAACCTGAGCGGTGTCAGGCAGTGTGTCTAGCGCCGCACGCAGGGTGATCCCCATGCCTAATCCACCAACCAGAACTCTTGGGGCAGGGTGTTTCTGTAGATTCTGGCAGCCGAGTTTGCCGAGGGCTATTTCGGAGCGTTGGGCTTTGCTGTTCATCAGGATCTGAGAGCCAACGGTGATGAGAAAGTCTCCTTTACCACGTTGACGCAGTTCAAGGATCCCCTCATCTTCCGTTGTGAATTGGTCGAGTGTTTTCCAGGGTAGAGCCATGGTTATTCCTTCTCTACAGTTCTAAAGCGGCTTAGGCGTGAGATTGTTGCTCACGAAGTGCGCTGATCTCGGAATTTTCTAAATACTCGGTAAAGCTCATTACACGGTCAATGACCCCAGTGGGGGTAAACTCTATGATTCGGTTGGCAAGAGTAGAGACAAATTTATGGTCATGGGAGGTAAAGAGGATCACTTCAGAAAACTGGAGTAATGCATTGTTGAGGGCCGTGATTGATTCAAGGTCAAGGTGGTTGGTTGGTTCATCGAATAACAGAACATTGGCATTAGTCAGCATCATCCGTGAGAGCATACAACGCACTTTCTCACCACCACTAAGGACATTTGTCATCTTGGTTGCTTCATCACCAGAGAACAGCATCCGACCGAGAAAACCACGTGCAAAACTCTCGCCTTCGTGAGGTGGATATTGGCACAACCACTCAATAAGGCTTAAGTTGTTTGTGAAGTAGGTACTATTTTCCTTAGGAAAATATGAGCTAGTAATGGTTACGCCCCAACGGAAACTGCCACTATCGGGTTTTAATTCGCCCGCAAGAATCTGCATCAAGGTGGTCTTGGCAACACTGTTAGCACCAACGAAGGCTATCTTGTCCCCTTTGTTGACAATCAGGTCGAGATTGTCCAGTACTTTGATGCCATCAATGGTTTTACTCAAACCCTTGACTTCGAGAATGATATCACCACAGGGCCGCTCAGGCTTGAATAGCACAAATGGGTATTTTCGCGATGAAGTCGGCAGTTCTTCGATGTCCAATTTGTCGAGCAGTTTTTTGCGTGATGTCGCTTGCTTAGCCTTAGAAGCATTGGAACTGAAACGGGCAATAAAGTCCTTCAATTCGTTGGCTTTGTCGCTGGTTTTTTTATTAGCATCCTGCTTTTGTTTCAATACCAACTGGCTGGCTTCGTACCAGAAATCGTAGTTACCAACATAGGTGCGGATGGTTCCAAAATCGATATCGGCGATGTGAGTGCAGGCCTGATTTAGAAAATGACGGTCATGTGAAACAACGATGACAGTATTCTGGAAACGGCTCAGAAATTCTTCGAGCCATTGAATCGATTTAAGGTCAAGGTGGTTGGTTGGCTCGTCAAGGAGTAGTATGTCAGGATTACCGAATAATGCCTGTGCCAGTAAAACCCGTACTTTTTCGCCACCTTCCAGTTCCTTCATTTTTTTCTGCCGAAGCTCTTCGGAGATTCCCAACCCATTCAGCAGGACTGCCGCCTCTGATTCAGCGTCATAGCCGTTCATCTCGGCGAATTCTGTTTCCAACTCACCAGAACGAACGCCGTCTGCTTCGGTAAACTCCTCTTTGGCATAGATCGCGTCACGTTCGGCCATCACCGTGTAGAGCTGTTTATGGCCCATGATGACGGTATTGAATACGGTCTCTTCATCAAAGGCGAACTGATCCTGGTTCAACACGGCCAAGCGCAGCCCTTTGCCGATGGAGACATCTCCTTTGTCGGGCTCGGAATTGCCAGCCAGTATTTTAAGAAAGGTCGATTTTCCAGCCCCATTAGCCCCAATAAGGCCGTAGCAATTGCCGGGAGTGAACTTGATATTGACGTTTTTGAAAATTGTTCGCTTGCCATAGGCCAGACAAATATTTGATGCACTGATCATGGGTGAGTCATTTCCTGAAATAAACATTATGATTATGTTGAAAATAAAAAAACCACAGGATTAAACCCGTGGTCTTAGCGCAGCGAATCTATATCACTGATTCTTTGGATAAGCAACGATTTTTCGCATAGTTCAGACCAATAGGTTGGCTGCATCATGGGTGAGTTTCTTCACGGTAAATAAAACTCCAATTTTTCTTTCGATTAAAGTAGACTCTCAAACCTGATAATTTCATCCGACAATGGCGTTGGGTAATTCTGTTTTTTTTGTGTGAGGACTATATTTATGATCATCGGGTTTGCCGGAAAAGCTGCTTCGGGAAAAACCACTGCCGCTAAACATCTGCTGGAACGATTTGGCTCAAATGTTGCGATTTTACCGATGGCATTGGTGTTGCGGGAAGAAGTTGAAAACTTTATCAGACAGGTTGGGGCAGAGGAATATGTGCCGCTCGTGTACGGTGATCAGGATGACAAGATTCGGGTCTTCTATATTGATGAAAATCAGGCTTTTGAGCAGTGTCCAGTGTGGGCAAGCTTTGTGTCAGATAATCGGGATATTCAGAATAAGTCGGGGCAGTCAGCTGTCAGTGTTCGTAGAATCTTACAGTGGTGGGGAACTGAATATCGCCGTGCCGAGGATCATGATTACTGGACGAAAGTCTGGGAGAAGAAGTTACAGGAATACGATCTGACTACGACCCATGTTCTGGTTGATGATGTTCGTTTTGTCAATGAGCTGAACATTATCAAAAAACATGGTGGGGTTTTTATCAAGATTGAACGACCTGGATTTGATGGAGCCAACAACCACAGCAGTGAAAATTCACTCGATCATTATAGCGATTGGAACCTCGTGATCCACAATGATGGTAGTTTGGAACAGTTTAAGCGGCAGTCTGAGATCTTGATTCTCCCCCTGCTTAAAGAAAATTGAATGATTATCTAGCTAGACTTGATTTTTCAAATATTAACTCTGCTTGGCAACGATAAACTATTTCTATTCCTCATCCAACACTCGTCTGACGGTTTGTAGTAGTTCTGGCAAGTCTAAAGGTTTCATACAGAAGGCATTAATCCCCTGTTTTTCAGCTTCCTCTTTGTTGATTTTACTGCTGTAACCAGTGCAGAGAATGGTTCGCACATCGGGTTTGATTTTTTTGAGTTTCTGAATTAACTCCTGACCGGTAACATCTGGCATGGTTTGATCAGTGATCATCAAGTCAAAATGGTCAGGATTAGCGGCGAAGAGTTTCAGAGCTTCGCGGCTTTCAGTCATGGCTGTGACCCTGTACCCCTTTTCAGAAAGTAGCATTTCACCGATGCTGGCCAGCATTTCATCATCATCAACAAAGAGGATTTTTTCTGTCCCTTCAGGCAGCAATTTCTGGGATGGTTCCGTTTTTGAAACTGTTTTGTTGGTAACTGGAAAGTAGATACTGAACACGGTTCCTTGATCGGGGATACTGTTGACTTTAATAACTCCGTCATGTTGGGCAACAATCCCTTGGACGGTTGCAAGCCCCATCCCGGCTCCTTTATATTCTTCTTTGGTGGTAAAGAAGGGGTCAAAGATTTTATCCAGAATATCAGCAGACATGCCGCAACCATTATCCTTGATACTCAACTTTGCATATCTGCCTGGCAACCCATTATACTGGGAGGGGATATCTCTTTGGCTGAGGTATGCAGGTTCCAGAGATACTATTAACTTCCCTTTTTCATCCATCGCTTGAATAGCGTTATTGCAGAGATTGACTAAAATTTCCTGAATTTGTGAGGCGTCGGCATGAATAAAGGAAAAGTTGCAATCAGGATCGACTATTTTCTGCAGATTGATGGTGGCAGGTAAGGTAGAGCTTAACAGGTTGATGGTTTCATCGATAATTGGCAGCAGTTGTATCGATGCTTTGTTTTGTTTTCCCTTGCGACTGTAGGTGATAATTTGACTGACAATATCCCGGGAACGGAGGATGGCGATTTTAGCATTATTGAGAAGTTCTTGAACTTGAGGGTCTTGAATTCTCAACTGTGATAGTTCCACATTGCCAAGGATGATACTAAGGTTGTTGTTAAAGTTATGTGCTATCCCTCCTGCCATATAACCGACAGCTTCCATTTTATGCTTCTGGCGTAGTTGCTCTTCAGCCGCTTTTCGGGCAGTGATATCTACAATAAAACCGATATAGTTGATGACATTGCCAGCAGAATCAAATCTAGCAGTTACTGTTAATCCAATTGGAACAATACTGCCATCTTTGCGAATGTATTCTTTCTCATATTGGACACTCTGATGTGCAAGGCTGAGTAAACTGAGTTCTTTCTCTTCAGAGGCCTGCCATTTGGCAGGCGTCAGTATTTTATTCCAATTAACTTGTTGTAATTCTACGATGGAATATTGGGTGAGCTCAGAAAATGCGGCGTTACAATTCGCGAGCTTTCCATCTGGATACCCATAGGCAATCGCAATCGGAGCCGTTCGCACGATATTAGCCATTTCTTTTTCGCGCTTTATACTCCCTTTCAGTTGCTCTTCAACCAGTTTGCGATCAGTGATATCCCTGAATTCAATGACTCGAGCTTCATGTCCTCGATAGGGTATGTTTTTTCCTCTGATTGCCAGGGGATAGATGGAGTCGTCTTTGCGAACCCCCTCGACTTCATATCCTTTTTCATAGCCACTTCTGATATTTTGTAGAACCAGGTCTAGCGAATCTGGAGCAATAAGCTTTAATCCATCCATGCCGATAAGTTCATCATGGCTGAAGCCGGTTATTTCGGACAAGCTTTGGTTGCAGTCAAGAATCTGACCTTGATCATGAATGATTACACCACCAAAAGAGGCATCGTGAAGTGCCTTGAAGCGTTCCCTGCTGTTTTCTAAGGCGATAGCCGACTGTTTGCGCTCAGTGATGTCGCGATTATTGCTTCGCCGGCCAGCGTAGTTTCCTTGATCATCAAAGACAGCATAGCAATGATGTTCGATCCAGCATTCTTCTCCGGACTTTGTCCTGATCGAGAACTCCAAGGCATGATCCGCGATTTCACCACCATTATCCTCCATGTAATGCTGCTTAATGGCTTCTCTATGGGTTGGATTTATAAGTTCAAAGAAAAGCTGTGGGTTGGATATGAACTCTTCTTGGGCATAGCCTGTAATTCGTTCGCAGGAGGGAGACATATAAATATGTTCTCCTTGAGGGCTGAGCCACGACTCCCAATCAAAGGTATGATCGGCTAAAATACGAAATTTTAACTCACTCTTCTGTAAAGCCTCTTCGACAATGAGCTGCTCGTTGATATCGACGATAGTCCACAGCGCCCCCTTTTTTGTCTGCTCTTGCTGCCCTGATATCCTGACCCAAAAGAGCGATCCATCTTTTCTTTTCGCTTGGTAACGTATGCTGTGAGGCTCATTTCGTAAGACCTTATTTAAAACTAAATCACCAAAGCACTTATAAGACTCTTCAGAACGGTGCAGTATCTGGGCAGACAAGCCAACGACTTCGGTTGGCTGAGCATAGCCAAAGAAATCACAGAAAGATTGATTAACTTCTAGAATAATACGATTTTCATCTTCAACCAGCACACCGACATAAGGATTGTTAAATAGTTGCTCATACAATTTACTGGAATCTATTTGAGATGACCGCAAGTTGTTAGCCCCCATGTTTAAGTCCTTATTTGTTGATCTAATAACGACAATTTCCATATGGTAGTGGCAAGGATTGGAGATGTCAAATTGATAAGGGTTTCTTTTGTGAGGGGGTGCTATCTTATCAGACTTCGCTACCACCACAAGACCTAATGATTTTAGGGATGTAACCCTGAAACATAAGTTTTTCTGCCAATTTATGGATATTTCGACAGGCTGTTGGGTTTAAAGTTTATTTCATCAAGTTGAGTTGTTGTTGTTGATGTTTAACATTTTCCAACTGGAGCTAGGTAGATGGTGAATTCATCCGTACCATCAACTCCCAGCAATTGATCCATCAACTCTTGATGGTAGGCTGCGATGGCACAGGTTCCGCAGCCGATCGCTTCGCTGGCTAAGTAAAGGTTCTGGCAAACATGTCCGACATCCATCAAAATCACACGATGAGCAGCCGTAGTGTATCGCCATTCAGTACGATAGGGGATAGTTGTCCAGACAAAAGTGACTGGAGCTGCGGCAGTAAATCGCTGCCCAAGAGTGGCAGAAGGTAGCTTTTCGACCAGGTCTTCATCCTCTTGTTCCAGAACCAATGTATGTTCAATTGGCAAGTAACGGTAGATGCCTGCACTTAGCCCTTCCACATTAGATACCAGCAAATAGGTTTCAAACGCATGGCGGCAACCCGCTGAAGGAACAGTCCGTAGCGCTGATCCCGATGCGAGTTCAGCTTTTATTCCCTGAGTCGACCAAAGCAAGAAAGCAAGTTCTGCCAGAGAGAGTGATCCAGCTTTGAACCGACGGTGGCTTTTACGGTTGTTGATGGCGTCGAGAAGATCCGTTCCACGGAAATCAACCCACTCCTCCGGACCCGGAAGATCAATCACCTTTTGTTCCGGGAGTGGTGGTTTTTGCACCGGTGGTGGCTCAATCCCTTGATGTTGATCGGTGAAACGAAAATTGATAGTTTGCCTCAACGAGTCTTTCAGAAAATTACGATGCTCGGCAATTATGTTTTTGTCCATAGGTGACTCACTCCTTATCAGGATCATTAGATCGTGATGTTTTCGTGTTTATTTATTGAACAGTTTAAAATTGTGATTTTAAGCAAAATTATCTCTGCGGATATGGGCTTGTTCTCTTGATATCCTCCTCATTAAGGCGTTGTTTTCCCCTATTGTAGCTGCTATGTTCATCAAGTGAAAGCGATAGAAAAATAATTTTGAAGGAGCTTTAGCAGTGGGTTGGTTAGCCAATAGAGAAAAGCGTTCCTTCGTTATTCAGCTTGGCCTTGCGCTTATGCTGATGGCTGTTTCCTATATTATTGTACAGAACGTTCGTGACAACCTTGCAGTTGTGGGGATAAGGGTTGATTTTGGTTTTTTGAGCGGGGAAGCAGGTTTCGATGTCAACGAATCACTGATTGCTTACTCAGCATCTGATAGCTATGCGCGTGTGCTGTTGGTTGGTTTTCTCAATACCTTGGAATTATCAATACTTTGTATTGTGGGATCAACGCTGATCGGTGTCGTGATGGGAATTATCCGTGCTGGCAATAACTGGCTCGGTAGTCGTCTGGCATTGGCCTATGTGGAGCTTTTTAGAAACCTGCCAAAGCTTTTGATTCTTCTGGCCGTTTTCGTGGTTATGGTCAATCGACTTCCGATTGTGCGCCAAGCCTGGAACATCTTAGACGGTATCTATATTTCTAACCGTGCATTTTATTTTCCCACATTGATTTGGGATGATAGAATAATTTTTGTTCTGGTGGGTCTTGTCTTCTGGTTTTTTGCCGCTATTTTTTGGGGTCGGTACGTTCACTGTCGTCAAGACATTACCGGTCAACGGTTACCCGTAGCATGGCCGGTGATTGGATCTTTCCTGATCGTACTACTGTTGATCTCAAGTTTGTTCGACATTCCATATCAGTTTTCCGTCCCTGTTTTTAAAGGTTTTGATTTTAGCGGTGGGGGACGGTTATCCGTCCAGTTTGTTGCATTGGCAATCACATTGAGTATCTACCATGGTGGACAAATTACCGAGTTAGTTCGAGGTGGGATTCAGTCTGTTTCAAGGTCGCAGATTGAGGCGGCTAATGCGTTGGGCTTAAAATCGGGACAGATTACTCGACTGGTAATCTTGCCACAAGCTCTGCGGATGATCATCCCACCAATGGGAAACCAATACCTCAACCTGATTAAAAATACATCCATCGCTCTGGCAATTGGTTATTCGGATCTTGTATCAGTGATGAGTACTTCCATTAATCAGACTTTTCGACCCATCGAACTTATGTCGATTACGATGATGACTTATCTGGCTATCAGTCTGTTGGTTACCGCTTTTCTTAACTGGTTCAATGCTCGTACCAGAATCGTGGAGAATTAATTAAGTGGGAAATACAGACAAACAAGATGTGGTATTGCCCCCTGAGATCAAGTTCGTTCTGTTCCGCTGGATACGAAAAAACCTGTTCAATAATATTTTTGATAGCATTGTCACTTTGAGCGTGGTGTCATTTCTCCTGTGGATTGTGCCGACGGTTTTCTCCTGGGTTTTTATTGACGCTGTAGGTTTTGGCGGCGATGAAGCGCTTTGCCGGTCAGCAACCGGAGCTTGCTGGCCGTTCATGCGGGAAAAGGCACGGCTTATTCTTTTTGGAACGTATCCTTATGCTGAACAATGGCGAGCGGCTCTGGCAAGTTTGATTGTTATCGGACTTGTGGGTACTTTGATGTTCAAACGTTTAACTGTAAGGCTGATGATACTTCTCTGGGTTGTCGGTGGAGCCCTGTTTGTCGGACTCATGCTGGGTCACGTTATGGGGTTGTCTGCTGTGCAGACGGTTCAGTGGAATGGACTTCCGGTCTTTCTTCTGCTCTCCGTCTTCAGTCTTGCCGCTGCATTTCCCCTTGGAGTTGTCCTGGCTCTTGCCCGCCACCAGAATCAACATCTTCTCATTCGGAGCCTTGCGACTGGGTATATCGAGTTAATCCGGGGGGTTCCACTGTTGACGGTGCTTTTTATGGGTTTATTCATTCTTCCCATGATCATGCCCCCAGGGTTTTACATTGAACCATTGTTTGCGGTTCTGGTCGCACTATTGTTGTTTCATGCGGCTTACATTGCTGAAGATATCAGGGGTGGGCTGCAAATTTTGCCATCGGGACAGTTTGAAGCTGCTGACAGTCTCGGTTTGAACTACCGGCATAAGGTGGTACTGGTTATTTTACCACAGGCGATCAAAAAAGCTCTTCCAGCCATCTTTAATACGCTGATCGGTGCATATAAAGATACCTCTCTGGTGGTAATCGTCGGGATCCACGATATGCTCTCTACGGCCAAGATGGCTTACAGTGATCCGGGCTGGCAGAGGTATGGTCTTGAAGCCTATTTCTTCGTCGGAATCTGGTATTTTGTTTCCTGTTGGTGTTTATCCGCTTATGGTCGTCGCTTGGAGCGGGTGTAGTTGAATTAATACTGTTTCTGAAGATTAAGATCGTTTTTACCAGAGAGTTTATTTGTCTCTACTGGTGTTGGGATGGATAGTCATTTAACTTTTATCAGGGAGGTATTTCGTATGAGACGTATTGTTTTTTTTGCCCTAGTGTTGTTGACAGTGACGACTGTATTTGTAACGCAGGCCGTGGCTGGATCTGTTCTGGATGAAATCAAGGCAGAAGGGAAGGTTGTCTGTCTTGTTAATACCAACTCCCCAGGTTTTTCGACCCCGGACAGCAAGGGTGTTTTTCAAGGATTTAATACCGATTTTTGTAGAATGGCGGGCGCTGCAATTTTTGGTGATACTGACAAAGCAGATATCCGGGGGATCGGTTTTTCTGACAGCATGAAGACAATTGTTGCTCGTAAAGCGCACATGGCATCCCGTAGCATTACTAATACCGGTACTCGTGACGCAGATCCGGGATTGGCTTTTGTCGTTACGACATTCTACGACGGACAGGGTTTTATGGTTGCCAATAGTCTCGGGGTTAAATCGGCCAATGAGCTAGACGGAGCCACTGTGTGTGCTGAAGAAGGCTCGACCACGTTGCTGAATATTGCAGACTGGTTCGGAAACCGGAAGATGAGCTATAAAGTAGAAAATATTGGCGATAAAACGGCACGTTTGCAGGCTTTTTACGCTGGTAAATGTGATGTTCTCGCAAGTGACTATACGGCCCTTTTGTCCGATCGTCAGCTGGCTCCCAACCCGAGTGGCTATACTATTCTGCCAGAAATTATTTCGAATGAACCTTTGACCTTGGTGTCCAGACCGGATCAGGATCTGGAGGCGATCCTTTTTTGGGGTTTTCAGGTAATGCTTACTGCAGAGCAGCACGGCATCACTTCACAGAACGTTGACAGCATCGTCAAGGATCTCGACAATCAACCAAAATCGGTGAGACGTCTTCTTGGAGAGGATAGTGCCGTGGGAGATATGGCAGAGAAGCTGCAAATTCCCCGTAGCTGGGCCTATAACATTATCAAGCAGGTTGGCAATTATGGTGAGGTATTTGAGCGGCATCTTGGTGAAAGCACTGTGTTTAAACTTGTCCGCAAGGGCACTCCAAATGATTTGAGTTCACGCGGTGGGCTTATGTATGCTTACCCGATACGCTAAAATATTTACAACTGATCCAGACAACTCTAAAAAGATCCTTTAAATGCAGTGGCAATCCCCCAGTGTCAGCTGACACTGGGGGATTGTGCTTGCTATAGGTAGATAAATGGAACAATCAGAAGGATTGAGCAGATGACATCTAAGCCTATTCGTATTATCGGGGTTCCCATCGACTTGGGACAGAGTCAGCGCGGGGTCGATATGGGGCCAAGTGCTATTCGCTATGCCGGGCTATCGGCACGGCTTAAATCTTTGGGCTATCAACTTCATGATGAGGGAAACCTTTATGTCCCAGTGCGTGATTCCCTTGCAGATCAACATAGCGGCGATTTTCTGGGAGCAGTGCAGCAAGTTTGCCAGGTGGCCTATGAAGCTGCGGCAGAGACTGTCGCTGCTGGTGAAATTCCACTGTTTCTTGGTGGCGACCACTCGTTGTCGATTGGAACTATCGGGGGTGTGAGTCATGATGACTCGGTTGGCGTGATCTGGGTGGATGCGCATGGTGATGCAAATTCTCCAGAAACATCACCTTCGGGAAATATCCATGGAATGCCAGTGGCAACTTTGCTCGGAGATGGCTATCCCGAACTGGTTAATATCGGTCGACCGGGGGCAAAACTATCCGGGAAAGATGTTGTGATGATTGGTATCCGTGATTTGGATAGTGCCGAGCGTGATTGGTTGAAACAGAGCGGGGTCAAAGTTTATACCATGCGTGATCTTGATGAACGGGGGATGGGAGTTGTGACCCGTGAAGCATTGGATCACTTGAGTACCCATAATCGTCTTCATATCAGTGTCGATATGGATGCCCTCGATCCGAATATCGCTCCGGGCGTTGGAACCCCCTCTCCCGGTGGATTGAGCTGCCGTGAAGCGCAATTGTTGATGGAAATTATTGCTGATACGGGAAAACTGGCTTCTGCCGATATTGTGGAAATTAACCCGATTCTTGATCATGAAAATTGTACCGCAAAGATGGCGGTAGAATTGGCAACATCGTTGTTTGGGAAGAGTATTTTTTAGAGGTTTGTCAGCCTTTCCATAAATTTACTGTGGAAAATCCTGATACGTCTCTATTCCATCGGGACTAATGCATAGCCTTGGTTTTGATAACCAATCAAGGATATGTAGCCATTGGCTACGACCTTGATGTACGGAAGAAAATCACTCGTATCGATTTTTGACAGGCGGGCAGCAATTGAGCACTGCTCTAAGGGAAAGCCCAGTTGACCCAAGTGTTTCAGCAAGGTTTCAATTTTCTGTTTTTTCTCACTATCTTCCTGATCAATATATGTATCGCCAGTGGTCAAAAAGTTGCTGGCCTTACCACGAAAAGCCAAAATAAACTTGGGAGCCGTCCCCGCAGTTTTGAGCTGTTGGTAAGTTGTTTCGATTAATTGTAATCGCAGAGCAAGAATATCTGGATCTCCCTGGTTAATGTCGAAAACGACTTTGGTTTCAGTGAGCCCATGAAGTGCGTTCTGATTGTTAAATCCAGCTGCAAAAATAAGGTTAAGTGGAAGAAGCAGAGATGCGAAGAGGAGTAGGCTTTTCATGGTGGACTCCTTTACTTTGCAGATACAAATTATTATAACGTCTAATTATTACTCTAGCCGTGTTGGAATCATGAGCACAAGGGGTATGATTGTTTTTTGTCTTTTGCAAATGACGGATCGGGGGAAATTAATGGTTGTCTGATAGGATAGTTGAAGAGGCCTCTATATGGGCATTTCAGTTTTCTTCATGACAGTTTTAAGGGCAAATGAAGATTGAACCCGCAAAACACCAGGAATTCCGGTGAGGCGGTTGTGAATACGCATGTAATCATCGTTGTTGCTGACAATGACCCGAAGGAGAAAATCACTGTCACCCGACATCAAATAGCACTCCATCACTTCTTTGACTTGGACGATCTCTTTTTCGAAATGTTGCAGTTTCTCCTGCTGCTGACCCTCCAATGTTACCCGGACAAAAACATTACCCGGTTTGCCGATCGCGGCTTGATCAATCAGCATGACATATTTGTCTATAATACCGTTCTGTTCAAGTAGGCGAACTCGGCGTATACAAGCAGATTCAGAGAGTTTGACTCTGTCTGCCAGCTGCACATAAGTAAGCCGTCCATCTTTTTGTAAAGCAGACAGAATTCTTTGATCAATTGCATCTATTTGATTTTTTCGTGGAATCCGTGACATTTTTAAATAATAGCAATGGAATTCAGCAAATAACAGTTTTTTATTTTTGATTATGCAAGAAAATAAACTTTTGAAGGTGATAAACTTTCCAGATATAAAGTAGTTGCGTCTGTTAATCATGACTTTAAAGGAGTCTGCCATGATCGTTGGAATTCTCAAGGAAATTAAGGTAGAAGAAAATCGTGTTTGTATGACCCCCGCTGGGGTTGAAATTATGAAGGGCAATGGTCATCTGGTTTTAGTTGAAACGTCCGCTGGAGTTGGCAGTGGTTTTAGTGATGCAGATTATAAAAATGCCGGAGCCGAAATTTCTCCATCGGCTGCCGATGTCTATGCTCGTTCAGAGATGGTGATGCACGTCAAAGAGCCACAGCCAAATGAATACCCGATGATTCGTGAGGGACAGATTGTTTTTACCTATTTTCACTTTGCCGCTGGTGAAGAATTGACCCGGGCGATGATTGAGCGTAAAGCAATCTGTGTGACTTATGAAACAATTACCAATCCAGATGGTTCACTACCGCTATTGACACCGATGAGTGAGGTTGCCGGGAGAATGGCAGCTCTTGAAGCGGCAAAATACCTGGAGCGTTCGCAAGGAGGTCGAGGAATCTTGATGGGTGGTGTGCCAGGGGTTGCTCCGGCAACTGTTGTGGTGGTTGGTGGTGGTGTGGTTGGTACCCATGCAGCACAGATGGCATGCGGCTTGGGGGCTAAGGTCTATCTGCTCGATATGAACCTTGATCGATTGCGGCATTTGTCTGAAGTGATGCCGAAAAATTGTTTTCCGATGATGTCTTCACCTGCAGTAGTCCGTGATCTGGTTCAGGAGGCAGACGTGGTGATTGGTGCAGTATTGCTGCATGGCGCCAAGGCTCCAAAACTGGTGACCAGAGATATGCTTAAAACCATGAAGCCGGGTGCGGTGTTGGTCGATGTTGCTATTGATCAAGGTGGTTGCTTTGAAACTTCAAAAGCAACGACCCATACCGATCCAATTTATAAAGTGGATGATATTGTTCATTACTGTGTTGCTAATATGCCAGGTGCAGTTCCACTAACCTCTACTATGGCTTTGACCAATGCGACCTTGCCTTATGCGGTGAAGTTGGCAAATCAAGGTTGGCAGCAAGCTGCCTCAGAAAATCCGGGGATTAAAGATGGTCTGAATGTGGTGGCGGGGAAGGTTTGTTACCTTGGTGTTGCAGAGGCTTTTGACCTCGATTATGTGCCTGTCGATGAAGTGCTAAAGATGTAACTCTGAGATTCATAAAATAATTATAGAATGAAACAAAGACTGCCCCATGGGGTAGTCTTTGTTTTTGATGGCAAAATGTTCTCATCTTTTCCGTTCGGAATTTTCTGCAATCATTGCGCTACAAACTTTCTAATCAGATCCCTTGAAAAATAAGCCACTTTAAGTGTAAACTAATGAAGTCGATTCGGAAGGGGGGGATTTTTTCTTTTAGATAGCTTTATAGGGTAATTCAAGAATGACTTCTCTCAAATCTGAGAACCTTATCAAAAAATCACTTCCACTGTTTCTTCTCCTGCTTTCGGGCTTGGGTGTGTTATTGGCTGGGGTGCTCGTTGTTTTTTTTCAGATGCAGGTTGGAAATTATGAGCGTGCTCTGATCGAGAAGGAGCAACATTCTCTGAATCTGCAGCGCATGATGGTGCGTAATCATTTTGCAACCATCGTTGGTGATCTCCTTTTTCTCTCAAAACAGGAGGGATTGAAGGCCTTTCTGCAAGATCCATCTCGTAGCAATCTTGACTTTATCAATAGTGAATATCGATCTTTCTCTGCAAGTAAAAAGGATTATGTACAGATCCGTTATCTTGATAGCAATGGGATGGAGGTGGTTCGTGTTAATTCTGACAATGGCCAATCGATCAGCATTCCCAAGGCTCAACTTCAGTTGAAAAGAGATCGTTACTATTTCAAGGACACCTTCAACTTAGATAAAGGTGAGGTCTTTGTCTCACCTTTTGATCTGAACATAGAACGTGGCAAAGTTGAAGAGCCCTATAAACCGGTGATCCGCTTTGCTACCCCGGTATTTGATCAAAGTGGTGTTAAGCGGGGGATTGTTATGATCAATTATCTGGGCCAAGATTTTCTGGATATATTTATGGAAATCAGTCCAGAAAATCAAAGCCAAATCATGTTGGTCAACAAGGAAGGGTACTGGTTATCACACCCGGAGGTTGAAAAGGAGTGGGGGTTCATGTTTGCGGATAAACGTCATGTCAGTATTACAAGGGAGAAACCAGAAATATGGAAAGAGATTCTGTCTTGTTTTTCAGGTCAGTTGGTCACCTCAGAGGGGGTATATGCTTTTACGACAGTTTCCCCTCTTGATTCTCAATGCATTTCAAGCGAAGGATCTGGTGATGCCTTTGGCTCTAGTGATCAAAATATTGCAGCAGATGAGTATTTCTGGAAAATCATTTCTTTTGTTTCAAAAAATGCACTATCTAGTCCATTGGATAAGCTCAAAATTTATCTTTTTGAACTGGGGGGGCTGCTGTTTCTATTGGGAGCTATCGGTGCGTGGTTTTTAGCCGAAACTTTTACTCGACGTGGACTTTACCAGACACAACTTGTCAATATGGCTCATTTTGATGCATTGACCGGATTGCCTAATCGGACTTTATTTTTTGATCGATTAGATCAGTCACTTCTGTTGGCCAAGCGCTATGACAGAAAATGTGCCCTCTTGTATGTTGATCTGGATGGGTTTAAATCAATCAATGATACTCTGGGACATACTGCTGGTGACGAGCTTCTGACAGTTGTTGGCGAAAGAATGGTGGGCTGTTGTCGTACTTCAGATACTGTCGCGCGATTGGGGGGGGATGAATATGCCATTTTACTGACTGAAGTGGTAGATGGCAGGGGAGCGGAAGTTTTAGCGAAACAGGTTTTGGCGGCTCTTAAGGCTCCGTTTTTCCTGAAACAGCAAGAAGCCGTTATCGGCGCAAGTGTCGGTATCGCAATCTTTCCTGAGCATGGCAAAACAGCAGATCAACTTGTAAAAAGTGCCGATATGGCAATGTATTCATCTAAAGGGGAAGGTAAAAATACCTATACCTTTGCCTCATTTATATAATTGAAATCTGGTTCTGCAGAGGCGCTATGAATCAAGCTCTTGCAATGACAAGGATGCTTTTTTCTGGGACTTACTGATATTTCTCTCGTAGAAGCCTTTTGTTGATTTTACCAACACTGGTTTTGTCGATAGCCTCGACAAATTTAACTTTTAGCAGAATGATTTGTTTAGAAATGATCCCTTTATCAACAAATCCGCGAATATGTTGAATCAATTCTTTTTCGTTAACTTCACTCTCCGGTTTTTTTACAATGAGTGCCAGTGGCTTTTCACCCCACTTGTTATCAGGAAGACCGATAACAGCGACTTCTCCAATTCCGGGATAGGTGGCAAGCAAATCTTCTACTTCCAGTGACGAAATCCATTCACCACCAATCTTGATAACATCTTTGATCCGATCGGTAATTTTAACGTAGTTATTTTTGTCTATATTGGCAACATCACCAGTATGCAGATAACCACCGCGCCAGAGAGTTTCTGAATTGCGTTGATCTTTCAGGTAACCTTGAGTCAGCCAGGGGGCGCGGACAACAATTTCTCCCACACTCTCACCGTCTGCGGAAACATCTTCCATTTGTTCATCAACAATCCTGAGCTCAACCAGTGGGATCGGTCGACCCGTTTTGCAGCGAAAGTCGAGTTCTTCTTCATCAGTTAAGTCCGATTCGGTCACATGAGCCAGAGTTAAAACCGGACAGGTCTCCGATAGCCCGTAGCCTGAGTAAATATCAATTCCCCTTTGCATGGCTGCTTTGCACATTGCTTTTGGCAGGGCGGCTCCACCAATCAAAACTTTCCAGTTCGACAGATCGACTTCATTGAAAAGAGGATGACTCATCAGCAGGTGGAGAATCGTTGGTACACAGTGGGAGAAGGTGACCTTCTCTTTGTCGATCAGTTTAAGCAGCGTGTCTGGCATGTACTTGCCGGGATAAACCTGTTTAATCCCAAGTGATGTGGCAATATAGGGAACACCCCAGGCGTGAACATGAAACATCGGGGTCATCGGCATGTAGACATCCTGCTGATGAAAACGCCCTTGATTGACGACGGTTCCCAATGCAGCCATTCCTGAGATCGTATGAAGAACCAGTTGCCGATGGCTGAAATAGACTCCTTTCGGCATGCCTGTGGTTCCTGTTGTATAGAAAGTGGTTGCACGGGTATTTTCATCAAAATCTTGAAAGTCAAAATGATCACCACTGTCAGCTAGCAGGCTTTCGTATTCTCCGGCAAAGCTTAAAGATGTTTCCGGTTGTTGCTGACCGTCCTGGAGTAGAATATATTCTTTGACTGTATCGATGCGCCCCTTGATCTGCTCCAGTAGAGGGAGAAATTCTTCATTGACAAGAATGTAATCATCTTCAGCATGATCTATGGTGTAGAGAACCTGTTCAGGAGAGAGTCGAATATTCACCGTATGCAGAACTGCACCGAGCATTGGTACAGCGTAGAAACATTCCAGATAGCGGTGACTATCCCAATCCATCATCGCCACGGTGTCACCCGGTTTTACACCAATAGCAGTCAGTGCATTGGCTAACTTACAGACCCTTTGTCTGAATTCAGCGTAGGTAAAGCGAGCCTGGTCACGGTAGATGATTTCCTGTTGGGGATCATTAACTGCTGGAGCTTGTAACAGGTTTTTAATCAAGAGTGGATATGTATAGGCAGACGCGGTGCGCGGGATCAGATTGTCGGACATTGATTTGCCTCCGTGCTTATTGAATTTCATTTGTGATTTATTCAATCAATTTAAAAATAACTATACGATTATCCTCTTCTGATCGCAAGGATTGTTGCTTGTGAAGCTGGTTCTCAAGGTCTAAGATAAGAGCAATATTAAAATCTTAGGAGATAGACAATGAAGCTACCTGCCCCCTTACTTGAAGGAATATTGTTGCGCCGCTATAAGCGTTTTTTTGTTGATATTGAGTTGCTGGGCGGTCGCGTTGTTGTTGCCCATACTCCGAATACTGGAAGCATGAAACAATGTGCAATTGCTGGGCATAGGGTTCTGATTTCTCAATCTGATAACCCTAAGCGTAAGTTGAAATATACGTTGGAACTCATTAAAGTTGGTGTTTACTGGGTGGATACTCATACCCAGAGAACCAATCGTGTTGTTGAGGAAGCTTTATGCAATGGCTGGATTGAAAGTTTAGCCGGGTATAAGGTAAAACCGGAATATAAATTCGGTGATAGTCGAATCGATTTTTACCTGGAAAAAACGAATAGCAAAGTGCTGGTTGAGGTTAAAAATGTCACGCTCTGTTGTCGCGAAACCACAGCTTGTTTTCCGGATGCCGTGACAACCCGTGGTCAGAAACATCTTCGTGAATTGCTTTCAGCTAAACAGCAGGGGTATCGGGCGGTGATCTTTTTTCTTGTTCAGCGTAATGAAGCAACAGAATTTGTTCCCGCCGATGATATCGATCCCGAATACGGTCGATTGTTGCGTAAAGTTGTGGCCGCAGGAGTTGAAGCGCTGGCTTATAAAACCATTGTGACGCCGGAGGAGAACCGGGTAGGGGAGCAGATTCCCGTTTTATTATGAAGGATGTTTATGCAAGCTGTTGGACTGATTACAGAATATAACCCTTTCCATAACGGGCATCTGCATCACTTGCAGGAAAGTTTACGTGTCACTGACGCAGAGGTATCCGTTGCGGTGATGAGTGGACACTTTTTGCAACGTGGCGAGCCTGCTCTAGTGGATAAGTGGGCTCGGGCAGAGATGGCGTTGGCCGCTGGGGTCGACCTGGTTGTTGAACTGCCGCTTCCCTGGGCTGCCAGTAGTGCCCCCGATTTTGCTCGGGGAGCAGTGCAGGCTTTGGATGCACTTGGTGTTGACAGTCTCTGTTTTGGCAGTGAGTCTGGTGAGATTAAAATCTTGCGTGATTGTGCCAATTTTTTACATGATCACGATTTGGTAGTGGCAAAAGCAGCAGCAGACCTGCTCCGCCAAGGGGTGACCTATCCTCAGGCCAGAGCACAGACCTTGAACCGATTATTGCCCGGAGAGAATCGATCTGAGGTTTTAGCAGAACCAAATAATATTCTTGGGATTGAGTACCTCAAGGCGTTACGTGAAATTGGAAGTACTATTGAACCATTTACCATCCTCAGAATTGGGGCTGGCTATCATGATGTGAATGTTGGTTCAAATTGCATTGCCAGTGCAACGGGGATTCGAAAAAAACTTGCGGCTTCAGAACCTGTCGAAGGGCTTCTCCCCTCTTCCTTGTTGGCGGTTCTTAATGAGGCTATCTCAGGAGGAGAATTTTTTTCACCTGATCAATATTTTCGGCAGCTTCTTGCACAAACTTTTCGGTGGCGTGACAGCTTAACGCGTTGTTGGATGGTTGATAATGGTATTGAAAATCGCCTGTTAGATGTTGCAGAAAAATCATTTTCTTTTGCTGAACTCGTAAGTGGCCTCAAGTCTCGGCAACTAACCCGCACTCGCATCCAGCGCATGCTGGTCTCTGTTTTACTTGAAATGGAGAAAAATGTGACCAAGGAACTTCTGTCGACACAGCCACGTTACTTACATTTATTAGCGACCAGTCCTCAAGGGCAGAAGTTTCTGGCCTCTCGCCGTAAGCACAGAACTCTTCCTCTGATACAGAATTTTTCACGCATATATGCCACTCTCAAGCGCCATTATGGAGCTGAGTCAACTGACGGTTTGCTTGCTTTTGAGCAATTGGAGCTGGAGCTAAGGGCGACAAAGATCTACACATTGCTTCTCCACCGATATAGAGGCGGTTCTCGAAACCGTGACTTTTATGAAGCATTACGTACGAAATGACCACATTGAAAAGATTGATTCTAACATTCATTATATGGATGGTGTTGCTTCTGACTGCCTCTAAGCTTGCCAGTTTGGCTGAAATTTGTAAGTTTGATAGGTTCAAAAGGAGAATAACCAAGTGAGTATTAAAATAGGAATTAACGGTTTCGGTCGCATGGGTCGTCTGGCTCTCAGAGCATCTTGGAACTGGCAAGAATTCGAAATAGTTCACGTTAACGAAGTCAAAGGGGGGGTCGAATGTGCTGCCCATCTGCTTGAGTTTGATTCTGTTCATGGACGTTGGGATCAACAGATTGAACATGATGGGGCATCACTGATAATCGATGGTAAAAAGGTCAGTTTTAGTGAATATCAGGCTCCGGGTGACGTCCCTTGGGATGAATTAGGTGTTGATATCGTCATTGAGGCATCAGGAAAATTTCGTACAATTGAACTTATGCAGCCTTACTACGATCGAGGCGTTAAAAAGGTGATCGTTGCTGCGCCAGTCAAAGTGGGGGCTCTGAACATTGTCATGGGAGTTAATGACCACCTCTATAACCCGGACGAACATAACTTATTGACCGCTGCCAGCTGCACCACGAATTGTTTGGCTCCAGTGGTTAAGGTTCTGCATGAAAAAATCGGTATTGAACATGGTGTTATTACGACAATCCATGATGCGACCAATACTCAGGTGGTTATTGATGCTCCTCATAAGGATCTACGTCGGGCACGAGCTGCGAGTATGTCGTTGATCCCGACAACAACCGGCAGCGCAACTGCGATCACTCTGATTTATCCTGAGCTTGCGGGGAAACTGAATGGCCACGCCATACGTGTACCACTACTGACCGGATCGATTACCGATGCTGTTTTCGAAATGAAACGGGATGTGACCGCTGAGGAAGTTAATCAGCTGTTTCATGAGGCTGCAGATAGTTATTTGAGAGGGATTCTTGGAATCGAAGAGCGGCCATTGGTTTCAGTTGATTATAAGGGTGATCCCCGTTCGGCCATTGTAGATGCGCCAAGTACGATGGTTGTTGATGGTCGGCAGTTGAAGGTTTTTATCTGGTATGACAATGAGATGGGGTATGTCCAGCGGATGATGGAGTTGTGTAAAAAGGTGGCTATTTCCTTTTGAGCGACTGTAGAGGGTAGCCTACGTGTTCGTCCACAGTCTTTTTACATTTAAAACCGGCGGGTCGCGTGGGGTGGAGTTTACGTTGAATTATTGGTGGATCGAGTTCTAAATGGGTTCTTTTGTCGCCGCTGCTAGTTTGGACTGCCTCAGCACGGGGGGAGGACGGTACGGGAGGGCTGTTGTTTTGGTGGTAACGCCCAAATTCGAAGCAAGCTTCTCACATGGGCGAAAACCACAGAAACAAGTAAGGCGGCGTGCGGGGTCGCAACCCCGCGACCTTAAGACTTTAGGTAGAGATATAAAAGTAAAAGGCTCATCAAACCCATGACCAACATCAAAAACTACACTCTTGTCACTGCCGCCTACTGGGGTTTTACCCTCACCGACGGTGCACTGCGTATGCTGGTTTTGCTTCACTTTCATGACCTTGGCTACAGTGCAGTGCAGATCTCTTTTTTGTTTCTGCTCTACGAGTTTTTTGGTGTCATTACAAATCTGATCGGTGGGTGGGTCGGTTCCCATATGGGGCTGAAGGTGACACTGTTCGCTGGATTAACCTTGCAGGTGTTTTCTCTCTTTTTCTTGGGTCTTTTGAATCCTGAGTGGCCTGCGATGTTATCCGTTTGCTATGTCATGGGACTACAGGCGTTATCCGGTATCGCCAAAGATTTGACCAAGATGAGCAGCAAGAGTGCCATCAAGATGCTGGTTCCTGAAGAAGCTGACAGCACCCTGTTCAAGTGGGTTGCCGTCCTTACAGGATCAAAGAATGCTCTTAAAGGTGGAGGATTCTTTCTCGGTGGGTTGTTGCTCACCACAGTTGGTTTTCGTAATGGTCTGTGGTTTATGGCGGCGGGGCTGGCTTTGGTTCTGTTGGCCACAGCACTCTCATTGCCCAAAGCAATCGGCATGGCAAAAAAGAAGACCAAGTTCAGCGCCATTCTGTCGAAGAGTCGTCATATCAACCTGCTGTCTGCCGCTCGATTGTTCCTGTTCGGTTCACGCGATATCTGGTTTGTTGTCGGTCTACCGGTTTTTCTGTCGGCCAATCTTGGTTGGAATCACACTCAGATCGGTGGTTTTCTCGCCTTCTGGGTTATTGGCTATGGTGGCGTTCAGGCCTTTGCTCCAAAATTATTAACATTATTTATGGGGCACACCACGCCGCGTGGCGGAACGGCGAGTGCCGGAGCTTTCTCTCTGGCCGGACTGACTGTTTTGATCGCCATCGGTGTCACTTTTGAATTGTCACCATGGCTGACGGTGGTTGTCGGTCTTGTCCTTTTCGGAGTTATTTTTGCCGTTAATTCTTCGGTTCACTCTTACCTGATTCTTGCGTATACCGAAACTGATGAGGCAGCGTTAAATGTCGGTTTCTATTATATGGCAAATGCCGCTGGGCGATTGGTTGGGACCCTTCTCTCTGGGATTGTTTTCCAAATGTCTGGATTAGCTGGGTGTCTCTGGGTTTCTGCGGTGTTTGTTTGTCTTGCCGGGGTCATTTCTCTGAAGTTTCCGAGAGGGTATTGCAATGAAAACATGGCCTCATCTATTTAAGGCACAACATCCGGAAGGACATGATATTTTTTGAAGCAGTTTGGATTTTCTAATGCTGTCGTTGGTAAAGTTCACAATGGTTCTAAATAGGGATGCAAGTCTATTCAAAAATGGTCAAGTTGCATTAATTAGTGACTTTGAGCTGGAATAATCAATAAAAGGCTAATCTTTTTCAATGATTAAGTTGGGGAGCTCATCAGTGTCATCGTGTTTGCGTGGAAAATGTTCTTGTAGTAGCTCTCCACACTGCGCAATTGCCTGACAGGTTGCAGTACAGGCATTTCCGGTTTTTAGTCCTTTCGTGATGGTATCAACAATTTCTTCCCAGGTATGTTCTGGAACTTTTTTATTGATGCCGCTGTCAGCCAAAACTTGAACTCGGCGTTCGAAGAGTGAAATTAAAATCAGAATACCAGTTTTATCACGGGTTTCATGTAATCCCTGTTCGACAAAGCTGACCATCGCTTTTTCTTTGACTTCTTCGGTCAATTCATCCGGGTTAATCAGTTTGCGTTTCAGGTTGGGCTGCTTGCGAATCACTTGTTGGAAAACAAAGAATCCAACCAAAAAGACCGGCAAAAACCACCAGATCGATTCCCCACCAACCGCCCAACTGACCAGTAGTCCTGTCGCCAGCGCCAAGGTGCCGCCACCGATCAATTCAGCACGAGGGTATTCGTAAGACTGCTCAACTACCATCGGAACAATTTCGCCGCTGGTTTTGCTTTCGGCAGCCTTTACTGCGGCCTCTATTTTTTCACGTTCTTCCTTGGTGAAGAACTCAGTTGCTGATTTCATAATTGCCCTTTTTTATGAAAATTCCCTAGAACTCTCCTTGTAGAAAGGAGAGGACACGAACTTCCCACTTTTATAAAGGTGGAGTGTGGGGTTTGTTATGACTACGGTGATGAAATGTTAGCTGTTTTTACCAGCCGCCGGAAGCACCGCCACCTCCGCCTCCACCGCCGCCGCCGGAGAATCCTCCTCCTCCACCGCCGAAGCCGCCACCCCCCATAAAGGGGCCACCGACGTAGAATCCTCCACGACGATAACCGCTTCTCCCTCGTCCTCTCAGGCGAGCAAGGAAGGGACCTCCGAAAAACAACAAGGGGATGATAAAACCAAACGGGCTACTTTTTTTCTTGCGGCTATTGGTTCTTCCGGTTCCGGTGTATTCACCCCGTACCGCTTCGGCTATGCCGACAACACCGGCAACGATCCCGCCATCGAAATCACCTTGTTTGAATTTGGGGGAAATTTCATTGTCAATAATGCGACCAGCCAGCAGGTCGGTCAAGCGTCCTTCCAGACCGAAACCGACCTCAATGCGGATTTTTTTCTCAGCCTTGGCGACCAGCAGGAGTGCGCCGTTATCTTTGCCACTCTGGCCTATTTTCCAGTTCTCGAAGACTTTCTGCGAATATTCTTCTAGCGCTTCACCGTCCAGGGTTGGAATCGTCAATATTGTAATTTGGGTCGAATCACTTTTTTCGAAATCACGCAGAAACTGTTCTAGTTTCAGTTCAACCGTTTGCGAAATTATCCCGGCCGTGTCATTCGCATAGCCTGTCGGCTTTGGGATATTCAGTGCTAGAGCAGAAGAACCGATAAACAGTAAAATAAAAAATGAGCAGAGCAGGTTACGCATTAGAAAGTCACTTTCGGAGCTGTTGCGGCACCAGCATCAGCTTTAAATGCTTCTTTGCGTTCTAACTTGAGAAGGAAGTTATTGGTCAAATTGTTAGGGAATGTTCGGATTGAGGTGTTGAATGTTTTAACTGCTGCATTATAGCGCTGCCGGGCAACATTAATCCGGTTTTCTGTCCCTTCCAATTGATGTTGTAGATCGCGGAAATTTTCACTGGCTTTCAGGTCGGGGTAGCGTTCAGCAACCACCAATAATCGGGAGAGTGCCCCGGAGAGTTTTCCCTGTGCTTGCTGGAACTGTTGCATAACAGCGGCATCCCCGAGTTTGTCAGCGGAAATGTTCATCTGCCCGACCTTGGCGCGAGCATTGGTTACTTCAGTGAAGGTCTCTTTTTCATGAGCTGCATAGGCTTTTACCGTTGAAACGAGATTTGGGATGAGGTCTGCACGGCGTTGATAGGTTGCTTCAACGTCACCCCAGGCAGAAAAAACGGCTTCCTCATTTTTCTGAATTTTATTGTAACCGCAGCTGCTGAGGAGCAGAGCACTGCAGGTCAGGATGATTAAGGTACTGATTTTCATTTTTTCCTCCAGAATGTTGTGTTTGGATTTTTTCAATCCGCTCATTATAACATAGAAGTATATTTTAGTTTGAAGTAAGGAAAGGAATTTGAGCTATTCTCTTTCAAGATTCAGGGTGTTGTAGTGAGCGTGGCAACTTGTCTATTTGTTCTACCGCTTCGATTTCCTTACTGCTCCCAGCACCTAATTCTTTGAATTTACGTGCTGAAATGAGAACCCGGCTGTCAAGTGAGGCCATCCCCTTGTTGTAACTGTCGACAGTGCGTTCCAGGTTTTTACCCATTAGAGTGAAATGTTGATTGAGAGTGGCAAGGCGATCATACATTTCCCGACCCAGTTGACTGATTGCTTCAGCATTTTCGGTTAATTGTTCCTGCCGCCAGCCATAGGCTACTGAGCGGAGCAGTGCGATCAGGGTGGTTGGAGTTGCCAGTAACACTTTTTGATCTACGCCTGCCTCAATCAAGGCGGGATCTTGAGCCAGTGCGGCAGAGAAGAAGGTTTCCCCCGGGAGGAAGAGAACAACAAACTCTGGTGTCGGCTGAAATTGTTCCCAATAGTTTTTTGCTGATAACTTTTGCAGATGGTCACGAATCTGCCGCGCGTGATGAGCCAGGCAGATAGCTCGTTGCTTGTCATCTGCTGCTTCCAGAGATTCTAGATAGGCTTGCAGGGGAGCTTTTGAGTCGACGATGATGTTACGACCGTTGGGGAGTTTGATAATCATGTCAGGACGGAGTCGACCGCTATCGGCTGTTTCTTGTTCAACAAAATCGCAATAATTAACCATCCCGGCCATTTCTACAACTTTACGCAGTTGAATTTCTCCCCAGCGACCACGAACGGCTGGAGTTCGCAAAGCACGAACCAGATTACCTGTTTCTGATTCGAGTTTAATTTGACTGTTCAGTAATGACTTCAATTGTTCGTCAAGGCGTGCATAAGCACCGCTACGGGATTGCTCAAGTTGCTCGATTTTACTATCAACTTTATGGAGTGATTCTGTTAGTGGTTGAACAAGTTGTCCAATCGCTTGATGGCGAGCCTCCAAATCTCCTTTGGCTTGTTGTTGAAAAGATCCCAGAGTTGACTTAGCCAGATCCAAAAAGCTTTGGTTGTTGGCTGTTAAGGCTTGTGCAGAGAGAGCTTGAAAATTCTTTTCTAGCTGTAGGCGGTTCTCTTCTATGAAATGTAATTTCTCTTCGCTGGCGTGTTTCTCTGCCACCAGTTGAGCTTCGAAGCGGGCGACTTGTTGTAATAGCTTCTCACGTTCCAACTGTTCATTTTTTGACGTTTGTTGTTGCAGCTGAGTTGCTTGTAACCGAGCGATCAGCCAACCACAGAAGAGGCCGATGACCAGTGCTGCTGTCAAGAGTATCCATAGGTTATCCATCAACGGTAGCATTGCTGATCCTTGAAAAAGATGTTGTTGAAAAGGTGTTGGTGGTACGATAGCAGAGCACTATAAAATCGACAAGTATGATGGCTATACTATTAAATATTGGAAGTTAAATTATGGAAAAGTTTGATTTTAAGCACCTTTTGCAGAAAACGAAAAAACGGTTTGCTCTGCCTGCAACGAACAAAACTAACGTTGCACAATTCCTAAAAGAATTAGACCTCATTTGCTCTGAAGCTGAAACTCTGATTGAACAGCAAAAAGAAGGCGATCGTAGTCTACTTGCTTGTGAGCCGGGATGCCAATCCTGTTGTGTGGTGAATGTTTCTATTACTTTGCTTGAAGGAATTTCTATTGCCCGCTTTTTGCACCAGTTAAGCTCTGCTGACTTGGCACAAGTTACTTCACGACTAGATAGCCTCTGGCGTGATGTGCGTGGGCTGGATGATGATGAGCGGATGATGTTGCGGCGCAAATGCGCATTTTTAGATGAACAGGGCTATTGTCTTATCTATCCGGTACGACCATTATTCTGTCGCAGTATCAGTTCGACTGACGTTGAACAATGTAAAGCTGCAGTGGTGGGGCAAACATTTGGGGAGCTACAGCCGGTTATGATGCATCAGTTTCAATTGCAATTGTACAAAACACTATTTTCAGGTGTTGCTGATGGGTTGGCTCAGGCAGGCTTGGATGGGCGAAGTTTCCAATTATGCGGATTGGTTCGTTATCTGCTTAGTCACCCTGATCGAGAAGAAGAGTTATTGTCACAGTCCTCCCTTTGCTGGAAAGATCTGTATGCTTAAGTTAAAGTGGCTGAATGTTTCTCTCTGGTAGTCATGCAGAACTTCTGTGAGCAGAAGCGAATGACATCTGACAGGATATTTGTTTACGTAGATGCTGCAGCTACCAATTGAGATGAGGATCTATCCCAGTCCCTAAGTTTTAACAGTACCTGCACCTAGTCGATCATTGAGCGTGGCTACAATGACATTGGGAGTTTTCAGACCATCACTTTTTTAGATCTAATGTGCCTGCCATAAATTCTGACCTGTTGTTCAGTGTGAAAAGTATGAGAGGAAATGCACGTAAATAGATGGACAAGACAACCAAAAATAGGTAATAATCATAAGCGAGTTTGAGTTTTTACAATAGGGGGGTGACATATCTTCTTCCATGGTGAAAAACTATGGCAATACCTCAATACTTGATAAAAATTGCTCTGACTACATGGCTCATCATTGTTGTTTCCTCCGCTGATATCTCAGCAAAAACTATTCGCTTTGCCCCACTGCCGATGTTCTCCAAATCAACAATTACAAAACAATTTTCCCCCTTTGTTGAATATCTCAGCAAGAACATGGGGCAGCAGGTAGAGCTCACTTACCATCGAAACTACCAAGATCTCCTCAGCAAGTTTATTCAAGACGATATCGATTTAGCATACTTGGGACCGTTGCCTTATGTGATGCTTATAGAAAACGACCCAGATTTCGTGCCTGTTGTTCGTTTTGTTAACGCCAGTGGCGAATCAACCTATACTTGTTCCCTGGTCACTTTTGACCGCGATCGTTCAGCGCGACTCTCTTTATCGAAATTGCCCGTGGCTCTGACTCAGCCTTTTTCCACCTGTGGTTATTTGATGACTGAAGGTCTACTTAACCGAAGAGGACTAAGCTTAAATAACACGCCATACTACTACAGTGGAGAGCATTCGGAATGTGCTCTGGATGTCATCAGAGGGAAAGCATCTGTTGCTGGAATTAAAACCTCCATTGGCAAGCGTTACAAAAATCTGGGTTTACAATTTGTCGAGCAAAGTGTTCTGTTGCCTGGATTTCTATTAGTTGCCAATCCTCGTACTTTGTCGGCGGATACTATTGACAGAATACGAAAGTCTTTGTTGTCCCTTGATCCACTCAACAGTCCTGCTGATGCCGAAGTCACCAAGCCATGGGGGGCTGGAATCCGTTATGGTGCGGTTTCCGCTCATGAGACAGATTACCAATTGATAAAAGAAAAATTGCAAAAGATAAAAATTCCAGAGGCTAACCCATGAAAATCTGGATAAGAGCAACTATATTATTCCTTGTCGCTGCTCTATTTTCTGGGGGGGGGATCTGGAATCGGCACCTGCAACTACGGTCCGCACATCTGGATATGCGTGAGATCGCATTCCACAGTGCCCGTGACAGCATTATTCATACTTTTCGTCTGGTGTCACAAACGATAGCAGAGGAGAGTTTGCTTCAAGATGAAATCCTGAAATGCGTCCATGCCATTGTCACAGAAGAGGGAGACCTGCAAAACTATCAACGGGGTTTATTGTACCGAAAGCTTTACCCCATGTATCAACGAGTCAGTCAACATTCTATTAGGCAGCTACATTTCCATTATCCAGATGGTCGCTCAATGCTGCGCGTTCACATGCCAGATAGATCCGGTGATAATTTGACACCCTTTCGCCCTTCAGTAGTTATAGCTAACGAGCAGAATCGTGAAGTTCATGGCTACGAAAGTGGGAAAATGGTCCACGGGTTTCGTCATGTCTACCCGTTAAACTATCAGAATATTCATATCGGTTCCGTCGAAGTCAGTAATTCTTTTCAGCAGATACGTAGCGAACTGTTCAGACATAATGTCGAAGGTGACGTTGATTACATGTTCATCATGCTCAAAGAGGATTTATGGCAAAAATTAGTTCCCAGGCGGGAACAATTATATGTTGAATCGGCTCTGCACGCCGATTATCTATCCGAAAATATCCAGTCTAGTGAGTATGAAAACTTTGGTGGGACAGCAAAGGTCTCCGCTAATTCAACCTCTTTGCTATTACATTTACGCAACCATCCTCAGCTAAAGGATGGACTTGATTCCAGAGAAGACTTCTCCCTGGTTACCAACTGGGACAATCAATTTTACGCTGTGCTGTTTCATTCAATAACAAACGTTGTCGGGAATCACGCAGCTTACATACTCAGTATCCATCCCGAACCCTACCTGCAATCATTATCTAATTCTGCTATCCGGAATTTTGTTTTTGTATTGTTTGCTTTAGCGCTGCTGACATTTTTTTGGGCAGGGCTGAAACGTGTCAAGGCTAAGCAAAGAAATACCTATGCTTTTTTGAAAACAATATCCGCTAAAATGGGTGAGGGGCTATACGCCACTGACAATGTAGGGAAAATCACCTATGTGAACGCAGAAACGACTAAATTGTTAGGTTATAGTAAAAAAGATATATTAAATAAAAATGCCCATGACCTATTCCATATTGATGACTCGGAACATCAGGAACAGGGTTGTGTCATTCTGAACACAATTATGAACAACAAAACTTATAAGCAAAAAAGGGGTTTTTTTAAATCTAGAGAAGGTCATGTTTTTCCAATAGAGCTGACCTGTACACCTTTCCTCAATGACGATCAAATTAATGGGTCAATCACCCTGTTTCATGATATTACTGAGCGCATAGAGGAAGAGACTGAACGAGAAAACCTCGGCGAACAACTGCGTCAGAAGCATAAAATGGAAGCAGTGGGACACATGGCCGGAGGAATCGCCCATAACTTCAACAATAACCTCTCTATCATTCTCGGTAATGTTGAACTCTCACAGTTGAAACAGGCACCAAACAGTGAAGTCATCCCGTTGTTGGAAAATGCCAAAATAGCCATACGACGCTCACGTGATCTGGTTCAGAAAATTATCATCTATAGTCGTAAAGGAATACAGAACAAAGCTTTGATACAATTACCAGTAATTGTGTCTGAGACTGTTGCATTGCTGCAATCAACTCTGCCCTCCAGTGCCAGCATAGAGCAAATCATCGATCCTGAGTGTGGTTCAGTTGTTATCGACGCCGATGCTTCACAAATTCAGGAAGTGTTGGTCAATCTATGCAATAACGCTGTTCATGCAATGGATGAAAAAGGTGTACTTAAGATCCTGCTTGGATCTGTAGAGCTCACCCAGAAGGAGATTCCCGCTCAGTATGAACGACCTCCAGGACGTTATGCCAAACTAAGTGTTCAAGATACTGGCTCTGGGATATCAACAGAGGTGCTGGATAAAATCTTCGACCCCTTCTTTACTACCAAAGAAGAATACGAGGGGGCAGGTATGGGACTTGCGACAGTCCAGGGGATCGTCGCTCAACATGGTGGATTGATTAAGGTAAACAGTGTCCCAAACCAAGGAACTGTGTTTGATCTCTATCTTCCTATTGTTGATGCACAAATCACAGAACCTACACCAATAAATACTGAAATTCTTCGTGGTACAGAGAAGATTCTCTTAGTCGATGATGATGAAATGCTTGCTAGTCTTGGTGAAGAGGTACTGACGGAAATAGGTTATCAGGTTAGCGTTATGACAGAAAGTACAGAAGCCCTTAAATTGTTTACCGCTAATGCGGACAGTTTTGATCTGGTAATCACTGATCAAACCATGCCTGAATTAACTGGTAAAGATCTGATTCTGGAACTAAAAAAAATAAGACCAGACATCCCCACGATTCTCTGTACTGGATTTAGTAGTAAGATAGACGATATGCAAGCAGCTGAACTTGGTATCAATGCTTTTTTGATGAAGCCGTTGGACCTGCCAGGGCTATCTCAGGCCGTGAGGCGGGTGTTGGATGGGCAGAGAAAGTAATTTCTTTGAACCCCTATTTCCACAATATCAAAGAACGAGATCCGTGTTGACAGTGTTTTCAAAACTGTATCGGTGGATTTTTTGCGTATGAGCGTGGTGTATGAACGAGCTCACCGGAAAGAAAAGGATAACAACAAGGCGGTTTTTATCCGCCTTGTGAACATATGGAGCCGAACGGCCATCAACTAGAGTTCGACCTGCTTATCTGTCTGACCTGCATCGAGCTAGCCGAGTTTTTTTACGAATTCTGATTTCAACTTCATGGCACCAATTCCATCGATTTTACAATCAATATCGTGATCCCCATCGACTAAGCGGATATTTTTAATTTTTGTGCCGACTTTCACCACCAATGATGATCCTTTGACTTTGAGGTCTTTGATCACGGTGATACTGTCACCATCTTGCAGTGGGTTGCCGTTGGCATCTTTTATGGGATATTCATCATCGGAACCCTCATCAGCCGAAACTATCAGCCATTCATGGGCACATTCGGGGCAAACATACATATTTCTATCTTCATAGGTGTATTCTGAACTACATTCCGGGCAGTTGGGTAGATCGCTCATGTATATTATAATCCTGTGTTTGGTTGTTTGTCTGGGGGACTCTTGAATTATTGATCCAAATATTCAGCAAATCCTTTGAACCCTTCTGGTGGCATGATTTTCATCCTTTTAATCGTTTTCGCAGTGAAAATAGCGAAGGTACCACGAGTTTGCGCACAAAGGACATTATCTCCCTTGTAAATTTTTGCTTCAAGTATTGCTTCTCGTTCCCCTGTTTTTTCGAGAACACGCCCTTCAACTCTTAATTCATCATCGATGTAAACTGGTTTGAAAAAATCAACAGTCATGGTTTTTGTCATAACGATACGGCGAAGGTTGTAAATAGCGCTCCACCCCATGATCTCATCCAGTATGGTAGAAAGAACCCCGCCATGAACGATACCATCCCAGCCACACAGGTGGCTTGGTACACTCAGCCAAGAATAAAGAGTTGTATCATCGGTATAAAACCGCATTTTTAAGCCGTGGGGATTTTTCTGGCTGCAGCCAAAACAATGTGCATCACGGCTTACGACTTCTTTTAGATTTTCTTTTATCATCTCATTCTCTGTTGTTGTGGGCGAAATTTGTACTCCATTGAAGCAGTCTTGTTGAGGATTTATTTGAAGTGTAACAAGTGCATGTGAAAAGGAAAAGCTGATAAAAAACAGCTGGAGGGAATATTTTTTATTGAGAGGGCTATGGTTAGTATCACCCTCTCAATAAAATGGTAATCAAATCAGCTTATTTGTTGCCTGAAAAATCATTACTGGCTGAGCAACTGCATCAATTCGGCTTGTAAGCCCGACATCTCTGCTTGTTTGGCAGATTGCTCGGCCTTTGCAGTTTCGTCGTTTCTGGCTTTTGTCGCCAAGGTCGCTATTTCTTTTCGAAGTGCGCTAATTTGAGCTTCAAGTTCTTCGATATCATCCTCATTATCACTGTTGCTTGTCCCTGTCCCTGTCCCTGTCGCTGCTGCAGAGGTAGCATCAGCATCTTCTGTTGCCATTTCCATTTCAGTGCTATCCGATTCAGCCGTGGCTTGAACAGAGTAGGCCAGACCTTCTTCTGATATTTCTACCGTATCCCCAAAGGCTGTAACGGTTTCTGAGCCACCACCTGTTGTTGGTGTTTGTGGTTTAATTCCTGAAACCGATTGCTCGGTTGCCAATTGACTGCTGCTTATTGATGAGATATCCATTTTTTACCCTTTCTGGCAGAGAATTTCTTGTTGAACCCATTCTTGATATGCGAGCAAAACTATTTTAAAGCCTGATTCTATTATCGTCTGGAATTGTAAATTTTATTATCACTGTTACACAATGGATACATTTGGCACCTTTTGTGCTTCACTAACTTCGAATATCTTTACATATAGAGTATTAATAGATTTCATTTCAGGAGTGTATTTTATCTTATGACTGATCAAAACCAGAAGCTGTTTAGAGCTCTTATTGACGTTGGAAAAGAACTTGTCGCAATCACTGATTTAGATCATTTGCTTCGGCGTGTCCTTGAGATTTCCCGTGAAGTTTTTCATTTTGAGAATGCGATCATCCGCCTTCTTGCTGATGATAACGTGACGTTAGAAACAGCTGCTTCATTTGGTTATAGTCAAGAAGTCTGTGAGAACTCTCTTTGTTTGGGGCAGGGGATCATGGGCAAAGCAGCAAAATTTGGAAGACCATATTTGATCAACAATATTAATCAGTCAGATGATTATATCCCTGGGATCGCTGCCGCTCGTTCGGAGTTAGCTGTCCCCTTGATTGCCCGGGATCGGGTTATCGGAGTCCTAAATGTTGAAAGTCAACAAGCAGAAGCGTTTACGGTTAATGACTGTGACTCTCTCTCTATCCTTGCTGGGCAGGCTGCGATTGCTATAGACAATGCAAACCTTTATCGGGATTTGTGTCAGGTTTCGTTTGAGAAGAATAATCTGAATTATCTCAATAAGCAGATTCTTTCCAGTATTAGTCTGGGTCTCTATACGATAGACCGGCAGATGAAGATTACGTCTTGGAATGGCAGCATGGAAAAAATGAGCCGTATCCCTGCTGAAAAAGCTCAGGGAAGATCACTTCTGGAATTGTTTCCATTTCTAGAAAAAGAGGGGATAGCCGAACGTCTGACCCGAGTTTTAGATACTGGCAAAGCTGAAAACCTGCGGTTGTTGCACCGTGGTCATGCTGGAGAAAACCGACTACAAAAAAGGCGTCTGGCTCCTTTAAAAGAAAACGGTAAAACCGAAGGTGTTGTCGTGGTTGTGGAAGACATTACAGAGTTTGAACAACTATTAGCACAAACGATTCAATCGGAAAAGCTTGCAGAAGTCGGACGTATGAGTGCTGGTATTGCCCATGAAATTAATAATCCACTAGCAGTTATCGGTATTGCAAATCAACTTTTGCTTGAAGAAACCAACTATACTCCCGATCAACTTGAACTCTTGCAACAAATTGATAATGAAGTGGATCGTTTGAAGGGGTTGACCGCAGAATTACTCTCTTATTCTTCCGGTTCTCAGGAGGAAAACAGAAAGCCAACCGATATCAATGTGACTTTACGAGAAGTTTTGATGTTGATGCGTTATGAATTAAATAAAAAGCAGATTAAATCTATCGAACGGTTTTCTCACCTGCCTATTGTCAATATTGATAAGAATAGATTTAAACAAATTTTTATCAACCTGATTTTAAATGCTGCTCAGGCAGTGGATTCGGGGGGAGAGATTCAGATCTTAACGGAGATAGATGAGGCTAACACCATTCGTATCTGTTTTTGTGATAATGGCCAAGGAATTCCAGATGATTTAAAGCAGCAGATCTTCGAACCATTTTTTACCTCAAGGAAAGACGATCAGGGAACGGGTCTTGGCCTTTATTTGTGCCGTAAAATTATCGCCGACTATCAGGGGTACTTAAAAGTCCATAACGTTTCTCCTCGTGGTTGTTGTTTTGAAATTGTTCTTCCTCCTGAAATAATTTCACGATAATTTTTTGTGTGTTTTTTAGGCAACTGAAGATGATTTGTCTAAATAACAGTCTCATATGAATTGTTTTAGGCGGGAATAATCTGAGAAATCAGGCAATAAAGAGTAGTTCTTCTCTCAATTGAACAACCAATAATTTTTTGGTACGGAAGCTGCTAGGGATAGCTTCGAGTTTCACTTTTTTTATATTTTTATATTTCGCTGATGAGCAATGGCGCTCTGAACCCGATATAGGGAGCAGTGCGCTTTTTTTTATAATAACTCTGCATAGGAGATTGATCGGATGAAAAAGGTAGAATGTATCATCAAGCCCTTCAAGCTGGATGATGTGAAAGCTGCTATTTGCAATTTGGGCATCGACGGGATGACCGTCAGTGAAGTCCGTGGTTTTGGTCGCCAGAAAGGGCATACCGAGCTCTATCGTGGTGCCGAATATCGCATCGACTTTATTCCCAAAATAAAAATTGAACTCGTTGTTGCCGGCGATCAAGTTGAAGCCGTTGTTTCAGCTGTACAGCTTGAAGCCAGCACCGGGCGAATTGGCGATGGCAAAATCTTTGTCAGCAACATTGAAGACTCAATCCGTATTCGCACCGGGGAATCTGGTAACGACTCACTTTAGCTTAACCTCTAACCACTTAAATATCGATTATTGACAGACATGCAATATCCAAGGAGAAAACAGATGAAAAAAATCATATCCATTCTTCTCGCCGGGTTACTGATCCTCCCCACACTAGCTTTAGCCGAAGATGTTCCCGTATCTGAGATAGCCTACATTCTCAACACCTTTTCCTTTCTGGTCATGGGAATATTGGTTATGTGGATGGCTGCCGGATTTGCCATGCTTGAAGCCGGGCTTGTCCGTTCAAAAAACGTAGCTACCATCTGCCTTAAAAATATCTCCCTTTTTGGCATTGCAGGGATCCTTTTTTACGTTGTTGGTTACAATCTTATGTATGCCGGGGTTGACGGTGGCTACATGGGGAGTTTCGGTCTCTGGGGGGCAGACGATGCTGCCGCCGCTGCCGGAGATTACTCTGGAGGCTACTCATCTGCTTCCGATTGGTTCTTTCAAATGGTTTTTTGTGGCGCTGCCTGCTCTGTTGTTTCTGGTTGTGTTGCTGAACGCATCAAGCTCTGGGGGTTCCTTGCTTTTTGCGTTATCCTTACCGGATTCATCTATCCCATTCAGGGCTCCTGGGGCTGGGGAGGTGGCTGGTTAGCTGAACTTGGCTTTTCTGACTATGCAGGCTCCACAATCGTTCACTCTGTTGGTGGCTGGGCCGCGCTGACTGGTGCCATTATTCTCGGTGCTCGCAAAGGTAAATACGGTAAAAATGGTCAGGTCAATCCATTGCCAGGCTCCAATATTCCCATGGCTACGTTAGGCACTTTCATTCTCTGGATGGGGTGGTATGGATTCAATGGTGGTTCTGTTCTCGCTTTAGGGGATGCCGCTTCCGCCATCGAAATGTCTAACGTCATGGTCAACACCAACATGGCCGCTTGCGGTGGCATGATTACCGCCATGATTATGGTTCAGGTTATGTATAAAAAGGTTGATGTCACCATGGCTCTTAACGGTGCTCTCGCTGGATTAGTTTCTATTACTGCCGGACCGGCAACACCCTCGCTTGGAGCCGCAGTTCTGATTGGTGGTGTCGGAGGGGTATTGGTTGTTCTCGCCGTTCCTTTCTTCGACAAACTTAAGATTGATGACGTTGTAGGAGCTCTCTCTGTTCATCTGGTGTGCGGAATATGGGGCACTCTTGCTGTTCCTTTCACTGATTCTGAAGCTAGCTTTTTAACTCAGCTGATCGGTGTCGGAGCCACTGCCGCCTTCGTCATAGTAACTAGTTCAATCGCTTGGTTAGTGATTAAGCACACCATTGGTATCCGAGTGAGTGAAGAAGAAGAAATGCTTGGTTGTGACTCAACAGAGATTGGAATGGAAGCCTATCCAGATTTTCAACGAGTCAGTATTGGCGGCTCTTCGGGCATCTCGGGATATACGGCGTCGGTACCAAAAAGTTAACCTGAACTTACGTATAATCATTATAAATGACCAGAAGACTGCCTTGAAATTTAATTCAGAAGGGGAGGTGGTCTTCTGGTTGTAGTAAGGAATTTTAGTGAAAACTGCTTTAGTTGTTGATGATGAACCTTTGATCCGTCGGCAGGTCATAAAAGTTTTAACCGATTATGGTTTTGATGAACTGTACGAAGCTGCTGATGGCTCCCATGCCTTGGCGATGGCAACAGCACATAGACCACTATTGACTGTGATGGATGTTTCCATGCCAGTGATGGATGGAATTGCTGCCGCAGACAGAATGAATCGAAACCCTAGCGGTGCCATTGTTCTTCTGACTGGAAATAGCGATAGTGCAACGGTTTCCAGAGCACAGGATGCCGGAGTTCACCATTATCTGATGAAACCTTTTCAAGAAGATCAATTGAAAATAACTATTGATCTTTCTATCCATCAGTTTATTGAACTGTCAAACCTTCGGGATGAGATTGTTGCATTGAGGGAGACCTTGGAGACTCGAAAGCTGGTCGACCGAGCAAAAAGCCTGCTAATAAAGCAGGGAATGACGGAACCGGAAGCCCACCGTAAAATTCAAAAATTAGCAATGGATAAACGGAAAAGTCTTAGAGATGTTGCGGACGCAATTTTGTTAATGGAGGGTTGACCTGAGGTCTCATGTGACACCCATAAATCTGTGCAATTTGCCGCCATGGGCAATTGCGTCACAGCATTACAATCAAAATCCCCAACAATTGCAGATTCAGGGAATTGATCATATTGGCAAGCAACTGTTTTCAGAACTGGACAGCATTTATAGCCCAGAAGAGCGGGGTTACCGCTTTCATGATTTTATGGATGTCCAGTTCCAATTGCATCAGTGGCAACGCGAATCCTCAAAAAGCAGTCAAAAAAGTTTAAAGAACAGTTATCTCAGATTCTTGCGTGGTTGGCTGTTCGATAGTAATTCCATCGAGGGTGCGGTTCTGAAGGGTTGGGTTGAGTCCCGGCTAGGACTGATTCCAACCTTTCATCATGGCGTGATTAAGAATGTCGAGACCGAGGAATACTATCATTACTTGGTTGAGCGGATGAAAGGTTCGTCACGAACCAGCGCTATTTTTTCCCAACTCGATCTTCTCTATGAATATGTCCAGTACGAACTGCGTAGGTGCTTCGCTGGGAAAGTGTACCTGACATTATTTCGGGGCGTCAACGATCTGGAGGAGCACAGTACCATCGAAAAGCTAGGAAAGAACCACTTCTTGATGCGTCTTAATAATTTAAATTCATTTACTAGCGATTTTGAAAAAGCCTGGGAATTTGGTTCACGGGTTTTAAAAGCGGAAGTGCCACTGACAAAAATATTTTTTCTTTGTGGCTTGCTACCGAAATCACTGTTTAAGGGGGAAGATGAGTGTCTGGTTATCGGTGGCGAATTTGAAGTAAAGATTATGATCGGTGGATAACTGTGGATGATGAAATTATAGAACGCGCCACAGCAGCCTTTCTCGGGCTGGCTTTGGGAGATGCTTTAGGCGCAACAACAGAGTTTATGACACCTGCAGAAATAAAGGCGAAGTATAAAGTTCACCGCAAGTTGATTGGTGGAGGCTGGTTGGGAATTAAGCCGGGACAAGTTACAGACGACACTGAGATGTCTCTTGCTTTGGCTCGGGCAGTAATTCAAAAAGGTGGCTGGGATCTGCAGCAGATTGCCGATAATTTTGTCATCTGGATGCGTGGTAAACCAATCGATATTGGTTCTACGGTGCGCAAGGGAATTCGGATGTACATGAACAACGGGACTCTGGAGGTGCCGCTGAACGAATGGGATGCTGGCAACGGTGCGGCGATGAGAATGGCTCCAGTTGCATTGGCGACTTTGGGGGATAAGCAGTTATTGCAACGCTGCACCTTGGAGCAAGCTAGGATCACCCATTATCATGCTTTATCAGATGCTGGGTGTCTCTGTATCGGTAAAATGGTTCAAGCTGCTGTCCTTGGTGCCGACAGGTTTGCTCTGCATGCGATAGCCAGAGAATTGACAGAAGAATACCCAACCTTTCGTTTCAATAATTACAAAGGGTATGCCTCCGGATATATCGTAGATACTTTGCAGACGGTTTTTAATTATATTTTCACCACGAGCTCGTATGAAGAATGTCTGACCGGGGTTGTCAATCAGGGGGGAGACGCTGACACTACGGGAGCTATTGCCGGCATGATTGCCGGGGCACTCTATGGTCAGGAGCAGTTGCCAAGAGTCTGGTTGAAAAAACTTGATCGGAATGTGAAAGAGGAGATTGAAGTGCTGGTGCCGCAGCTGCTTCACTTATCTCCACTTGGACAAAACAGCTGATGGTTCCACAGTGTTGTGGATTTATAAATGGCAAAGGCACCTGTGTGGATCAATCTGCACGGCTTTTTAATCAGGAGTTTATTGATGACTGAAAAAATCACCCTGTTACCTCTCGACCAAGCTGCCGAACAAATGGACACAACAGAACTGAATGTGCTGATGCATATCAAGCGGAACAAGATAAAGGCAGAGGAACACGATGGCAAATGGTTTGTTCACCGGACTAGCCTGGATAATTTTCTGATATCGCCAGACCGCCCAGAAACCGTTGTCACTTGCAAAACTCATTGTTGTAACTCTGGATGTGGATCATGCAGTTAGGAAATTTCATGGCTATCGAAATCAAACCCTCTGACCTCTATTACAAATATCCCCGGAAAAAAGAGTTTCGCGAACAACAAAAGTTTACCGGAAAGCCCGACTCAATCCCTTTTGACCGGGATGATCAGTATGAGGTCATCCCCATGTTGCAGGCAGTTATGGATAGTCTTGGCACAAAGGATGGAGCGGTGCTGGAAAAACTGGAAGAGATCATGATTCATCAAATGCCTGCCTTCATTCATACCCGCGAAGAGGTTTTTGATTTTCTGATTGCTCTTGTTCAGGAAAGGCTCGAATAAATGAAGCAGCCACATCTGATCAGTGGGGATTTATGGGATCACCATCGCAATGGAGCTGTTGTGGCTATTACCACTGGCGGTCTGCTGCGTAACGATGGAAGCTGCCCAATGCCGAGCGGATGTGCCCGTCAGGCTGCCGATCGATTTCCCTCTCTGCCCTATACTCTGGGAGAGCAGATCAAGAGTTTCGGTATGCATGTCTTTGATCTCGGTAACCGTGTTATTTCTTTTCCGGTTGAAAATAGTCCCTTTGAAAACCCTGAACTACGCATCATAGAACAATCCTGTCATGAACTGGTCGAGCTGGTTAATTATAAACAATGGGAGAGAGTGGTCGTGCCAAGGCCTGGTTGTGGCGGGGGAGGGTTGTTCTGGAATGAAGTTGAACCGATACTGAAGAAATACCTTGATGCCCGCTTTTGCATCATTAACGATGGGAAAAAATAGATGGATAAACATGCTGCAAAAGGCGACAAAGTTGTCATCCATTATATCGGAACCGTTGATAATGGTGCAATTTTTGATAGTTGTGACAACGAATCTCCAATGACAGTGACACTTGGTAGTAATGAAATTTTTTCGGCATTGGAAGATGAAATTATCAGCATGAAAGCTGGCGATGCCAAAAATATTCTGGTCAAAGCAAAAGACGCCTACGGACTGAGATTAAAAGACAATACGATGGTGATTGAAAGAGCTTTGTTTCCAGCTGATCGGGCCATTGAAGTGGGGCAAAAACTTACAGTTGAATTTACCGATGGAGAACAACGGGTCATGCTTGTGATCAAAGTCGAAGATAAAAATGTGACTTTAGATGGAAATCATCCTTTGGCGGGACTTGATTTAACTTTTGCTCTTGAGCTTGTAAAGATCATCCGTTGAAAGGTTGTCTGCTTTTTGAGCCTTTCAGAAAGTTATGCCTAAAAAGTATTCAACATCAAGTTGAAATAATACTCACATATCGACAAGAGAATAACAGATGTAAATATTTATTTAAAAAGCTGACTAAATAACAGTTACTTATGATCTTCAATGTAAAACTGGCACATAACCTGCTGTATAAAATCAGTAACATACCAAAATAGAATTACGCTGATGTAATTTCTCCCAGGCAATGAAGCCCGGATAATCATAACGATGATGTCCGGGCTTTTTTTCTGCTCTTTCCACGATGGAAATATGGAATACACCCCGACAGCCAGTTGCTTGGCTGTTCTGGGAAAGTCCCCCTTATTCAGAACATTAGTCTGATTTTAAGAATTGTCGCACAACATCAATGATGATGCCGCTCCGTGCAACAGTCAAAAAATCAGCCTTAACCCGGCGGTCATACTGCCATAAATACTATTCCAGGAGGAAAAGTCATGTCTGAAAAAAAGAAACTGCGTCAAATTGCGATCTATGGAAAAGGCGGCATCGGTAAATCTACAACAACTCAAAATACCGTGGCCGGACTTGCTTCACTAGGCAAAAGAATTTTGATCATCGGTTGTGATCCTAAAGCAGATTCGACTCGCCTGATTCTGCATGCTAAGGCTCAGGATACCGTCATGGATAAAGTTCGCGAACTCGGCACTGTCGAGGATCTGGAGCTTGAGGATGTCTGTAGGCGTGGCTATGGCGATGTTATGTGTGTTGAATCAGGCGGCCCGGAACCAGGCGTTGGTTGTGCTGGCCGTGGCGTTATTACTGCAATCAACTTTCTGGAAGAAGAAGGTGCTTACACCCCTGATCTTGATTATGTGTTCTACGACGTTCTTGGTGACGTTGTCTGTGGTGGTTTCGCCATGCCGATTCGAGAAAACAAGGCTCAGGAGATCTACATCGTTGTCTCTGGCGAAATGATGGCGATGTACGCTGCTAACAATATTTGTAAAGGGATCGTCAAATACGCTGCCTCAGGTAGCGTGCGTCTGGCTGGCCTCATCTGCAACAGCCGGAATACCGATAGAGAAGCAGATCTTATCGAGGCATTGGCAGCCCGTCTTGGCACCCAGATGATCCATTTTGTTCCGCGTGACAATCAGGTTCAGCGTGCTGAACTGCGCCGCATGACTGTTATTGAGTATTCCCCCGAACACAAACAAGCACAAGAATATCGGACGCTTGCACAGAAAATTGTCGATAACGAAATGTTCATTGTCCCGACTCCGCTGGAAATGGAAGACCTTGAAGATTTGCTGATGGAGTTTGGCATTATGGAAGCAGAAGACGAGTCTATTGTTGGTGTTGCCGAAAGCGCTTGAAGTACGTTGGCAATTGATCACAGGGGACGAGCCTCATGTTCGTCCGTGAATGATAACGGACAGGCGAATGACATGTTCGCTTCCACATATTTTGGGAGAAATTTGTATGGCTGAAAGAAAGCCGATTAAAGGCATAACAAAAGAAAGAACCGAACAGCTGATTGAGGAAACTCTCGCTGTGCTGCCAGAGAAGGCAAAAAACAAACGGGCTCCCCACATAGGAGCCAACGAGCCCGGTGCATCGACCTGTGCAGTTAAATCAAACAAGAAAGTGGTTCCAGGGGTGATGAGCCAGCGCGGCTGTGCCTACGCTGGGGCAAAAGGAGTTGTTTGGGGGCCGATTCGTGATGTGATCCATGTTTCTCATGGTCCGGTTGGCTGTGGCGTCTATAGCTGGGGAACCCGGAGGAACCTGATGCATGGAATTCCTGGGGTCACATCTTTTCCTATCGATTTTACTTCAGATTTTCAGGAAAGGGACATTGTCTATGGGGGCGACATTAAATTGGAAAAACTGTTGCGTGAAGCAGATGAACTATTTCCTTTGAACAAAGGTCTTTCGGTTCTTTCAGAATGTCCGGTTGGGCTCATTGGTGATGATATTAATGCTGTGACAAAAAAAATGGAAAAAGAACTAGGGAAGTTTGTTATCCCCTGTAACTGCGAAGGTTTTCGTGGCGTTAGCCAGTCCCTAGGTCATCATATTTCCAATGACTCTATCCGTGACCATGTTATTGGAAAACGTACTTTTAAAGAAGAGGTTGGGCCTTACGATATTGCACTGATCGGAGATTATAACATTGGTGGTGATGTCTGGGCGGCTATTCCCATTCTTGAGGAAATTGGCCTGAACGTAAAGGCTACCTGGACGGGTGATGGAGAGATTGAAAAAATTGCAGCAACGAATGCTGTCAAATTGAACCTGATCCACTGCTATCGTTCAATGAACTACATGTGCAAGGTCATGGAAGAGAAATGGGGAATTCCATGGATTGAATATAACTTTTTTGGTCCAACCAAAATAGAAGAAAGCTTACGTGCTATCGCTGAATGTTTTGATGACAAAATCAAAAAAAATGTTGAAAAAGTCATCAAAAAATACAAGCCAATGATGAAAGGTATTCTTGATGAATACAAACCACGGCTTGAGGGCAAAACAGCCATGTTGTTCGTCGGTGGTTTGCGGCCACGTCATACGGTTGGTGCTTATGAAGATCTCGGGATTCAGATTACGGGTACCGGTTATGAGTTTGCCCATCAGGATGACTATGATCGAACCTCTCCGGAAATGGCAAAAGGAACTCTGATTTATGATGATGTTTCAGAATTCGAGATGGAAAAATTTGTTGAAGAGCTCAAGCCCGATTTAGTTGGCAGCGGCATCAAGGAAAAATATGTTTTTCAGAAGGCTGGTGTCCCTTTTCGCCAGATGCACAGTTGGGATTATTCCGGTCCATATCATGGTTATGAAGGTTTTGAAATCTTTGCCCGCGACATCGACATGGCCATTAATTCACCAACCTGGGATCTGGTAAAGACTCCCTATTAAAGACCCACAGGATTAAGCATCTATCTAAAAACAGCGGAGATATGGAGTTCAGGACTTTTTATTTTTGTGTCTCTGTGATGACAATAAAGGAGTTATTAGCCAATGAGCGAAGCAGCAGTCAAAACAATAACTGAACACTCGCCCGAAGAAATTGAGAGGGTTCAGAATTGGATCAATACGCCAGAATATCAAGAAAAAAACTTTGCCCGTGAGGCACTGGTTGTTAACCCGGCTCATGCCTGTCAGCCACTCGGAGCGCAGATGGTTGCTCATGGCTTTGAAGGAGCCCTGCCATTTGTGCATGGATCTCAAGGATGTGCTTCCTATTTTCGTAGTACCTTCAGCCGTCACTTTCGGGAACCTGCTTCAGCAACCAGTGATGCTATGACAGAAGACGGTGCTGTATTCGGTGGGCAGAACAACCTGTTTGAAGGGTTGGAAAATGCCTATGCCGTTTACAAACCAAAGATGATCCCTATCTACACCACCTGTATGCCGGAAGTTATCGGGGACGATCTGAACTCATTTATCAGAAATGCAAAACAAAAAGGGCTTGTCCCGGAAGATCTTCCAACCCCCTATGCCAACACCCCCAGCTTTAATGGCAGCCACATTCATGGCTATGACAGCATGTTGGTTTCTATTCTCAAATATTTGACGAAGGAGAAGAAGGTTGATGGAAAATGTACCGGAAAGCTGAACCTGATTCCTGGGTTTGACGGCAATACCGGGAATCTCAGAGAATATAAAAAATATCTTGATGCGATGGACATCCCCTACACCATGATGGCTGATATTACCGATGTTTTTGATTCTGTCTGTGACGGAACCTATCGCATGTATGCCGGGGGAACCGACCTTGAGGAAGCTGCTGACTCGATCAATGGGAAAGCAACGATTTCATTGATGAAATATTGCTCTCCACACACCATGAAATGGATCGAATCAGAATACTCTGGAAGCAAAGATATCCTTTCTCTCCCGATGGGGATCAGAAAAACCGATGATTTTCTGATGAAACTCAGTGAGCTGTTTGATAAGCCAATTCCTGAAACCCTTAAGGCAGAACGTGGTCGTGCCGTAGATGCTATGACTGATGCCCATCAATATATCCACGGCAAGAAGTTTGCTATTGCCGGTGACCCCGACTATCTGTTGGGAATTGTTTCCTTTCTGCTCGAAATGGGTGCTGTCCCTTATTACATTCTTTGTTCCCGTTCGACCAAAAAATTTCAGAAAGAGATGCAGGCACTGCTTGACACCTCACCTCTATACGGAAAACAGGGCAGTATTTATGTCAACAAAGATCTGTGGCATTTACGCAGCCTGTGTATGACCGATCCGGTCGATGGAATCATCGGTGATACCCACTGTAAATGGGTTGCTCGTGATGCAAAAATTCCCCATTTCAGAATTGGATTTCCAATCATGGATCGTGTGAATACGCATCGAACTCCAGTTATTGGTTATCAGGGAGCGATCAATTTTCTGACTGTTATTGTCAATAAGTTTCTCGATATCGTGGATGAAACCTGTACCGATGAATGGTTCGAAATGATGCGTTAGATGCTTACCACTGGAGGTGGTGAAGTTGCTCTCCTTGTCCTCTGTTTGCAAATGGTTCTGCACCGGTGGGGAAAGTATGATCCGAACCCGAAATCTTAAAATTGTCGATTCTAAAAAGAAATCAGGAGTCTCCATGAAAGTTGCATTTGCAAGTACGGATAAAATATACGTCAACGAGCATTTTGGTCGTGCCGAAGAATTTTATATTTGGGATATTGGCCCGGATAATGCTGAATTTAATGGCATTATCCAAGTCAAAAATGAGGGGCTTGACGAGGCTGATCGAATTGAAGCCCGCTGCTCCGGTCTGGCTGAATGTGCAGTGGTTTATGTTGCCGAAATTGGGGGACCTGCTGCTGCCAGGCTGGTGGCTAAAAAAATCCATCCGATCAAGAGTAAGGATCGGGCACTTATTACCGAGACAGTTGTAAAACTACAAGATGTTTTGCGAGATAATCCTCCGCCCTGGCTCAGAAAAGCAATGTTCAAAAACACATCGCCGGAATATGTCGAATGATTTTTCAAATTTTTTTTTAAAGGAGTAGAAAAATGCCGTTATTAATTGGAAAAACCAGAGGGGGAGAAGACTGGACCCCGACCTTTGCTGAGAGTGTTGATTCAGAAAAATGTATCGGCTGTGGCCGTTGTTATAAAGCCTGCTCACGTCAAGTTCTAGGCCCGACAGATATTGAAGATGAAGAAAACTATACCAGCCGGATGGTGATGGATATTGTCGAACCTGATAATTGCATCGGTTGTGCTGGCTGTGGTGTGACTTGCCCTAAAAATTGTTTTTCATTTATTACTCTTGAGATTTAAGCAAGGACGGGACGCAGTTGTTCCGGAAAAATGTGTTCAATGACCCTCTGAAAATGTCACAGACGATATGTATCCTATCTAAAGCAAAGGTGCTTGATTCCATTCCCCAGTTTTGACAGGAGAACTGTTATGGCAAGCACATGTCCCATGATGAAAATGAAACAACAGATGGATCACCCCTGTTTTGGTGGTGATCATAGCAAGGCTGGGAGGATTCATCTTCCCGTTGCTCCCGGTTGCAATATCAAATGTGGTTTCTGTGAGCGGAAATTCGATTGTGTCAATGAAAGTCGTCCCGGTATTACCAGCAGAGTTCTTACCCCTGAGCAGGCTGTAGCAAGAGTTCAATTGGTGAATAATCATATGAACAGACAAAAAGGACCGCAGTTGAAAGTGGTTGGTATTGCCGGCCCCGGTGATCCACTTGCCAACCCCAAAACATTTGAAACTTTCAAACGAGTTGGTCAAGTTTTTCCTGAAATGACTCTGTGCATGTCGACCAACGGTCTGTTCCTCCCAGAAATGCTGGATCAGATTCTGGCCGCCAATATTACCAGTCTCACTGTAACAATGAATGCTCTTACCCCAGAGACTGGCGCCAGAGTCTATGAATGGATTCACTATGGGGGCAAAAAAATAACCGGTACCGAGGGCGCAGCCATTCTTCTTGATAAACAATTGGAAGGGGTTCGTCTGGCGTCTCAGGCAGGTTTGATGGTGAAAATCAATCATGTTTACATTCCTGAAGTTAACGACCATGAAACTCTTGATCTGGCTATCAAGGCAAGGGAACTCGGCGCGACAATAATGAATATTATGCCGATCATCCCAATTGGTCTATTTAAAGATGTGAATCCTCCTTCAGATATAACAATGGAGCTGATACGTAATCAGGCGGAATTGATTCTGTCTCAAGCCCGTCATTGCAAACAGTGCCGAGCCGATGCTGCCGGAGTGGTTGGGCAGGATATCAATCTGGAAGAACTTGAGATGCAACGGATGGCTGGCTAGCTAGTGTCATTTTTCATTATTTGAATTTGTAGCACTGCAGGATTCTTATGAAGCTGGAAGTTAATCTGACAAAAAAACTGGGCGAGTTTGATTTTTCTACCAGATTTCGCGTTGAAGGGGGTCGGATTGGAATATTCGGCCCCTCTGGAAGCGGAAAATCCACTTTGAGTAACCTGTTAACTGGGTTCTTGGCAGCGGACAGTGGAATCATCCGCCTTGATGATCATAAACTGTTTGACAGCAGCAAGAGGATCAATCTCTCTCCAAACCGACGTCGGGTGGCGGTGGTCTTTCAACATGCGCATCTGTTTCCCCATCTGAATGTCCGTAAAAACCTGCTCTACGGCTACCAGCGTACACCAGCCTCACAGCGACAACTGAAACTGACTGAAGTAGCTGCAGCCATGCAGATTGATCACTTGCTTGATCGTGATGTCATTCGGCTATCCGGAGGAGAAAAACAGCGTGTGGCACTTGGCAGAGCACTACTTGCTTGTCCTGATCTGTTGATACTCGATGAACCTCTCAGTGCTTTAGATAAAAGGCTTAAGGATCAGATCGTCCCTTTTCTGCGTAAAACACTCAGACGCTTCACTATCCCTTATCTCTACATTTCACACTCTCTCAGCGAAATGCGGCTGCTCACTGATCAGGTTCTACAGTTTGCTGATGGTCGGTTGCGACAAATGACTGATGCCGACACTCTTGCACGACAGAGAATGACCAGTAACCATCGTGGCTATCTCAACCATTTAACCCTGAGTTCACCACGGGAAGTTGGTGACCTGCTCGGTTATCGCTGGGGAGGAAATGAATTATTGCTTGTTTCTCAAGAACATCCGCCAGAAGGATTGTTTGAATTATCCAGCAAGGACATTTTGCTGTGCAAGAAACATCCTCACGCTATGTCAGCACGCAATCTTTTGACTGGGACGATAACCGGGATCATTGCTCAGGGCGGTATGGTCGGGGTGGAATTGAACTGCGGCGGTGAGATGCTGTTGGCTCAAGTGGTGCGTGAAGCGGCCATTGAATTGCAACTGGATGTCGGCAAAACTGTTTATGCGGCGATCAAAGCTTCTGCCTTCCGTTATCTTGCTTAATCAAGGAAAATATCTTGAAACAACTTAAATTCTACTGCTTTTTGCTTCTGCTGTCGCTGTTCTCAAACCCAGCTCTGTCTCAAGAAATACGCCTTTCAGCGGCAGGTGGCCTGATCGACGCAATCAAGGGCGTGGCTGCCTCATATCGGCAAAGCCATCCGCAGGTGAAACTGCTAGTCAATTGTTCTTCTTCCGGCGCATTAGCCAAGCAAATAGTCGCTGGAGCTCCTGCAGATATCTATATTTCAGCCAATCCGAAATGGATGGTTTACTTGCAACAGCAAGGAATGGTTGCCAACAACACAACAAGAGTTTTGATCCATAACAGCCTGGTTTTGGTTGGCTCTGCGGATCATCAGATTGAGACCTTTGCGGATATTTTAAACATGCAGAAGATTGCGTTGGGGAGCCCTAAATCTGTACCGGCCGGAAAATACGCAGAACAGGCATTAACGTCGGCAGGGTTGTATCAACAATTGCAGTCTGGCAAAAAGCTTGTGATGGCCAAGAATGTTCGACAGGCTCTCCTTTATGCTGAGCGTGGTGAGGTTGACGGGGCTTTTGTTTATCAGACTGATGCTTTGCTGACACGGCAGGCAAAGGTTTTGTTCGTCGTCCCTCAGGAAATGTATCCACAGATCACTTACTCGGCAGCACTTCTAAAAGAGGGGCTGAAAAAACCTGACGTGGATGATTTTTTTAACTTCCTGTTCAGTCAAGAGGGACAAATGATTTTTCAGAAATATGGCTTTTTACTGGTTGAATGATTAACCAGAAACTCTCGTCCTTAAAAGGGTGCACCGGAGTATTTAATTGATTTTAAACCTCACGCCAAATGATCTGCAGGCGATATGGTTATCGACCAAGGTTGCGACAACAGCAACTCTGATCACTTTACCGTTCGGCTTCGCCCTTGCCTGGATGCTGGCATTCAGCAAGGTGCGCTGTAAGCCTTTAATCGATGGCTTGATCAATTTGCCGCTGGTGTTACCACCAGTCGTGGTTGGCTATTTGCTGCTGCTGCTGCTGGGACGGCAGGGGCCGCTGGGAGAACTATTCAAAACTCTGGGTATTCAGATTATTTTTACCTGGAAGGGTGCCGTGATCGCCTGTTCTGTCATCGGCTTGCCGCTAATGGTTCGTTCAATCAGGTTAGGCTTGGAACAGATTGATCCATATTTGATCCATGCTTCGCGTACTCTTGGTGCCGGGTTCTTCGATACTTTACGTTCGCTGGTGCTGCCGCTATCGATACCATCTCTAATCACCGGCGGGATTCTCTGTTTTGCCCGCAGTCTGGGCGAGTTTGGGGCAACGATAATTCTTGCAGGCAATATTCCCGATGTCACCCAGACTATTCCTTTGGCTATCTATGATTACACCAACACCCCAGGAGGGGATGCCGGGGCTTTGTCACTTTGCCTGGTGTCGATTGTGCTGTCTTATCTGGTTTTGATAGGTAATGAAATGATCATGCGTCGCATCGGACACGGGTTGCGCAAAACCAGTTGAGCTGTAGACTGCCCCGCATAGCCTTAATCAAGCAGGAATAGCAATTCAGTTTTTTCTTTTACCAACTTCTCCGTGTGACGCAATTGAAATGAGTGATATCAGGAAAAACGCTTGTCGGAACGCATCGTCTGCGAACCATTCGGGCTTTTTTGTAGCCATCCGGTGCGTACGTTGTCCGGCTGGTCAAATTCGGGGACAAAGGGCTTGATGTCAAGCAAGGGGGTGCCATCGAGAATATCGATATTGTTAACTTCGAGAATATTGCCGCTGATACTTTTCAGCTCCAAGACCGAAAGACCAATGGGATTAGGCCGAGTCGGAGCACGGGTGGCGAAAACACCATGCGTCGTAGCATCGAGAAAAGGGGTGACAGTGAGTTCGACCTTACTGACTTGATGAAACTGGTAAAGAACAATGATATGGGAAAAGCCTTCAAGATCCTTGAGCCCTTCAACCAGATCAGGGTCTATTTCAATCTGTCCGGAAATTCCTTGTGCCCCCGAAGGTTGAATCGGCATTTCGGCAATATCGCTGAATGGGCTGTGAATTACACCAATAGATCTGATTTGCATATGAACATCTCCAAGATTTTACTAACGTTACCACAAGATTCAATTTCAAGCTGCAGTCGTCGCACAGGGGCAACTTTTCGGATCCCGTTCGCCGACAGAAGCTAGAGCTAGCCAGACTCAGTTATGCATCTGTTTGACATCGAAATCCGCCAGCAAGACCAATCTCAATCTTACTATCAGGATTGTCGGGCTGGCCATTTTCTCCAAGATTATTTTTATGAAGCTTGCGCATGTTCGCGATGCACTGTTGCTGCGTTTGCACACTCGAATAAAAAATACGCACCACCTTCATAAAGGATATCATTTTTTAACTGATTGCCGACCTGCTCCCAATTGGGGAATCCTCGTGTTACCAGACCTTTATGCTGTTGATGGGCTAATGCTTCGCAATGAAAATTACCAATGAACAGATCATACTTGTCGGCCATGGCCTCTGCATCTTCCAAATCTCCGACTAGAACCTGTTCCGCTTTGATCTTTTTCAACTGCGGGGAATTAACTGTCGCAATGGCCACACTGACTTTCCCCCCGGCCTCATACAGGGACTCACAGATCCCCACCAGCTGATCGGGTTCTGCCGCAACTAATATCCGGGTTTGGCCGAGAGAAAAATGGGTGTCCAGCATGGCGTCTTGCAAACGCTTTCGCCATCTTTCTACCTGCAGAGGAGGATGGTCGAAACCTGTTTCAGAGAGGAGTTTCGCTACCAGCTTATCGGTTGCAATGAGTCCATTCAGGTGGGAGAAATGAAAATGGCGCATGTAGAGGTTCTTCTTCTGTAGTTCTTCAGCACTTGGGAACATAGAATCACCAATACTGATAACCAGTCCCGCATTGCCAAGGTCATTCAGTTCTTCAATCGTAATACCACCATGACTAAGAGATGCTTGTTTTTCGCCAAGATGCCCATCAAGTGAAGTCGATAAATCAGGCACTGCAAAAACATTAAAGCCGAACCCGGCGATAAAATCTTTAATTTTTTCAACCTCGATGGGCTGAAGACTGACATGGGGCAATATCACGACTTTGTTATCATCAACCTCTTCAGTTGCTTGAACCAGTTGCTGCATGATAGCTTTGCAAGCCAATGCCCAGCCGCTTTCCAGCCCTCCTTCATAATCGGGAGTATTCACATAGACCAGTGGACAATTGATTTTTGCTGAAATGCCACGAATATCGTCTCCTTTTGTCTCTGGAAGTCCTGTTGTAAAGAGGCCAATCAGACTGGGAGATATTTTTTTACGAATATTTTTGATTGATTCAATAATACTGAAATCTCCACCATCCAGAATTGCAGTCACATCGGTTACTGCTGTTGTCTGAATTGCAATGGGTTCACTGAAATGGCGAGTATAGTAAACTTTGGTAAAACTGGCGCAACCTTGTCCTCCATGCATCAGCGGCATACAATTATCAATCCCCAAAAAAGCTAGAGTTGCCCCCATTGGCTGAGATAGCTTGAGTGGATTGATCTGTAACGGTTTGGTTGACTTGCGTTTTATTTTTTCCATGGGGCATTCCTTCCTGCTAACTGAAAAACCGGGTTTTCAAGTGCATTTTTAATATCTTCAGCCAAATTAAGTAATCCTTCGTACCCCCCGTAACTTTTCTTTTTTTCCTGATTGACATCAATAAATGCGATCCCTTTTTTGATGGCGGTATAGAGTGATCGACCTCCAGCCAGAAGGAGATGCACACCTTTTTCATCGATCAATTTTGCTTGTTCTGCACCAGGATTCATCATCAAAATTCCCTCTTTACCCAGATACTCCTTAGCCTTGGCACGGTCATCTTCAGTCGCTTTACGAACTGATGTTGCAACTACTTCAATCCCCAGATCCTGTAAAGCCGAGGTTATTGACCACGATTTGTTTCCACCAGTATTCAGGATAGCTTTTTTTCCGGCGAATGCTTTTCGGTAGGGTTGAAGTTTTATTTCCAATTTTTCTTCTTCATTCTTGATCAGCGCCTTGGTGCGTTGCAAAAGATCGTAATCTTCTAACGCTTCAGCAATTTGTAGAAGACCTCTGGAGGTATCACGCTTGCCGTAAAACGAGAGGGAGATCCACGGGATAGCATATCTCTCCTGCATTTTTCTGGTCAGTGAAATCAGTGATTTGGCGCAGACAATCACATTAAGCTTGGCACGATGTGCAGTTCTTATTGATGCCACACGGCCATCGCCACTGAGAGAAGATAAGATCCGAATCCCCAGTTTTTCTAACAGCAGAGAATATTGCCACATATCGCCTGTGACATTGTATTCACCAATCAGATTGATATCATAGGGAGTCAGGGTTTCCGGTTCCATGGTTCCGATCAGATGCTGTAAAACCGCTTCCCCCGCAAGGCGGCTACCAAGATTTTTACTTCCAACAAATCCTGGAGCATGGACTGGAACGCAAGGAATCCCATATTTTTCTGCAGCTTGTTTGCAGATAAGATCAATATCGTCGCCAATCAACGCGGTCACGCAGGTGCAATAAACGAATACGGCTTCAGGAGCATAGAGATCCACAATATAGGAGATTGCTCCTGCCAGCTTTTTTTCCCCACTAAAAATGACATCTTTAATACTGGTATCTGTTGTAAAGCCCATTTGCGTCAGGTCACGGCCAGGCCAGCTGGTTTTTGTTGCTCGTGTCTCCCAGCTCGAACCAAGACAAGTTATGGGGCCATGGACAAGATGTGCAGCATCCGCGTAAGGGAAAAGAGAAATCTGGGCACCTTCAAAAGCACATCCCCCAGAAGTTGCTCCGGGCGTTGAAATATTACAGGCAGACTTTTTGGATTTATTGTACTCACAGGCATTTTCGACAAGTAATTCTTTGATTTTTGGTTTGGTTGACACAGCAGCTCCTTTTCAGTGTGAAAATGAAAACAAGTCCATTGCATCATTGGGAATGGAAAGTCTTACGCAGTACATCGATGTTCTGCTTCCGAATATATAATGCAAAAGTTCGGCCAGATTGGATGTTCTTGTTTCTGCCGAATCCTATGAAAAGTGAGAGATGAAATGATTAAAAAATAACCAAACCGTCTATTTTTGTTGCATTAAAATTGGTTTCACGACCACTTCGGGCAAATAATTAAAGGCATACTATTTGCTGAAGTCTATGGCTACTGATTCTTGGTATGGCAATGGTGCCCCGGTATAATTTCAATATTCCGGGGCTTTTCTATGTATGGAGTCCAGATGAAGCAGTCAACGCAGCCGCAGGTGATCATATCAGACACAACTTTACGTGATGGAGAGCAAACTGCAGGAGTGGTTTTCGGTCTGGATGAAAAGAAAACCATTGCAAAAATGCTTGATGGTATTGGTGTCGGAGAATTAGAGTGCGGTATTCCTGCGATGGGTAAGGTTGAGCAGGGCTCAATTAAGGCATTGGTTGATCTGGGCTTAAATGCTCGCTTACTGTCTTGGAACCGGGCTTTGATTGCAGATATCCAAGCTTCGTTGGATTGTGGACTAACCGCTGTTGATATTTCTCTTTCTGTTTCAGATATCCATATTAAGCATAAGCTACGCAAAAGTCGGGATTGGGTCAAAGAGCAGTTAAAGGTTGCCCTTGGATTTGCCAAACAAAATGGTCTTTACGTTTCTGTTGGTGGTGAAGATTCAAGCCGAGCCGATCTTGAATTTTTATGTGAATTATTGCAGCTTGCTGAATCGGAAGGGGCGGAGCGTTTTCGTTTTTGTGACACCCTTGGTATCCTCGATCCATTTACTACTTTTGATAAAGTGAGTTTTTTGGCTCGACACACTTCTCTCGACTTGGAGGTTCATACCCATAATGATCTGGGAATGGCAACGGCCAATGCCATTGCCGGTCATAAGGCGGGGGCACGATTTATCAGTACCACCGTCAATGGTCTTGGTGAACGTGCAGGGAATGCCGCGCTGGAAGAGGTTGTTATGGCGTTAAAATATACCAGCAATATCGATGCAAAGATTAAGACAAATTGCCTGTTTGATTTGTCCCGATATGTTGGACGAGCAAGTAATCGACCCGTCCCACATTGGAAAGCAATTGTCGGAGAAAAAGTTTTTTCCCATGAATCGGGGCTTCACATGGATGGGGTGTTGAAAAACCCCGTTAACTATGAAGGCTTTAGTCCATCTGAAGTTGGTTTGCAAAGGCATTTTGTTCTTGGTAAACACTCAGGTCGACATGGTTTAGAACAAAAGCTGCTTCAATTAGATCTTGACCCTTGTGATCTGGATGTTGACCTGATTCTTACTCAGGTTCGAGATTTCTCAATTCAGAAAAAAAGTTCACTCAACGATCATGATCTATTTGCTATCGCATCAAAAGGGTAAAGCTCTACTGTCTTGGTAACGGACAAACTCTCGCAGTAATCACGTTATGGCTCATTGATTTTATCACATCGTTTCAATCCTTAAATGCAAAAATCTGACCGGCGCTACCGGTGTTTTTATAAAAAAACAGCCATTATTTTGCATTTCCATCGAGAACCACGGATAATCAAAGTTATCATTCAATTTAACCATGGATATTATGATGACAATTCCATCTTTGATAAAAGCGCTCCTTTTGACAGCCCTCCTTTTGATTGGATCGACTATCGCAGCGTCTGCCATAGATTTGCGTGAACTGATTCGGACCGTTGAACGGCAATACACCGGGCAGTCATCGATTTCTGAAGTGGAAATGACGGTTGTTACTGGTCACTGGGAACGGCACTTGAAAATGGAATCATGGTCACTTGGGCGTGAGCGATTTTTGGTGCGAATTCTCGCCCCAATTAAGGAAAAAGGGGTGGCAACACTCAAGGTGGAAAATGAAGTCTGGAATTATTTACCTAAGGTTGACCGGGTGATCCGCATCCCTCCATCGATGATGGGGGGTGCCTGGATGGGGAGTCATATCACCAATGATGATCTGGTTAAGGCGAATCATATCGATCAGGATTACGATTTCACCCTGCTGGAAGAAACCAGTGAAAGTTGGCGGATTGAAGGTCTACCAAAACCGGATGCTCCAGTCATCTGGGGGAAGATTATTTACCAGATTCGCAAACAGCAACTGGTTCCGTCACAGGTTGATTACTTTGATGAGGAAAATATTCTGGTGCGACGGATTTTGTTTGATGATGTGCAGGTGGTGAGTGGGCGAACCATCCCGCTGAAAATGACAGTATTGCCGCAGGAAAAACCAAAAGAAAAAACGGTTATGCATTATCGTAAATTGCAGTTCGATGTTGATTTAAGGGAAGATTTCTTTTCTCTCGGAAATTTAAAAGGGCGACGTTAATGCTTTATCAACTGGCGCTACGTAATATCTGGCGTAATCGAAGGCGCACGCTTCTGACTCTGTCTGCGATGATTATTTCTTCCGCCCTGCTGATTTTGGCGTTAGGGATTTTTTCTGGGATGTTACACGATATGCTCGCATCAGCAACTGAGCAGTACTACGGTCATATGGTTATCAGTGCCAACGGATACCAGGATGACCGAGACATGTTTCGCCATTTTTCTGCTGAAAAATCGACTGGAACGGTTCTGGAACAGGATGAAATCCTCGGTTATTCACAGCGTCTGCGTAGTTTCGGGTTGCTATCTCATCAACAGAACAGTTCTCCGAGCGAAATTCTGGGAGTTTTGCCGCTTCAGGAACGAACCGTGACCAGTTTGCAGAATTCCTTGATTGACGGAAATTACCTGACAGATGAAGATCCGAACGGTGCTGTTTTAGGTTCTGGGCTCGCACGACGTCTGAATGTTGTTCCGGGAGATCAACTGGTTTTTGTTACACAGGCGGCGGATGGGTCAATCGGTAACGATCTGCTGTTAGTGCGGGGAGTCTTTTCTACTGGTGATATTGGTCATGACAATGCGTTGGTTCTGGTGCCGTTGGCTTGGTTACAACAGGTTCTGGTTTTGCCAGGGCAGGTTCATGAAATTGCGGTACGAACCGACCAGCCATTGAATGCTGCTGAGGTGGCACAACAATATCGGGCACATCTTCCTGAAACTCTGGAAATTTTTGACTGGGGTGCGATGTTGCCAGAAATGCGCGAGGTCGTTGCCAGTTACGATGTCTCACGGATGATTATTGTTAGCATTCTATATATCGCAACGGGATTGGGAATTCTCAATACGTTTTTTATGGCAGTTATGGAGCGTACCCGAGAACTCGGGGTGCTGATGGCTCTTGGGATGCGGCCGGGACAAATTCGCGCCATGATCCTGTTAGAAACTACGATTATGGGGAGCCTGGGATTGCTTTGCGGGGCGGTTGCCGGAATCGCCTTGAGTTTGTACATGGCGCTGGTTGGTGTAGATCTTTCCGGCACCCTGACGCCGATTACCTATGCGGGTGGAACCATTCTGCCTCGTTTGCATGCGGTGATCGAACCGGGAAATATTTTGATTCCTTCTGTTTGTTTGTTGTTCGTCAGTTTGTTGGCTGGATTTCTACCAGCAAATCGTGCGGCAAGAATGCAACCGGTAGTTGCAATTCGGGAGGAATAACGTGGATCTGCTTAACCTTGCCTGGAAAAACCTCTGGCGTAGTCGAAGACGCACCCTGATAACCTTGGCGGCGCTCAGTTTTAGTCTGATGTTGATACAGGCATTTCATAATCTCTCTTACGGGGTCTACTCGGCCATGATCGATAGCGGTGTGCGTGCAGGAAGTGGGCACTTAGTGGTTTATCGGCACGATTATTTAAAAAATCGCGATGAGAAACTCTCATTCAATTCTCATGATCTGGTAGAGCAAATTGCTCAGATTGATGGTGTTGAGGCCGTTTTACCACGCCTCTATCTGCCGGGTCTTGCCCAGTCAAGCCGGGAAAGTCGTGGTGTATTATTGACCGGGGTAGTTCCTGCGGCAGAACGGAAGATCAATCCGTTTTTGCGTGGTTTGCCGGATGACCAATGGTTGACCTCTCTGAATGGGCGGGAAGCGATTCTTGGCAGTCGACTGCTGAAAGAGCTCCAGTTGAAGAAAGGTCATAAATTTGTTGTCACCATGCAGCATAGTTCCGGAGAACTGGTCAGTGAAATGTTCCGGGTTCATGGGGTGATCAAAACCGGGATAAAAAGTGTTGATAAATCACTGTTGCTGGTTGGACGTAACCGAGCTGCAGCATTGGTTGGGCATTTGGATAATGTCCATGAGCTGGCGATTGTTCTGGAGGATCAAAAAAATGACCGTCTGGTATTTCCACAATTACAGGAACTGTTGCAACTTCGCAGTGATCTGGAAGGATTAACTTGGGAACAGGCGATGCCGAACCTTTATAATGCGATCCGACTTGATTATGCCAGCCAGAAATTTATCTTTGTGATCATGTTACTGATTGTCACGATTGGAGTGGTTAATACCCTGTTGATGTCGGTTATGGAACGTTTTCGTGAATTCGGGATCATCCTGGCAGTCGGAGCCAGCACCGCAAGATTGCGAATACTGGTGTTTGTTGAAGCCTTGCTGTTGGGATTAGTATCAATGGTGATCGGGAATTGTCTCGGGTCACTGGCAACCTGGTACCTGCAGACAGTTGGTATTGATATGCGCAACTTTATCAGTGAAACTTTGGAATTTGGAGGAGTGGTATTTGATCCAATTCTGCGGGCAGGTTGGGATGTCCCCTGGATGGCAAAGATTTCCGTTTATCTGTTGTTATTATCTTTGCTGGCAGCAGTTTATCCATCCATCAAGGCAGGGCGGATCAGTCCGGCTGCTGCGATACGGCATCAATAGGAGTCTGAAGTAGTATGGCGTTGATAGAATTGAAATCGGTCACAAAAATATATCCGCTGGGCAGCCAGGAAGTGGTTGCAGTTGATGACTTTTCTTTGACAATTGAGGCCGGAGAATTCTGTGTTCTTGCCGGGCCTTCCGGGAGTGGTAAGACGACGTTGCTCAATTTAATCGGCTGCCTGGATCTGCCAACCCGTGGAGAGATCTGGATGGATGGTCGGGAGGTCAGTTGTGCCGATCAAAAAGCTCTTTCCGAATTACGCTTGCGAAAAATTGGATTTATATTTCAGGCTTACAATCTGATTCCTGTACTGACGGCTGCCGAAAATGCAGAATTTACTCTGATGTTACAGCAAGTCGGAAAAAAACAGCGCCGTGATCGGGTGTTGCAGCTTTTTTCTGAATTAGGGTTGGATGGGCTGGAAAACCGGAAACCTTCTGACCTTTCAGGAGGCCAACAACAGCGGGTTGCTATTGCCCGAGCCATGGCTTCTGAGCCAGCAGTGATTCTGGCTGATGAACCAACCGCCAGTCTTGATTCTCACGCCAGTGAAGAACTTTTGACACTAATGCAGCGGTTGAACGAAGAGCAGGGTGCAACATTTGTTTTCAGTTCCCATGATCCGTTGGTGATCTCCCACGCCAAACGGGTGGTGCGTTTACAGGATGGCCATCTGGAGTTGGATCAGTGAACCGGGTCTGCTCACTTTTAATTCTCATTGGAATCATTTTTACTCCGAACCCCTCGCAGGCAAAGACTCCTGAAAATGTGTCCATTCACGGCTCGCTGAAATCCTCCAATCTTTATGTTGAAAATTTTCCTAATCCAGATCAGGATGGAGTGTTGTCTTCTGATCGTATTCGCATTGATCTGACCGGACAGCTGATGAATCGTTTTGATCTCGAATTTTCTCTGGATCAACAACTTCTCTGGAGCAGCCGCAGTGGTGTCGTTACGTTGGCTGAGGATTCGGTGAATCGTCGTTTTGATTTGCAGAAAAACTGGAATGAGGGTGATCGGTTCAGTGGTCAGTTGCAGATTGATCGTTTCAATATTCATGGAGAGTCTGGTAGCTTCAATTGGACATTCGGTCGTCAGGCTATCGGGTTCGGTCGCATCAGCCTGTTTTCACCACTCGATATCATTGCTCCATTTCCTCCTGATGCGATTGATGTCGATGTTCGCCCCGGAGTTGATGCTATCAGAACAACTCGCTATTTCGGGATGGCGGGGCAGCTTGGTGGAATTGTTGTTTTTGGGGCTGAAAAAAAGGACAATAGCTATTTGTTGACTTTGGGGGAGAATTTCAACAGTGTTGATTTTCTCGCTATTGGGGGACGCTTGCGTGGTCGGTCAATGTTTGGTTTCGGCCTGGCGGGAGAGCTCGGAAAGGTTGGTCTCAAGGCAGAAATTAGCTGGTATCAGGGGATAGATACAAATCAACCACACGGGGATTTCTCTGCTGATTTTGGAATTGCCGCAGTGGAGGGCTGGTACCGTTTTGATAATGGCATGGTGTTGCTTGGGGAATATCTGTTCAATGGTATCGGTAGCGACAATCCAAATGAATATCCTCTGGTTGTCAGCTCAGCACCAATAAAAGAAGGGCTCAGTTTTCTCCTTGCACGCCACTACCTGTTATTGGGACCCTCGTATCAATTTCACCCGTTGGTCACAGCAAATGGGCTGTTGATTTACAATATTGAGGATCACTCCAGTTTCATTCGGCCACAATTGGTCATATCTTTGTCTGACAATCTGCAGCTTGACCTATTTTGGGCCATGACTCTAGGCAAGAAATCACAACCTCATCCGCTAACACAGTTGCCAGTTATTCGCAGTGAATTTGGTTCGGCAGGGGATAGTGGCGGGCTGTTGTTGCGTTGGTATTTCTGAAAGCTTCAACCATGTTGACCCGTTTTTATCTCATGGATGATGAAAACTAAGCCCTCTCATAGTTTTACTGGTCAGACTATGTTTTTTTCAATAACGTCCTGAATTTTTTTGATTGTAAATGGTTTTACCAGAAAATCTTTAAAACCATAGTCAGAATAGTGTGCCAGAACAGGATCATCAGCATAGCCACTTGAAACAATGACCTTCGCTTGGGAATCAATTTGTAAAAGTTTCTGTATTGCTTCTTTTCCACCAACTCCACCGGGGACGGTCAAATCAAAAATGGCAATATCAAATTTGGTTTGCTCATGTAATGCTTGCTGATACAGCCTGATGGCTTCATCGCCATTTGTGGCTGTTTCCACTGTGCAACCAAACCCCTTCAGAATATCACTGATCAACGTGCGGATAATTTCTTCATCATCCATCACCAGAACCCGGAGAGAAAGTTGTGGATTCTGATCTTCAAGTTCCAGCTCGGGTTCTTCATGAACTAATACATTTTTATTAGCAGGTAGGTCGATAGTGAGAGTGGTTCCTTTGCCAACTTCAGATTGAGCCTCAATATGTCCATGATGTTTAGTGACGATTGAATAAACAGTGGCTAAACCTAAACCGCATCCTGCTGGTTTTGTACTGAAGTAGAGGTCGAATATTTTTTTAAGATGATCTTGTTCTATGCCACAGCCTTCATCGCGAACGGTAATGTTGATATATTTTCCAGGGTTTAGTTGAGTAACAGCAGTTTTTTGTATTTCATGATTCTGTAATGAAATATAGAGATGACCACCTTCAGGCATGGACTGCAGGGCGTTGACAGCCAGGTTTGAAAAAAGTTGCTGAATCTGGCTTTTGTCGACTTTGGCAGTCCAAAGATCACTTGCCTGATTAAAGACCAGCTTGACATTGCTTCCAGTAAGATCGAAGTTTACAACCTCCTGAATGATTTCAGCAAGGTTGACAAAATCTGTTATTGGTTCTCCCCCTTTGGCAAATGTCAGGAGTTTATTGGTCAGATTAGTTGCTCTTTCTAAACTTTTCTCAGCCCGGGTGAGTGACTTGAAAGCAGGATGCTCTCTATCAAGTTTTCGATTCGCCAAGGCGATATTCCCATAGATCCCAGCCAGAACGTTGTTAAAGTCATGAGCAATTCCACCAGCGAGAGTCCCGATGCTTTCAAGCCTGTCAATTTTCCGTAGCTGATCTTCAGCTCTCTTTCTGAGAGTGACATCATTCAAAGCCTCCATCATGCTGGTGGTTCCGTCTGGATTAGTCACAGGTGTAGAGGTAATCTCAAAAGCTCGTCCATCGGACAGTGGTGCTTGGAAAAAAGCTGTTTTGCGAAATATTATGACATCTTTTAATTGGCAGTATGAACACGGTGAATTAAGGCCAAAAATCCATTGATGACAAAGCTTACCATTTGGCTCGCCAAACCATTTTTTTAAGGTATCGTTACACTCACGAATGCAAAAATCTTCATCAATGAGAAGCAACCCTATTCCCATGTTGTCAATTGCCTTAACATATCTACCTATCTGGTTTTTGTTTTGAATGAGTTTGTTCTTCTGGGTCAGAAGAACCTGATCTGTTTTTCTCAGGGAGATAAATAAATAAGCGAAAAGGAGACCCAGAGCCGCCAGTGTTCCCCCGGAAATCTTTGTAATGAGGCTGTCGAAGGACGCTCTTTGTTGGGAGATATTGTTGATGAGAACAAGTTTTCCGACACTTTTGCCGGATACATCCTGAAGCGGATGTGCCACCGCCTGCCAGGTACTGTTATTAATATCCGTCTCAACAGGTGAAAGGGAGGAGAAACTTTGTTCCATGATGAATTTATCATAGAGACCAGTTTCAGTTAATGGAGAGTGGTAAATAATGACATAATTTTTGTACTGATCCCACTCAGCTTTTCTTCCAAGCATGGCCATGCCCTGTTCCCATGCGACTTGGTTGAGAAACTCCTTACGAATGCCAACAATACACTCTGTATCATATTTGCTGTGAATTGTAGCTAAGGCATCTTCTATCTCTTTGCCTAGTTCAACGTAGCCGATCAGCTTGCCATTTTCTTGAATAGGCATAATGGTTCTGAGTGTGAAGGTTCCCAACGGGCCAAGTTCAATTCCCGAAGCAACCTGTCCGGTGCGTTCTGCTTCCAGGGCGGTGAAGCGGTTGATGAGATCCCCGTATCTTCCTGGCTCGTGAAATCTGAGCAGGTTAATTCTGTCGCTACGGTGAATGTAGAAGTGGGTGATTTTGTGCTCACCTCTGAGCTGTGCAAACAGTTCTTTATAATTTGTATAAAGGAATGAGCTATCCTCGTTTCTAAGCCCGCGCCGAAGTTGCTCATCCCGGGTTAACATCTTGAGAAAGGCCGTTAACGAATTAGCTTGTTCATCCAATAAGAAGGAGAGTTCATTAACTGAGTGGTCTAAAAGTTTTTGGCTGGAGTTGTTCAGTGAGCTTTTCTGTATAATGACCAGCGCAGTGTTGTAGCCGCTGAAAAGAATAAGTAAGATGATTGCTAAGGGGAGTAATAAGCGTTTTTGAACATAATTAAAATGTATTTCCTGTTTAGTTGGTTGCTGTGTGCCCAAACTCATTTAAAACCCTCATGATACCCCTCACAAAAATATTTATTTGTGTTGTTACCGATTTATTTACAAATTACGTATATTTTCGTGTATTCGTCCAGATTATTTTTCCTCGTAAGAAATCGGGATTTCATCAAAGCATAGCTAATAATTAGAGTCAAATAATTTAATGGTTTTAGGATGCAGCAACTCCAAGATTATACTGATTTTCTCACCATAAAAGTGAATTGAAAAATAAAAATCACATCAACTGAAACCTGAAAATATTATAGAATTACTCAACCAGAGGGAAAGGTGGAGAGGCTCTGGGTTTCAATAACAACATATCCGCTTTTAAGTAGAGAAACACTCTTCTGCAATTTATTTTTCCTGGAAGTAACGTAAATTTTTGCAGCAGAAAGGTGCGAAGTCTTGAGTACTTACGGACTTCTGAGATGGTAAAATAATTCAGCAGGGTTGTGGAAGGGGTGTGAAATGTAAGGTTGTAGCCTCCGTTTGATTCTTCAAGCGTCAAGAAATCAAGCCAATAGCCGGAGTTGAAAGCAGCTTCCGGGCAACTGATTATCTATCAATTGTAAACTTCCGTTCATCGCCTCGGCTAAAGATCGTGCCATATAGAGTCCCAATCCTGCCCCTGTCGGCTTGTCGGCTGTTGCTTTGCCACGATAAAATTTATCGAAAATTTTATCGCGCTCATCGTCACTGATTCCATCGCCGTCATCCTGTATCTGAATTTGAACTAGTGACGTCATTTTTTCTACTGTCACAATGATATTGCCGTCCAAATTTGAGTATTTCAGGGCATTGTCGAGGATTCTGGAGAGGATGATTTTTATGCCAATCGGGTGTAGATTCAGAATCAGATCTGTGGGGCAGATAATTTCAATGTCACAGGCTTTTTGTATCGCCTGAGATTGGAACAGTTGACTCATCTCGCTGAGAAGGTCATACAGCACAATCTGTTCACATTGCAAGGGTTCTGGGTTGTTTTCCATATTTCTAATCAGCAGATAATTATCTGCAAGAGTCTCAAGGTAGTGTGAACTGTCAACGATTTGTCCAGTAAACCGATTGGTTTTTTCTTGCCCAAGATCAGCTGTTGAATTGTGCAGATGTTTTGCTATCCCAGAAATATATGTGAGTTGATTGCGAAGTTCATGAAAGAGAACTTGTTGCCACTGATCCTGTAATTCGGACATTTTTTGCAAAGAAGACAGGCTGTCTGTCAGTTGAAGATATTCGCGATGTTGTGAAATTAATTGCTGTGTTTTGATTATGAGTTCTTTGATGGTGTAGGGTTTCGGCAAATATAAGTCTGCTCCAAGATCATAACCTTTAATTCTATCATCCGATGAACCGAGAGCACTCAGTATAATGATTGGAGTTTTAGCGACCTGTTGATCATGGTGTGAACGAACCATGCGGCAAATTTCCCAGCCATCCAACAGTGGCAGCATCAGATCAAGTAAAATCAGGTCTGGTTTTTCCCGACCGATAACCCGACAAGCTTCGAGGCCATCAACGGCAAGCAGCACATCATAGCCTTGTTGAAGCAGGTTGAATTCAAGGACTTCGGCCAACTCTGTTTCATCCTCAACAATCAGAACTGTTCCACAATTCTCTGTTGTTGCTTTGAAAATTTGCTGATGAATCTTCTCTTGTTTTACTCCAAAAGGTTCTGCTGAGATCATTTTTGCTTTCATCATGATTAACCTCTTTGTTCACTTGCAGTCAGTTTATTGATTGCCCGGCAGGCTTCTAGCAGTAAAAAATAGAGAGACGGGGTTTTGCGTGATGTATCGTAAAGGCTTATTACTAGTTAAAACGTTTAAAGTCTTCAACCAGATCATGTGCTTTCTTGCAATTGTACCGATAGTTTATGATTCCAAAAATGGCGAAACATATCAGGCATATGAAAATGAACAGAATATCCATGGCTTTTTCCCTTGAATGACTTTTGTTTGTTGAAAAATGCCTGATGAATGTGAGCAGGGGATTAAGATTGCATATGGAATTGATGAGTTTGATAGCTGGACGAAGATTGACAGTTTCTTCTTCTTATTTCATTGAGCAACTCGCAAATGGATCTGTATTAAAGATAGACATGTTGCCTCAGCGCTGGAAGAATAGAATAGAAAGGGATATTTCACTTTGTTTTCGGATAGGGATAGAAATATGAAGCAGCAGATATCCTATTTAAATATTTTTTTGATTTGAGTGCTAACAATTAGTAGGAGAGTAACTATGAGCGACAAAAATCTTCTCACCACGATTGCCAATCAAGTGGCATTGATCACCATCAACCGTCCACAAGCGATGAACGCCCTTAATCCGGCTACTATTTCTGAGTTATCTACCACTATTGCTGAACTAGAACAGCAAGCTGACGTCCATGTGATCATTATTACTGGTGCTGGGGAAAAAGCTTTTGTTGCCGGAGGCGATGTTGCCTTGATGCGAACCCTCACTCCTCTTCAGGCTCGTGATGTCGCATTAATGGCTGCTGAACTGTTTCAGCGGATTGAAAACTCAGCTTGTGTTGTGATCGCTGCTATTAACGGCTATGCCCTCGGGGGGGGATGCGAACTGGCTCTGGCGTGTGATTTTCGGTTGGCGGCGGAACAAGCTCAACTAGGTCAACCTGAAATCAATTTAGGAATTATTCCCGGTTGGGGGGGGACGCAACGTTTACCTCGCCTGATTGGCATCAGCCGTGCCAAAGAACTGATGTTTACCGGTGAGAGGGTCGGCGCTCAGCATGCGCTGAAACTTGGTTTGATCGATCATATCTATCCTGCTGATCAGCTTCTAGATCATGCTCACAGACTAGCACAAACCATTGCGGCAAAGCCGCAAACAGCCATCCGGATCATTAAAGAAGCGGTTAATATTGGTATGGCGATGGATCAGGATAAAGCGATCCGTTATGAGTCTGAAATGTTTGGGATGTGTTTTACGACCGAAGATCAAAAAGAGGGAATGGATGCATTTTTTGAAAAGCGTCCAGCGGTTTGGAAAAATAGTTAGGTTTGGGAATTATAGGTTTTGGGTGAAGAAAAACCATGAACCCCTTGGAGACATTCTATATAGCTCCCGTCAATCCCTATTTAATCATTTTCCTTAGCGGTGGCTGGCTGGTGTTACACCTGTCAACTTTTTAAACATTGCAATAAATGCAGAGGGGCTAGAATAGCCAAATGCCGACGCAATCGATTCAACACTTTTTCCTTCCTCTATCAGCGTTATGGCTTTGACGACTCGCATGCGATTCCGCCACTCGGAAAGTGTGATGCCCAATTCCCTTCGGCATTTTCTGGACAGAGTCCTTTTGGTAACTTTGGCATCTTGGGCGAGGGTAGCAACTGGTCGGTTATCGTCAGGGTGATTTTCAAGGTAATGAAGAATGTTTTTCAGAACCGCATCATCAGAGGCTGGAAGAAATGTTCCAGCTCGTTGAGCAACTGCCAGTTCATCCAAAAAAACTGTCAGCAAACGTAAGTGCCTCTGATTTTTGTAGTCAAGAGTGCTTTCACGCGCATGATCCAGAAGTGACCGCATAAAAGGCGATACCAGCAACGCTTGAGTCTTTGACGGCAACGCCTCGCACAGTTCATTTGCAACATATAGTGACGACTGTAATACCTCCCGGCGATTCAAACCCAGGTGATGAACATTCGGAGGAACCCAGATGCCGTACTGCGGAGGTACGAGGTATTGTTCCTCCTCGACCATAACCTGAACCACGCCGTTATAAGCGTAAACGAACTCTCCCCATGAATGATTATGCGCCGGGAATATCGCATCGGCCGGCATGAGGGTGGTGCGAAGGAACAGCGGTGTCGGAAGAATTTCGGTAAATGGCACTTGCAGAGGTAATTTCATTGTGTCACCTGTTCGGCATTGGTTGTCCGTTAATCGATATATACTTTTATTTAGACTTTGGTCAAGCTATCTTCTTTGGTTGAAGAACCCGTGTTGGGCATTCGTAGCAATCCGGATGGGTAACTTCGCTGTACTTCTTGTCTATTTTTTTCTTCCTGCGTGAGGAGCCAATATGATTGTTGCATTGAAAAATGCACAAAGAAGGTTTTTCTTGGGAGTTGATTTTATCCTGTTATCACATGGCTCTGAGTCGATGGTTACCAAGATGCTTTATAAGAAGGATGACAATGTGCCGTTTCATAAACATCCGAATGAACAAAGTGGTTACGTGATCTCGGGGCAATTTCGAATTATCTTTGGGGAGTATGATCAAGTGATAGGCTCCGGTGATTCTTACACCATTCCACGCGGCCTTGAACATCGCATTGAAATTCTTGAGCCAGGAGAAGTTTTGGACGTTTTTAGCCCGCCGAGAGAGGATTACCTTTAATTGAGGGCTTCAGAAATGATTTTGAAAGAGGAAAGTCCCAGATGAAATCAGAATTTTTCAGGGGAGCAAAGGCTAACGTTCCCGTTGCGGCTAGTGCGATGGCTTATGGAAGCGTTTTTGGAGTACTTGCGTCCCAAAAGGGTTTGACTTGGCTCGATCTGATGTTCATGAACTCGACCGTTTTCGCTGGTGCTGCCCAGTTTGTCATGGTTGATATGTGGTCTGAGCATTTACCGGTTATCGCAATGGCTCTCGCTACTTTTGTCATCAACCTGCGCTATCTTCTGATCGGAGCCTCGCTGGAATCGCTGTTTACCGGGAAAAGTTTTTTACACAAGGCCTGCATGATGCATCTCGTGGCAGATGAAAACTGGGCGGTGACCATGCGGGAGAAGCGTTACGGAAGAGCGACCTCTTGGTTTCTGTTCGGCGGTGGCGTGTTTCTCTATCTGTCGTGGAGCTTTGGTAGTGTAGCAGGTTTGCTCGGTGGTGGCTCAATCAGTGATCCGCAGAAGTACGCCCTCGACTTTGCTTTCCCTGCTGTTTTTACGGCATTGGCTGTCGGCCTTTGGCGGGGAAAATCGGACATTCTCCCGTGGCTGGTTTCGGGTGGACTGGCAATGCTGTCATATCATTATTTGCCGGGCAAATGGTACATCGTCATCGGTGGTCTGGGTGGAGCGATTGTGGCTATGCTAAAAACTTCGGATGAAGATTCAGCCGAAAAGGAGGCAACTCATGTTGCCCAGCATTGATTCGCAGGTCTTGGTGGCGGTGGGGTTGGCAGCCCTCGCAACCTACTCACTTCGCTTCGGTGGATTATTACTGGCGGCGCGTTTTCCAAAAACTGGCCGGTTTCGTCAAGGGATGGATGCCTTACCTGGAGCATTATTGTTTTCATTGGTCATTCCAGGGCTGGTTTCCGAGGGAGGCTGGGGGATATTAGCCGGTGGACTAACTGCGTTAGTTGTGTGGCGAACCCGGAATACCTTTTTGGCGATGCTGGCAGGGATGTTGGTGATTTTTTTATCCCGGAACTAAAAAATATTACGAAGATGACGAGATAAAACTGACTGGTCACGTTGGAACAGATCAACAAGCTGTGTCTGTCCGTCATCATACTGGTAAGTAGTAATAGTTACTTATAAATATTTCCCTTTTTATTCGGAATTGGATTGATCATGTCCGTCCCTTTGTTCCCTAATAAGTCTCTGCCATTTAAATTTATCTACTAAAATGTTCGACCAAAAAATCGACAAAGACACGCACCTTAGTCGACAGATTCCTGCGATGTGGGTAGATTGCATACACGCCAAGGTCAGAGAATTCATACTCTTTAAGGATTGGAACCAGCGCTCCAGTACTGAGTTCACCTTGACAGCAAAATGACGGAATCCTGGTAATACCTACCCCTGCAACTGCCATCGAACGTTGCAATTCATCATTATTACAGATCACCTGAAGCTTGACCGTCACCCCCACCGGCTCACCACTAGCCGACATATAATCCCAGTAAGCCGGTCTTTGCAGATAGGCATAGGAGATACAATCATGTTCCACGAGATCGCGAGGATGAGCCGGACAGCCCTTGCGACTTAAATATTCAGGAGAAGCAAGAGTTATGATACGGGATGACATGATTTTGCGGCTGATCAAACTGGTATCTTTAAGATTGGTCACTCTGACAACAACATCATAACCTTCGGCAATGACATCAACCAGGCGATCATCGAAGTTCACTTCCATCTGGACATCGGGGTAGGCTTTTAAAAACTTTGGTAACAGATCAGCCAGATAGACATGCCCGAAACTGATCGGTGCGCTGATCTTCAAAACTCCATGTGGAATCTCATGCTGCGAACTGATACTGCGCTCTGCCTCTTCAGCGTCGGCGACGATCTGGCGACAATACTCATAGTAAGTCCTACCACTATCAGTCAGACTGATCTTACGAGTCGAACGATTAAGGAGCCTTACCCCCAACCGGCTTTCCAAACGACTGATTTCTTTGCTGATATATGATGTAGAATGGTTCAAAAAACTGGCAGCGAGAGTAAAATTGCCTTTTTCAACCACTCGGACAAAAACGGTCATTCCATCCAGATGATCTTTGTTTGTACTCACTTCTCCTCCTTTTTTCCAATTAATTACCACTCAAATGGAAAAAGTTTTTTGCTTTTCAAGTCATTAATCTATCAAACAGAAAAAGATTACTATGAAGCCATCAACAAAACAACAACACATCAAGCAAGGATAACGGTTATGAAAAAACTATTAGCAATCAGTAGCAGTCCCGGTCGTTCTCATTCCTATTCCCGCAATCTGGTTCACGCTTTTGTCGATAACTTCAGTCAAAAAATGACAGAAACCAAGGTAGTCACTCGTGATCTGGCCGAACAACCGATACCACATTTAGATGAAGCAACCATCGGAGCCTTTTACACCCCGACCGACCAGTTGAGCAACGAACAGAAAAAGATCCTCGCTCTGTCGGATGATCTGATTGATGAGTTGGAGTCTTCTGATGTAATTGTTATCGGTGCTCCGATGCACAACTTCAGCATTCCATCAGGCCTTAAGAGTTATATCGACCACGTTGCCCGTGTCGGACGAACTTTTCAATACACTGAAAATGGTCCACAAGGTCTGTTACAAGGCAAGAAGGTCTACATTCTGACAACCCGTGGCGGAGACTACAGCCAGATGCCGATGGCCGCTCTTGATCACCAGGAACCTTATCTGCGCACGGTTCTGGGATTTCTCGGGCTGGATGATATTGAGTTTATTCATTCCCAAGGGATGGCGATGGGAGAGGAAAAAAGCAAACAAGCTTTTGAAGATGCGGTAGCGAGTATTTCCACTAAAGTGAATGATCTCATCTTTGAGAAGGGGGCAAGTTATGTCTGAACAGGTATTAACATCCAGTTCAACCTTGCAAAACCACAATCTGGTCGTTGTCATGACACTGGCTCCTAGATTAAATTAAAGTTAGCAGTACATAGCGCAGCCTGAACATCCGAAAGAGAGAACCATGTCAAATAGCTTCAGCTTAAAAATACCTGTTCTTTTTGTCGGCCACGGAATTCCGATGAACAGCATCAACAATAATCACTATACCCGTAGCGGGGCAGAGCCTGGCAAAAACTTGCCCAGACCAAGGGCAATAACGTGATGGAAAAGGTCAGGGCACTGTCAATCAGGGGGGAAAGATGGCATGCTAAGCAAGGAGATAACTCTTTTCATGTAAATTTCCAAGATAAGTGCTTAAGTTTAAAGTCTGCAGGTGTTTAAGTCGATATGGGAAATGATGTGAGGACTACCTTATAGATGAATCGGCAACGGCAACAGATGGGATAAATAATGACCAGTAGCGATCAGCCTTTGGCAACGACAGTCCTTTTCGTTGATGATGAAAAGCTAATTCTCTCTGCGCTGCAGCGCTTGACCATGGATGAGGACTTTTCCGTCGTCACCGCATCCAGCGGTGAAAAAGCTCTGAAAATTCTGGAGCAAACATCCGATATAGGCCTTATTGTCTCCGATCAGAAGATGCCAGGAATGACCGGGGTTGATTTATTGGAAAAAGCCAAGGGACTGGCTCCGGATGCCCTGCGTATCATTCTCACAGGTTTTTCCAATATCACTACTGCCGTCGATGCTATTAACAAGGGCGGAGCCTACCGCTTCATCAGCAAGCCTTGGGACGATGGGGAACTCCTTCTGATGTTACGGGAGGCAGTCGAAAGATTTCGCCTGATCCGAGAAAACAGACGGTTGGCGGAACTGGTCAAAAAACAGCATACGGAACTCAAAGAATGGAATACCCGGCTGGAGCAACGGGTTGAGGAACAGACTAGCGAAATTCGGGAGCATGTTGAGGCCCTGACCCAGGACCTCAACAAGATCAGGCTGATGGACGAGAAGTTGCGTAAAACAAATCAGCAGTACATAAGGATTTCTGAACAGTTCAGGGCTCTTTTTGATGGAATTCCCGACCCGCTTTTGCTGCTTTCCCCAGAGCTTAAGGTCATCTGGGGGAACCGTGGCGCAAGCGAAATATTCGAACTCGATCCTGCAGGTCAGACAAAAAAACGTTGCTATGATATATGGAAGGGTGGTGGAGATGGGGCACGCTGCGACAACTGCGGAGCCTTAACAAGTTTTCGCACCGGCCAGAGCGACAATCGAAAGCTCAAGACTGAAGATGGTCGGGTTTGGGAAGTGCGCTTTTTCCCCATAAAAGATGAACACGAGCAGATCCCCAACGTTATCGCCATGTACGTCGACATCACCGAAAAGGATGCCCGCCAGGCCGAAACCATCCGGGCGGGGCAACTGGCCTCTCTGGGCGAATTGGCGGCCGGGGTGGCGCATGAAATCAACAATCCCGTCAACGGCGTCATTAACTATGCCCAGATTCTGAGCAATCGAAGTGACCCGGAGAGCAAAGAAAACAATATTGCCCAACGGATCATCAAAGAGGGGGAAAGGATTGCCGTCATTGTAAAAAGCCTGCTCGCTTTTGCCCGCGAACGCAAAGAGAATAAGAGCTTCGTGCCGCTTCAGGAGATCCTTTCCGAGACTCTGGTGCTGGTTGAAACTCAGTTGCACAAGTCTGGTATTAAGCTTGGTTTGGAGTTCAGTCCCGATCTACCCCCGGTATTCGCCCTAAAACAGCAGATCCAGCAAGTTTTTTTAAACCTTATCAGCAATGCCCGCTATGCCCTTGACCAGAAATACCCCGGTGCCCATGACCAGAAGCTGCTGACGATCCGGGGGGAAGCTTGCACTGTCGCAAAAAAGACCGGGTTAAGAATTACCTTTCACGATCATGGCATCGGTATCCCGGAAAATGTGCTAGATAAGATCATGAACCCGTTTTTTTCCACCAAACCCCACGATAAAGGGACCGGCCTAGGTTTGAGCATCAGCCACGGCATAATCGATAACCATGATGGCAGGATGACAATCGACAGTGTCCAAGGGGAGTTTACCCGAGTCGTCATCGAGTTGCCGGCCCACCAACCAGCGGGAGTTAATAAATGAGCGCAAACATTCTCGTGATCGATGATGAGGAGAGCCTCCGCTTTACCTTCGAAACCTTCCTCACCGAGGACGGTTATGACGTAACCACCGCTGAAAACTACGATCAGGCTCTGGCCAGCTTGGAAGAGGGCAAGTTCGACCTGGTTTTTAGCGACATCCTGCTGGGTGGCAAGACTGGAATCGATCTCCTGCGGGAAATTACCAAGAGGAAGTTGCCCTGTGCGGTGGTGATGGTTACCGGTTTTCCCAATGTTGAAACCGCCGCTGAAGCAGTGCGGCTCGGAGCCTTCGATTACCTGCCCAAGCCGGTGACCCAGGAGGCCCTGCTGCGGGTTGCAAGAATGGCCCTGCGCTACCTGCAGTTGCAAAAAGAGAAGAAAGCCTATCAGGCGAACCTGGAAGCCGTTTTTCGCAGTGTCCGGGATGCGATCATCACCGTTGATCAGGAACTGACTGTTCTGGCGGGCAATGCGTCTGCAACTGCTATTTGTGGTTTTGCCCCCTCAATGGTTGGCCAGAAGTTTAGCGCTCTCTGTCGTGGCTGCAGTCGAAAATGTCTTGAAGCCCTTAGAGCTACTCTGGAGAAAAAATCTGCCGTAGAACTCGACCGCTTTGAATGTTGCCATCCAGACCGACCGCAGCAGGTGGTCACTATCAATACCTCTCCGCTGCTGGACAGCCACGGTGAATTTACCGGAGCCGTTCTGGTGGTCCGGGACGAAACCCGCTTGCATGTTTTGGAACGAGACCTGAGGGAGCGGACCCGGTTTCACCACATTATTGGCAGCAGTCACCGGATGCAGGAGGTCTATGGCTTGTTGGAAAAACTTGCCGACGTGCCAACGACCACCCTCATAATCGGCGAGAGCGGAACGGGCAAGGAGCTGGTCGTCGATGCCTTGCATTCCCAAGGAGAGCGGCGGCATGGTCCGCTGATCAAGGTCAACTGTGCAGGCTTGTCGGAAAACCTGCTGGAGAGCGAGCTGTTTGGACATGTCAGGGGGGCCTTTACCGGGGCAATCAAGGACAAGGCCGGACGCTTTCTCATGGCCAGCGGTGGCACGATCTTTCTCGATGAAATCGGCGATATCTCACCTAAAATGCAGACACGACTCCTACGGGTGTTGCAGGAAAAGGTTATCGAACGAGTCGGTGATACGCGGCCGATCAAAGTTGATATTCGGGTGGTTGCAGCGACCAATCAAGACTTGGTGAACAAGGTCAAGAATGGTGAATTCCGCGAAGACCTCTTCTATCGTCTCAAAGTAGTGACTGTCGAGCTGCCGCCGCTACGTGAGCGGAGCCCGGACATCCCTTTGCTGGTAAAACACTTCATCGATCGGTTCAACCGGAGATTGAACCGGCAGATTAGCGGCATCTCCGAAGAAGTCCGAAGTTTTTTCATGATCTACCACTGGCCTGGCAATGTGCGGGAGTTGGAACATATCCTGGAACACGCATTTATCCTCTGTCCCCATACCGTGATTGCCATGGAGCATCTGCCTCCCGACCTGCGGAGAAATGTTATCGCCGAAGTTTCGCCCCCTTCTTTCGCTACGGATAACGATGTTCAGGCTATCCGCCAAGCTCTGGAGACAACCGATTGGAACAAGGCCAAGGCTGCCCGCCTGTTGGGGATGAGCCGTCGGACCATTTATCGCAAAATCAACGAATATCAAATCACCAAAGACTGAGCCGGGTTCTGGCTGTTCTCCCCCTCTGGCATCATATGACTATGTGCCATGTCTCACTTGTGTTATGGCACATATCTGTGTCATGACACGCTTTCCCCTCCTCCGCAAATTACTCCAGTGCGTATTTTTTTGTTAGGCCAGCCAATTTTATGATTCCATTGTGGTAGTGCAAAAAAAACATAAACCACTAAAATTTAAAGGGTTTTCCTTTGGCTTTCCGAAAGCATCGCAACATTTCTTTTTACCGCAACGGTCCAAGTGCTTGACTCGCTTCTTTTCGGCACAAGACTTGATAATGTCTCTTTGTAAGCAATCAAACAAAGTCCTTCAGGGGCTCATTTGGAAAGTGTAACGCAAATGAATGACAGAATGAAAACAACGGTAAAACTGTGCCCTATTCTCGAGAACTCCTTCGCGGAGTGTTTCTGTTCACGACTTGAAAGTCTGGTCATTCCGAAAGTCCTGAAATATTGCGCTGGTGATTATCGGGAGTGTGAAGTCTACCAAAAACACCTGCGAGGCGATAAATCGGCAGCAGGAAACCAGGAATTGGATGAGGCGGGAAATTAAATATACCGTCGAGGATAACGGGGACAGCACGAATCGTTGTATGGCCTCATCATTGTTTAGGCAGTATCCATCCAACCAAAATCATCTTAACAAAGGAGCATGATTCATGAAAATCGGAGCAAAACTACTCGGTGGAATCGGCATCATTATTCTTCTTATGGTTGTCGTTGGCGGAGTCGGCTGGTACGGCATCGGTCAAATCAACGAACAGGTCGAGGCAATCACCTTACAACTTGAAATTGCCAAAGATGCAAATCGTGCTCTGGCCGATTCGGGCGACGTGCAATCACATGCCCTGCGCATGGTCATCTATAAAGATAAAGCTTTTCTGCAGAAAGCCAGAGAGGAAGCACGCAACGTTAAAAGCGTTGCAGAAACCGCCAGAAGCCGGATGAAATCCCAGGCGAATAAGGATAAAACAAAAGAAATTGAGACGGCTATCACCGCATACGACGATGCCAACATGAAATGGTGGCAAATTCAAGAAAATATAGTCACCGGAGGGAAGGTTCGCTCAGCTGCAGTCGAAGACGTCTTAAACGCGATCAAAACCATGATCGATTACGAGCAAAGCTACATCAGCAAAAGCGCCCAAAACGGACGGTTCTCTCCAGCGCTCCTGGATAAACTGGACGAGGCTCAGCAGGTGCGCAACTCTTTTAACCGGGTTCGCATTCATGCTCAGAAGTATCAAATTGCCGTCACCAAAGAGCAGCAAGACAGTGTCGCCAAAGAATGGATGGCTGAAATTGACGTCTGTGATCAGCAAGTGGCGAAGTTGCTGGGCATGTTCAAGGCACCTGAGGTTATTAAGGCCCTGAATCAGATCAAGAGCAGCCTGGCAACTTATGTCGAGCAAGTCATGGCCTTTCGTAGTTTCAACATTGCCCAACGCGAGGAGCAGGCTCACCAGAAAGATGCCTCGGCCAAAGTAATGCAAGCAAGTCGTGAGGTTCGTGACGGTGTCTATGAGTATATCGACGCTGTTGAAAGAGCCGCCACAGAAGTTGAAGATACAATGACAGCTTTGATTATTGGAATTGGCATCTTTGCCATCGTCGCCGGTATTCTCATCGGTTTTTTCCTTACAGGTAATATCACCAAGGGTATGAACTTTGTTGTCAATCTGCTAAATGGAATCGCTCACAAGGGGGATATTTCCACCGATGTTGATCATATCTATACTGGCCGTAGCGATGAAATCGGCGATCTGGCAAGAGCGACGGAACTGATGCTTGCCGATTATCGGGGGGTCGGAACGATGGCCAAAGAACTTGCTTCTGGTAATTGGACTGTAGAAGTAAAGAGTAAGTCGGAACAGGATGCCATGAACCAGGACCTGGCAGAGATGATCAAACAGGTCCATGAGACTCTCTCCGATGTGGGTCAAAGCGCTACTCAAATCGCCTCAGGTTCTGGCCAGGTTTCCGACTCCAGCCAATCCCTGTCGCAAGGAGCCACCGAGTCGGCTAGCAGCCTCGAAGAGATCTCCGCATCACTTAACGAGATGTCTGCTCAGGCCACAACCAGTGCTGAAAATGCTAATCAAGCCAACCTCCTAGCTGCAGAGGCACAAGGCGCTGCGCAAAAAGGGAGTGCCCAGATGCAGACGATGGTGGCGGCGATAGGCGAAATCAATGAAGCAGGTCAAAATATTTCTAAGATCATCAAGACCATCGATGAGATTGCCTTTCAGACCAACCTGCTGGCGCTTAACGCCGCAGTTGAAGCTGCCCGTGCCGGGCAACATGGTAAGGGCTTTGCCGTAGTTGCTGAAGAGGTTCGTAACTTGGCCGCCCGTAGTGCCAAAGCTGCTGCAGAAACTGCCGAACTAATCGAGGGTTCGGTGGAAAAAACCGCAAATGGCAGCTCCATCGCCGACCAAACTGCGGACGCACTACAGGAAATTGTCGGCGGTATCGGCAAGGTCACAGACCTGGTTGCAGAAATCGCCGTTGCCAGCAGTGAACAAGCCCAAGGCATTGCCCAGATCAATCAGGGCGTGAACCAGATTGATCAGGTCACCCAGCAGAATACTGCCAGCGCCGAAGAGAGTGCTGCGGCTTCTGAGGAGCTTTCTGGTCAAGCGGAACAACTGAGGCAGATGCTGCAGTGTTTTACCTTGGAGCAAAGAAACCAAGAGCAACGACCCGTAAACCCTGTTTCATCCCGTGCCCCGTCAAATGCCCCGTCAAATGCCAGTTGGACACAGATGGCACAAGAACAACGGAACGTGCCATCGCAGATTGCTTTAGACGACAGTGAGTTTGGCAAATACTGAGCCTCATTTAAGAAGCAAATATGTTGAAGGGAGCAAGGACGATGGCAAATACTGCAGAAGAGTTTGGGAAAAAAGAGTTTCAACAAATAGAGGATTCACAACGGGACCTGTTTCTGACCTTCCATTTGCATCAGGAAGACTATGGCATCGCCATAAACCATGTCACAGAAATCATCGGTATCCAGAATATCACCGAGGTTCCGAATATGCCGGCTGAAGTCAAAGGGGTCATAAATCTACGCGGTCGAGTTATTCCAGTGATGGATGTCCGCTTGAGGTTCGGCCTGCCAAGCCGTGACTACGATGAACGCACCTGTGTGATTGTTGTTGAAGTCAATGAACATTCAACCGGTCTTGTGGTCGATCGGGTTAAGGACGTTGTTGAAATTGCCGCCGAACAGATCGAACCACTGCCTTGCGGAAATAGAGACCAGAGCTATATTCAGGGACTGGGCAAGGTTGATAGTGCGGTGAAAATCCTGCTCGATATCAAGTCCTTAGTCGGAGCCGATGAAGGAAATTATCGAGCAGCAACGGATGTGGAAAATACTGTTGAGCTGACTTGCGCTTAACCCTTATTTCTTAATAAAGATGGGGCTATCCGGCGTTTGAGTTGTCAAGGATAGTAAACCAAACATAAGTTGAGAGGTTCTTTCTATGGCTATAAAGTACACAATTATTCCTGAGCTAAAGCTTGTCTCTGTCATTGGTTCGGCGGTTATCGGCTACAGTGATCTGAGCGAACACTTCGATACCCTAGCGATGGATCCTCGCTACCAGCCACCCATGAAGAAGCTGATCGATTATCGCAACATCTGGCTTCTGGCGCTTTCCGACAAGGAACTGGCTTTGTGCAACCAAAAAAAAATAACTTTCAAAGAGAGGTTCAGCGGTGAGCAATGTGCGATCGTTTCAACCGGGAATCTCAACTACCGGACAGCCTGCAAACTTTGTGCGAAGAGCGATCCGCTTATGTCCACGACCCGCTCCTTTAAAGATTTAGAAACGGCATTCAACTGGTTGGAACTGGAAGATATATCCGATAAACAGTTGTTGTTGACGGCCGACCAGCAGCTAAACAGAGCGGGGACACGAGCGAACTTGCGTAAATATCACTCATAACTCCGTAACAACAGGTCCGAGACATTGAAGAGTGTTTGCTGCGAGATCCGTGTGTTACCGCAATGGTATTGGTGGCCCACAAGTCCCGGCTGAACATCACCTTCCTAGCATCTTGTCCAGATGTGCCATGACACAGACGTGCCATGGCACATATCTGTGTCATGGCACGTTTTTTCTTTTTTTAAACTCAGCCCATTGCGGATTTATTTCAATCCTGGTGAATACTTATTTTCTCTATTCTCTGACTTTCTTATAGCTTAACTATTTAATATATAAGGCAATATTTTTTTCAAAGAAACTCAGCCTGTTAATTTTACCCTTTCCAAGCGTCTGTTTGGCTGATTCGAGCATTCTCGGCACGGGACTTGATAATGTATTGCGTCAAGGCAACAACAATAAATTTTGGAGTTCAACTCCAGAAGACATAAGGCGTAATGGAGATTCATGTTTATGGGTGACAAAATGGCGATAGCGCCCAACGAGGCATGTCCCTTTCTCAAAAATCCCTTCGAGGACTGTTTCTGTGCACGACTCGGAAGCCAGGACATCCCGATGGTACTGAAATATTGCTGCGGCGCTTTTTTGCTGTGTGCAATCTACAAAAAATGTAAGAGAAGGTAAACAAGTGATACCTACAAATAAGGTTTTTGAGTTCTGTTGTTTAGCTGACTCACAGACAATACACAGAATAAGTAAATAAATGAGAATTTGAATGAAATTGCCACTAACTGGTTTGGTCTAAATAGGGCAAGTGGGAAAAATAGATTAAACCTTCAATTTATTTCAAGGTCTGACATTACTAGGAAAAGGGGATTGAATATGCTTAACAACCTAAAAATTGGACACAAAATGTTGCTTTTTTCGGGAACCTTCTTGACATTGCTGTTTATAGTGCTGGCTGGCGGTATGTATGGAATGTCCACTTCTGTTCAAAGCAGCCAAACTGTTTCGGACATCATGCAGCTCGACAGCCGCTTGACCCAGTTGGAAGTCGACCATTTAATTTGGGCCGGGCAGGTATCTGACTTTGTTTATAACGACGCAATCGATGAACTGAATGCCCAGACAGATCATACCAAGTGCGGGTTTGGAAAGTGGTATTACGGTGATGCTCGCAAGCATGCAGAGCAAAGTATTCCGGGCATAAGTGGCAACTTGAAGGACTTGGAGGAGCCCCATCGTCTTCTACATGCTTCAGCAGCAAAAATCAGTGCCGACTATCGATCGGCTGACCCAGATCTGCCACGATTTTTAATCGAAAAAGAACTTGAACACATGCGCTGGGCCAACATACTTCAGCAGGCCATTCTCGGCAAGGCCAACAGTGCCAAAGTCAATTTCGATCATACGCAATGTGCATTCGGTCGATTTCTTTACGGAAATGCCCGGCAGAAGCTAGAAACTGCTGATCCAGAACTGGCCAGAATATTCAACGCAATTGAAAAGCCGCATGAGCAATTGCACCTCTATGGAAAAGATGTCAATGTTTTTCTAGGGGAAGCTGCATATGTCCATGCTGGAAGATATTTCGCCGAACAAGCTTTGCCACAATTAACAGTTGTCAGTAATCTTCTTAGTCAAGCCGTTCAAGCTGCTAACGAGGCAATCCAGGGGAAGCAGCTAGCGCAACAGATTTATGCATCTGAAACAAGTAATTTCCTTGGTGAGGTACAAAGATTGCTGACCACGGCCAGAGATAACGCTAAGGACTACAAGGTGTTGGTTGCTGGAGCTAATATTGCCACGGTCAAAAAGTCAAATGCGACCAATCTCGGTATCGGTGTTTTTGCCCTGGTGCTGGGCACTGTCATCGCGGTGTTTCTCAGCCGCTCATTGACGAACCCGATGCGGCAAGCCGTCAGTATGTTGATGGAACTGGAAAACGGCCATCTCGATAGTCGTTTAAAGCTCAAGCGTAAGGATGAAATCGGGCTTATGGCAGACTCAATGGATCGATTTGCCGATAGTCTGCAGGTTGAGGTGGTCGACAACCTTCAGAAACTTGCCGAAGGGAATCTCGACTTCAACGTGACTCCACGGGATGAGCAGGACAAACTTCGTAGTGCGCTGCAGAAATTAAACCGCGATCTGCATGAAATGATCGGCGAAATCCGAACCTCCGGCGAGCAAATCGCTTCGGGCAGCGGTCAGGTGGCTGATGCCAGCCAGTCGCTCTCCCAGGGTGCTACTGAGCAGGCCAGCAGTTTGGAAGAAATTTCAGCCTCACTCAACGAAATGTCCTCACAGACGACACTCAATGCCGGAAATGCCAATCAGGCGAACGCACTCTCATCCGAGGCACAACTGGCGGCAGAAAAAGGCAGCAACCAGATGCAGTCTATGGTTGGGGCCATGACCGAGATCAACGAAGCCGGGCAGAATATCTCCAAGATTATCAAAACCATCGACGAGATCGCCTTCCAGACCAATCTGTTGGCACTTAACGCCGCAGTGGAAGCAGCTCGTGCTGGTCAACATGGCAAAGGTTTTGCCGTGGTTGCTGAAGAGGTCCGTAACCTGGCCGCCCGTAGTGCCAAGGCCGCTGAAGAAACTGCAGTCCTGATCCAGGGTTCGGTCGAGAAGACCAAAAACGGGAGCGTCATAGCCAATCAGACCGCTGATTCCTTGCAGGAGATTGTCGGTGGTATCGGCAAGGTCACCGATCTGGTTGCCGAAATTGCCGCTGCCAGCAACGAGCAGGCTCAGGGGGTGTCACAGATCAATGAAGGCGTGAACCAGATCGATCAGGTCACCCAGCAAAATACTGCCAGCTCTGAAGAGTGCGCCGCATCCTCCGAAGAACTTTCCAGTCAGGCCGAGCAACTGCGCCAGATGCTGCAGCGCTTTACCTTGAAGCAGGAGCACCAAGGGCAGCAACTCTCAAGCCCTGTTTCAGCCAGTGCCCCAGCCCGTGGCCTTTCAAATTTAGGTTGGACACAGATGGCACAAGAACAACGGAACGTGCCATCGCAGATTGCTTTAGACGACAGTGAGTTTGGCAAATACTGAGCCTCATTTAAGAAGCAAATATGTTGAAGGGAGCAAGGACGATGGCAAATACTGCAGAAGAGTTTGGGAAAAAAGAGTTTCAACAAATAGAGGATTCACAACGGGACCTGTTTCTGACCTTCCATTTGCATCAGGAAGACTATGGCATCGCCATAAACCATGTCACAGAAATCATCGGTATCCAGAATATCACCGAGGTTCCGAATATGCCGGCTGAAGTCAAAGGGGTCATAAATCTACGCGGTCGAGTTATTCCAGTGATGGATGTCCGCTTGAGGTTCGGCCTGCCAAGCCGTGACTACGATGAACGCACCTGTGTGATTGTTGTTGAAGTCAATGAACATTCAACCGGTCTTGTGGTCGATCGGGTTAAGGACGTTGTTGAAATTGCCGCCGAACAGATCGAACCACTGCCTTGCGGAAATAGAGACCAGAGCTATATTCAGGGACTGGGCAAGGTTGATAGTGCGGTGAAAATCCTGCTCGATATCAAGTCCTTAGTCGGAGCCGATGAAGGAAATTATCGAGCAGCAACGGATGTGGAAAATACTGTTGAGCTGACTTGCGTTTAACCCTTATTTCTTAACAAAAAAAGGGGCTATCCAGCGTTTAAGCAAGGATAGCCCCTTCATTACTCATAAACCGACAAAGGTTGTCATAGATTATTCGGAGGACACAATAGCTATTTATTACCATGATTGATTAGATAGAATCTAACGCTGATACCCTTTACTTAGGGGATTCGTGAATCCCTACTATGTTCTTTTTATGGGCAATGCGATGGTAAATGTCGTTCCTGTACCAAGTTCAGATTCAACGGTAATTTCACCTTGATGGCCCTTGATAATATCGTAGACCATGCTTAACCCGAGTCCTGTTCCTTTTCCAACGTCCTTAGTTGTAAAAAAGGGTTCGAAGATTCTCTCTAGATTCTCTTTTGAAATACCGCCCCCATCATCTGATACAGAAGTATATACTTTGTCTTTATCTGCCCAACTACAAACTTTAATGATCCCTTTGGTGTCTATTGCATGGGATGCATTAATCAGCAGATTCATGAAGACTTGGCCGAGTTGTTGGGGCAGACAGGTTATATAAGGCAACTCCCCATATTTTTTTTCCAGGCTAACTTTATATTTTAGTTCATTCCAAATAATATTGATGGTGTCATCAATGCAATTGTTAAGATCAATGTTCTGAAGCTCATTCTGATCAACTCGGGAAAAAGTTTTTAGATTCTTTACAATTGTTTGAACCCTTTCAGAGCCATCAAGTGATTCGTCAATTAAATCTGTGGTGTCCTCAATCAGATAGTCAAGCTTTAGCTTTTTTTCTAAAATTTTTAGTTCTTCAAAGGTAGAATCTGAAGGATTTTTGATTGCGTTTTTCTGAGCTTCTATAATATTCATCAGCTTAACAACATATTTTTTTAACGATTTCAAGTTTTGTGAAATAAACCCCATCGGGTTGTTGATTTCGTGAGCAACGCCAGCGGCTAATTGACCCACAGAAGCCATTTTTTCACTCTGAAGTAATTTCGATTGAGATAACTTGAGCTCTTGAAAGGCTTTTTCAAGCTCATTTTTGTTGTCAACGAGTTGGGACTCTATTTTCCTTCGCTCATCTATTTCATCTTTTAATGCTTGGGTTCTGACCTCGATTTTGGCTTCAAGAGAGGTGTTGAAGTCCTGTATTAGCTTGTTTTTTGCTTTTAACTCGTTATCTGTGATCCTGAGTTCTGTTATGGAAGATTCAAGGGCTGAATGGGTTTTGATGCTCTGTCTAAAAACTAATGCTATTAATCCGCTGATAACGAAGAAGATAAGCAAGGCATCAATAACGACGGATTTTGTACTATCTTTCGATAAAGCGTCTCTCTCTATGCGCAAATCTCGTAGTTTTGATCGTGCTTCAAATGAAAGTTGATTGGCACTTTCTTCCATTCTTACGACGAGAGATTTTATTTTCTTACCATGCCGGAAGAGCTCAGTTTCCGGGAGCCCTTTTGTCTCAAGAAGCTGCTCCTTTAAATCAAGAAGTTGTGGCCGTAACGCAAGTGCGACCAAATTATATCGCTGTCCGTGTTGTGGCTGGTAAGATATTTCCATTGAAGTTTCTTCTATGCCTGAGATATTCAAGTAAACTTTTTTGCGAAATACTCCCCCATTGCTGAAGACCTCCAAGGCTTGTTCTACTTCCTCAATAGCAGAAAAAGTTTTTGCTAGCCAAAGCGTTTCCTGTGGTTTTCCCTCTGCAAGATGGGAGTAGAAATTATTAATCGCACCGGCAAGACTAGAGACAACAGTATGCCCTAACAACATTTTTGCTTCTGCATTGTATATTTTTATGTTTAAAGTATTATAAGTTTTTTCAATTTTGGAATGACTGAACACGTCCCAAGAGAAGCCAGATAAGAGGATTAGCAAGATCAATATTAAAGGCATTATTCGGTGTTTCTTATCTCTTTTTGCCACAATAACTATTCCCCTCCGAATCCATAGTAGTTAAATGTTTTCCGGCCGGTTTCTGAACTCATAAAAACAAAAAGTCGCTTCGCTAATTCTGGTTCTCTGGAGTATCTCAGCAGGCTGAGAATCAGTCGGTGCGGGATGGCGACCGATTTGTCAAGTTGGAGAGCCTCCATTTTATCTATATTTTCGGTCCAAATGGCGGGTGCATACCAGTTCAAAGTTAGGTCTGCGACATCTTCAGTAATTGCCTGTCTTAATCCCTTCGAGTCACTGGTCAGATACAGGCTACTGTCCAGGGCTTTTTCATAAAATCCTGCATTGGTCAGGATGTGCTTTGTTTCTTTGCCGATAGACCCACTATCAGGAGAGCCGAGCACGGTTCGGAACTTTTTACTCACTAAGTTGTTAATGTTCGGTGAAATATTTAGGGGATTGCCCTTCGCTACAATTAGTGCCGCTCTGTTGTATCCCACATGTTCCGTTTTTGTAATGACGTTATCCCCAAGACCTTTGTTTATGTAGGCTTCGCTGCCCGGAAGATATAAGTCACCGGCTTGATTTACTGTCATAATCCGGTAAAGAGTTCCTGATCCCCCTATCATTATTTTGACAGTGCAATTTTCCAGCTTTTCAAAACGACCAGCAAGTTCCCGTACTGGTTTTTCCATTGTTATGCCACAATAGATCAACAATTCTTTTTTATCTGTAAGGTTGCTAGTTCGCTCATTGCAACCAATCAGCAAAAAAAGAACGGATAATATAAATCCCCTAAAAAGCGTGGTTTTAATTATCATTCTATGTGCCACCTTTGGACTAAATAGCTTGATTGGTTCTATCTTTTGTCGATGTGAATAGTACGGTCATGAGATCACTATAGTCCGACTTGATACACAGTCCATTGACCTTCTCTGGATGGTTTATATTTTCTTAATTATATACAGAAGTAAAAATTAGATCAAGTAAATGTTAGCGAGGGTTAAGGCTTTGCGGGTGAGGGATTGAAGCATTTTCAAGGTTGTGGATTGATGAAGGCCAAGAATTCTGGATATCTCAGTTGGTGTATGTTCTACTGATTTTAGAGTAGAAATCTGGTATCGTTCTTCTTGGGTCATCTGCGTGTGATTTCATATTGTTCCCCTCTAGCTTCTCTCGGGAAGAAAAAGCAGCGAGCCTTTTGTAATTTACGATCAAACCAAAGTGCCAGAGTTTCACTTATGAGATGAATTTAAAAACTTCGGCTTGTAAAGTGGGTCGAGATTTAAGAAAGGACATTGCAATGACAAACTTGTCAACGACATTTATGGGGCTGAAACTGGAGAACCCGATTATCGCGGGAAGCTCAGCACTCTCCAGTTCAGTGACTGGGGTCAGGAAACTCGAAGAGGGAGGAGCGGGGGCTGTCGTTCTCAAGTCGATCTTCGAGGAGGAAATCATCCATGAAATGGATGATCTGATGAAGGATGTGCCTGAAACAAGTCGTTATATGGAACGATTCGATTATCAGGATCTGGTGATTCGGCGCGATCAACTTGAAAAGTATACAACCTTGATCCGGGAGGTAAAAAAGAGTGTATCTATTCCGGTCATAGCCAGTATCAACTGTGCCTTCTCCTATGAGTGGACGGACTACGCCAAACGATTGGAGACCGCCGGTGCGGACGCCCTTGAGCTGAACATGTTCTTTTTACCAACGGAGCAGAACCGTAACGCTGATGAAATGGAACAGGCTTACTTCAAAATCGTCGAGAAGGTTCTCGATAGTGTTTCCATTCCGGTCTCATTGAAAATCAGCCATTACTTCACCCGCCTTGGCTCGATGATTCAGAAGCTGTCGACCACGGGGATTTCAGGTCTGGTGCTTTTTAACCGTTTTTACAGCCCCGATTTCGATATTGAGAAACTTAAAGTGGTGCAGAACAACGTGATCAGCTCACCGGCTGAGATGGTCACTACACTGCGTTGGGTTGCCATGATGTCGCAGAAGGTTTCCTGTGAGTTGTCTGCGTCCACGGGGATTCATGACGGCGAAGCAGTTATCAAGCAATTGCTGGCAGGTGCCCAGACGGTTCAAGTTGTCTCTGCGTTGTATCAGAATCGCCCAGACTATATCCGCACAATGTTGATAGATCTCGAAGCCTGGATGAGCCGACACGGTTACGAAACGCTTGAAAACTTTCGTGGCAAGATGAGTCAGGACAAGAGTACTGATCCAGCCGCCTACGAAAGGGTTCAGTTTATGAAGTACTTCAGTGGACAGAAAGAGATCATATAGATAATTTGCAGCCAGTCATTGATTGCCCGACAGGCTGCTAAGTCCAAACATGTAATATTGATAATTTACTACATATTCTTTGGAAATAAGCCGTCAGTGAGTCTGACGTGCCGCCAAGGCTCCGGCAAAGAGTGGTGGGAACTCTTTAGGGGGCTCTGTGTCAACTTCGAGGATTTCAATAATAAAGGTCAGCGCTTTGCCCGCCAGTGGATGATTGGTATCAAGGGTAACAGTTTCTTCAGTAACTTTACCGATCATAAGCAGCAAGATACTGCCATCATTCTGAGTAACTTCCAGTTGCCCACCTTCGGTCAGTTCGAGGTTTTCAGGCAGGTCAGTACGGTTAATCTCCTCGGTCAGGGCGGGGTTGGTTGCTCCGTACGCCTGATCTGGTTTGATGACGACAGTTTTTGTCTCTCCCTGGGACATGCCGATAACCGCTGCTTCAAAGCCTTTGATCACTTCTCCTCTGCCAATAATGAATGTCAGGGGACTGTCTTCAGGAGACGCATCGAAGATTGTTCCGTCAGCGAGTTTGCCAGTGTATTTAACCGTCACGGTGTTGTTGTGAGCTGCGTGAATCATGATTACCTCTTTTTAGTGTGTTTGTTGATTTTGCAGGGAGTCGCGATGAGTCCAGTGAGCGCTCTATGCTTAACAAGACCGGCTTCATTGGTCAATTGTTTTTAACAATCGAAATATTCAATTCCATACTACTCTTCAGCCGAGGTGTTTCGTTGTCTTGCAAGGGAAAAAGGGGATAGCTTTCATTAATTTTCAGGTTGAGTGATACATTCAGTGCCCAGTCTTTAGCCGCCTGTCAGGTCGTTAATGGGCTGACTGCTAGCATCAGATCGAGATCAACAATCCTGATTATTTGGACAGGTTTCAGTATTAGTAGTGTTAGAGCTACCAAAGTAATATCAGTATGGTGCTTACGGTTAAGGTCGCATTATTGGTCCATCGCCAAAGGCTTTCATCGTACTAATATTTTGCTGACAAATTGATCTGAACTGATCCGTAATGCGCATGTCACTTTGGGCTACTTCCCAAAATCTGGTTGCGACCGGAGCAATATTCTCATTGTCTGTTCTGATGGATAGTGAAGCAACCTGAAGCGCCTCTTGGGATTATACCCCACCAGCTTTTGACTGATAATACATAGGGGTCATATCATAAATCGGGGCAAGTCCAAAGTTAGTTTTTCCGGGGATAAGGGATATGTTTCCCAGGTGCATGTCGGTATTGCCAATCAGGGTGCCAAAGCCGCTTAGCCAGCGGAGTGATTCGACATCTTCTTGAGCAATAAGTTGCTCATCATGTAGTTGTTCTACAGCGTCCACCCAAGTTTCACAATAGCCAATAAACTCAGAGGTAATTGCCATCAGGGAATACAGGGGCAAGCGTCCCCAGAGACCAACCCTGTCAAAGCGACACAGATGATCTGGTTGATCATCACCGCCACTCGATGCGAATATCGTTTAAAACATGGCCTATAAGGTAGACCCGCTCTCAAACTGAAGAGCCGAAGAGACATTATCGCCAGTTTTAAACACCCCTACATACAAATAAAGGGAAAACTATGTCTTCAATTGTTAAAGATCAGTTGACAAGCCTAAAGACATTAGATGGTTAGGCTTTTTATTTATGGCTTGTAGCGCCCAATTTCTCGATCACTTAACGGTCCTGTTATGACTCGTGTGACGGACTGCTTAAGTTCTCCTCGAACCAATTCTCTTTCAAGAGTAGTGTGATTGATTTTGTAAAGTGGCGGCATAACCCATTCTATTGTTTCAAGCCCAGAGTCTGGATCTTCTGTGACTTTAAGTTTGTGAACAAAATTCGCATGTAATGATGGATTGTCACCACAGTAGTAGTGATTATTCACCCATTTTGACGTATAAGGATTTGCCTTTGGTCGTCTTGAATAATAGGCAAGGGCAGAAACTGAGCAGGCATGTATTGCGTAAATTGAATCTACAATTTCGCCTACTTTTTCGCGAGAAAGTCGGGGCCGAAGAATTCCTGCAATATGATCTTCAACAGCAGCATGATCTCCACCCCACTCCCATGTCAGTAACCATGCTTTTTGATTTTTTATCATTTATTGAAAGCCTAACTAGAAGTAGACAGCCTAAAAGTCGCATTTAATTACGGCACTCCAAGCTATCATGCTGAAGTTATTTGTTATATGGCATTTTCTGAATGATATTATGCTGCAACTTAACACTCCTCTCCATTGCAGTAACACGGGGGGCAAAATACATTTGAGATCTTAGGTACACGGTGGGCAGATAAAAGAGATAATGATTCTCACCCCATATCCTCCTGAGAATAAATTTGTCCGTTAACTTGAGAGGTTATAGCTTATTTGAGGTTTTTTCAAGTAGAACTCTTCAATAGGAAAACTTAGTGCAAGAGGCAGAAAGGTATTTAGGTGCCGGTATGTCTGCCAGTCGCAGCAAAGTTCCAATTTCTTATTAGCCAAGCACGTTTCAATTTATGTATATTCGGGGGACACAATGCCTATTTACATATTTGTGGCCAACTAGATGATGAAGTATTGATTGATTATAGTGAATTGTGACAGTCGAAATGAAGGATCGAACTCTGGAAAATAAAAAGCCTTGCTATCAGTAAAGATAGCAAGGCTTTTATATTTTTGGTACGAAGGCCGGAATCGAAAAAAGATCTTAACTAAACGTTATTGTTGTTATTTATGCTTAAATTATGGATCATATACCCCTAAATATACCCCTAAAAATGTTTGCCTGTGCCTGATTCTTCCATCTGATAACCTCATGCCCCCCATTTAGGGTGCGTTGTTGCAATTGTATCCCACGCGCAGAAAATGTTGAAAATTTTGATCCTAAAATTATGGCTACCTGCTCAGTAGTCTATATATCAGGCTAATCGGTTCCTGTAACATAAATAATCAGGTAGTTGACTTTCTGTGTGCATATGCACATAATAGCATATGGCAATCAAACAATTAAAAAGCAGGGTAAAGAAACTCAAGCCATCGATGCGTAAAATTTACACGCTATCTGTTGAAAAGCAAGAGCCACCGGAAACATTTGATCCTAAAAACGATCTGCTAGTAGTGGTTGATTTATGCGGATGGAGCAGGGGGCTGTATGGCACAAGCTAAAAAAAACAAGGTAGCAAAGAGTAGGGGGCAGGACGGTAAGTTTTTACCGGGAGCTAGTGGTAACCCTAAAGGACGTCCGCGCAAGGCAGCACAAGCCCTGCATGATCTTCAATATCTCTTGCTTGATGCTGCGCCCAGTGTGGTCGCGAGATTGGTAATTTCAGCGGTTAGCCAAGGTGATACATCCGCTGCAAGGATACTGCTGGACAACTTGCCGCATACTGATTCAAGAATCAGTCTTGATGCTGGTGATAAGGTGCAACTTGATAGCGCTGCTGACGTTCTGACGTACTCTAAAAACATTATTGAGCTCACGACCAGTGGTGCATTGTCTATATCTCAAGGGGAAACGCTGAGCCGTCTGCTGGATAAGCATAGCAAGCTGATAGAGGCTGAGCAACTGGAGAAGCGGATAGAGGCTCTGGAATCCAACAATTAATTTATCAATAGTTGTATTTGATGTTTTTTTCTAGCAGTTCGCCGTCCCTGTAGATAGTTAACACAGCGCTCTTGTCAGAATCTTCATCGAGCATCCGCGAAAAAGACTCAACTCCGTAAACGTCTTCACCGTTAAACTTCAGCACAACATCCCCAGTGATAAGATCCGCGTAATAAGCTGGTGTATTTTTTACAACAACGGCTAAAACTACCCCTTTATTGGAGCCAATCTGTTTCCTGATCGAATCCGAGGGAACTTCAGGATGTATCCCTACACCCCACCGTTCTTTATGTACCCAGTACGACGCTGACTGATCATATCTCCTCACACTTTTAGGGACATAATTCACTGATGAACTACCCGGGATATAGGTCGATGAAGTTCCTGAATAATTTCCGTAAGTGTTCGTCAAGCCACCGGAGCCATATGTGTTGGCCGAAAAATTTCCATAGTTATTAGAAGTTACCACTTTCCCCGGCGTGTATGTAAAGACAGGCATAGACCCTATTTCTGTGTTCGTATATTCAGAGTGGAGTAAAACATGAGTTGCTTTAAGTTTTTTGGCTTGCTGCAGCGCCCTATTTGTTCTCTCGTACTTACCATTAAAGGAAGAATATCCGAGCATTATATAACCATCGGTAAGCATCGATAAGGCATCTTGTGACGGGTTTGCACTTGTGAACATACGTGGCTTTTCATTTTCTTGAAGAATCCTAAAAATCGTGGGGTCAAGCGGATGTCCATTCGTCTTATCTACATAAAACTTTGAGTAACTTCCTGTTGTGCATCCACTCAAAAACATCGTTGATGCAAAAATTAAGCAAATAAATATTTTATTCATTCTTTCTCACTCCTTGTCGGTCTACAACCCTACTGGATGACGCACTTCCCATAATATTGAGATGGAACCAGATCGCCCAAGACGATAGAATTTCTACTGTGGACTGAGTCGCCATTGTTGGCAACCGTCGTAGTCATTACATTTCCAACCTCTGTCACTTCAACAAAAGTTATGCCCCCCTGCGTTGAAATCATTGTTACTTCGACGCTGCCAATATTGCCCAGCATATAGGCGCTGTTTTTGTTTGTATCAACTACAAACCGAAGCACAAAACCTTGCGATGGTTTTTTAAGACCCTCTTGGCTAGCTATCAGTTGATAGTCACAAGTAAATGCCATGGTGTTGTCTGCGTGAACTGGCGTGATGCTAGTGAAAAAGAATAATGCGAAGAGATATTTCCTGAAGATTATTTTCATGGTTTCCCCTCCATTGTTTTACATAAATAAGAATATACCTGTTTGTGTAAAATGCTACTTTTTTTTGTAAAATATCGCGGACAAGCTAGATTTGTCATGTGTTGTCTCGCTGTCTTGTTACGTTAGGATGTAAAGGTGGTATCCACTATTCACGCGGTTTAAACTTTAAGCGGGGGGTTACCCCTTTTCTAGCCGCTACACCGCTACAAACCAGTCTGCCCCTGGGCTTGCAGGGATTCTAACCGCTACAAAGAACATAGTATGTAGCGGTTAGAATCCCTGTAAGTGTGCATAAAAACTGACATGTAGCGGTGTAGCGGCTTAAATCCCCCCTAAGAAGCCTCTTTATAACGAGAGAGTATTTCTCGCAGCTTTTCCATCTCATATCCTTTTATTATTTTGTTATTCTCGTCTCTCATATTTTGGGTGTGAACTTTGTACGGGCGTAGCAGATTGGCCAGTTTGGTCTGAGTCAACATTTTCCCTCTGGAGTTCTCGCCCCAAGGACGCGCTTCGAGTGCGCACAACCTTTTGACCAGATCAAATGATCCGATCATGTTAACTGAAACCATTTCCAGAACCTCACTAAGGTCTTGTAGCAACATGGTACTAATATCATCATTACCCGTTGCGCAAAGTTGAATCGTACGCGCTGCATCCCTCCCCATAGGCTCACAGTCAGCTACCGCAGCAATGATAAGCAATGGTTTCCAGTTGTCCGCAGCACGGTCATTGTTGGTATCGAGTTTTTCAGGATTGGCCAACTTCAACTCTTCAGTTTTGTCTTCCACAAAACGAAGTATCCGAGATCTGAGATCAACAAATTCCGGTAAGTCTTCACCATTAACCTCGTGCCTGTCGACCCGCCTCCCTGTTGGCTTTCTCTCCATAGGGACAAGAATAGACCTATCCTGTATGGTTCCCGGCAACCTGCCGATCATCGCGACTATCTTAGGGCACCATGTGCTGAAGCTCCGTGGCTCATTATCATCACCTGCACAGCGAATAATGACTGCGGTTTTTTTCGTATGACCGCTATTGAGAACCCCACGGAGTTCTTCATTCTCTGCGATAACCGTGTCCAGTTCATCGATGAGAAGGCAAGGTTTTACTGCTTCGATAACCCTGTACACCGCAGCAGTCGAAATACCAGAGGAGGGGAGTGGTCGACGGCAAAGGCACGATAGTGTCTCAAGTGTAGTGGTCTTGCCACAGCGTTTTTCTGGTGATGTGAGGGCTACCATTGGGAGGAGATGGAAAATGTCGTAGCAGTAGGAGAGGATCGTCCATAGTGCGAGGGCTTCTGCACTGCCCGCAGGCAAGACAGAATATTTATTGAAAGTTGATACCAGATCTTTGACCAGTTGGGCCCCGTCTACTGGATTTGGCCACGGTTCTTCTTCCGGGAAGGTGATCTTTTGACCACCAGTTTCAGGCTCTTCTTTGACTCTGAGTCGTTTCACCTCTGTATCGAGGTCACGAACTCCAACACCAAGCTTTTCGGCTTCAGCTTTTTTGATCTTTGCATATTGAAAGGGGGGCATGTCTGCCAGTAACTGAATAGTTTTTTGCTGCTCAAACTCAACTAGTCTGCACCCGATGGGGTTCTGCCGACTGCTTAGTGCTGATCTGATTTTGGATTCAAGATCACAGATCTCCCAAGGCGGATCACAGTGGTCGTTCCATTCGAGCAAAATCATCAGCGCTGTCTCCGGATCCAGTCCATGGTCAAGGCAGATGTTTGCTGCCTGCAAGGTTCTGTTGTCGCCTCCTTGACCTTCAACCGCAATTCCAAGCTCTTTCAATACTTCCTTAACTCGCTCCTGATTCTTTTCAGAAACGTCATATCTGGCTTGTGAGGGAGGAATATTTTCTACGCTGTTACTACCCTCTAAAACCTTACAGGACATGGTAGTCAGGACTCGGATAGCACCCACATATTTTCGTAAGTAAGTTCCTTTGTCCGTCTGGCTGCCGATACCGACGATGTACTTGTTGCCAGTTAAGATGTCGATTCCCGGGTATTCAGGCAGTGATTTTTTAAATTTACCTGTGAATTCAGATGGCAGTTCAAAGATGTAGTGGAAACCATTATTTGGAGTGTTGGCATCTGGGTCATTACCAAGTTCAGGAATATGCTGTCTCAGTTTTGCCAATGACGCTTTGCCATCAACATTTCCATGCATATCCACATCAATGACTAGGTGCTTCACCCCAATGATGACACCATAATTCCCCCCTTGGCCGACATGCTCAGTCACTTCTTTTTCATTATCGTAGCTTGGCCAACCTTTAAGGTCGGCTTTCTTTGTCCCTTCCGGAATTGGGAAACATTTAAGCCCCGCAGTGTAAAAGCTTTTGATCTCGGTTTGTTTTGTTATCTTCATCATTTTATTTACCCTGACACCCGGTGTTTAACCCACTCATTTCCTCCACGCTCTCACAACCGTCGTGATGATTTTTTTGGTTGTTCTCATGCCAACGTAATACAGAAACCTTTTCGGCTTTTATTGCAGCAGTATGTAATTTTTGAGCGATATCACTAACAATCCCTGGTATTGTTTCTGTCACTAAGCCGCTAAGAACGCCTTGAACATAAGGACAGTACAAATCCCACATTGGTGGCTTGTCCAGCAACTGGAACCTACTGAGGCGCAAACTGTAGGCCGGAGTTTTACCATTCATCATTTCAACAAGTTCAGGTGAAATAGGTTCAACTAAACCAATAAATTTTAAATCCTCGCTGCCATCATTCGGCTCAGAATAGATGATATTTTTTGTAGTAAGAGAGCTCACCATGTCTCGAGCAATATTTTCTAGCATCCGTTCAAGGTCATCGCGGAAGTCTTTTCCGTTAAAGTATCCCATTATTTATCCTCCCCATTATTTGCTTGAGCAATTTGTTCATTCACCCAGTGATTGATAGATTCAGAACTCCAGGCAACTGTTCTGCTGCCACAAATGGGAATGTTGCGGGGAAACGTACCTTCTTGAATCATCCGATAGATAAGGCTGCGGCTCATGCCCGTTCTACGTTTGACTTCTGGGAGACGGAGCAGGATTGGTGTAGCTTTCTGTGTTTGCATGTGTTCCTCCATGAGTGAGTTATGCCCTTGTGGGCTGTTCATGGACATCTAAACATTGTCTTAATTGTTAGGACGCAAGGGGAAAGTAGAAGAATTTTTAAAAAAAATAACGTCACGATATCGTGACGTTAACTTGTTTTTGGAGCAACTTTTTTTGTCCTATAGGTAGGACATTTGAGTGAATTGGCAGGCCGGTGGCGTTTAACTGTTGTCCGCATCTTTCAGCAGGCGCCCGATTCTTTTCTGTTTAGTGCCTTTTTCCGTTGATCCTGCTTCACAAGGGTACATAAGATCAAATGCATCTGCCTGTTTAAGTCCAAAGCGTTTAACAAGATTGGCGGATATTTTCTGTTTGCTTGTTTTCGGGCTCTCATTTACGACATACTTTTTAGCAGCTTCAAGGTTTTTTATTTGCAGTGCCAATATCCATTCTTGGGGAGTTTGCCCTGCTAAAAGCAGATCTCCAACGTCTTCTCTTTTGATAAGTAACTGTTTTAGCAACAGCGTATTGCGTACCTCTGGCGGTACCGGCGCTACATTAGGGCCGCAAAACCTATAGGGTTCACTACTTAAAAGTTCGCTGCGATGCTCACAATCATTCGGGCAACTGTCTGCCTCCCACAAGCCGCAATCTGTCGAAAGGACATGATCAGGGTTTGTAAAGAATTGTGCAGCGGTATATCTGTAAAGTTCATAATCAGGGTTCCCAAAACAGTCTGGAACGTAGAGAGTTAAGTTCCCACTCATGACAAACTTCTGGAGTTCTGTAAGGCTAATATCAAGCTCTTCTGCTGCTTCCTGTGGCGACAGATATTCTTTCAATTTTCCCTCCGATCATTGAGTGGCTCTGATAGGGATCACCTTGCCCTCGGTATCTGCAGCAAGGCGGTCAAGATAGTCAGCCCATGTCTGCATCATCTTACGCCGCTGTTCTAAATGTTTGGTTCTGTTGTAGGCACGACCGAGAGGATCTTTGACAAGGTGGGCAAGTTGCTGCTCTGCATATTCAACCTTAATCCCAAGTTGTTCATCGGTTAGGGTTCTAAATGTAGCCCTCCACCCGTGGGAGGTCATTTCATCTTTGGCAATACCAAGACGCCGTAAGGCAGCATTCAGGGTGTTGTCGCTTAGAGGTCGAGCTGTAGATCGTGTTGAGGGAAATACGTAACGCCCTTGGCCGGTCAGTGGACGAATATTTTTTAAAATCTCAATTGCCTGTCCGGACAATGGAACTATGTGAGAGGTTTTCATTTTCATCTTACCCGCTGGGATGTTCCATGTCGCAGTGTCGAGGTCAATTTCTTGCCATTCCATATGGCGCAATTCTCCCGGTCTGGTAACAACAAGTGGGAGTAAAAGCAGTGCGACTTTGACAACCGCCGAGCCATCATAAGTTTTTAGAATTCTGAGAAGTTCACCAACTTTGCGGGGCTCAATAATGGCAGGACGGTGCGTGCGGTCAACGGGTTTAAGTGCTCCCCGCAGATCGGTCGTTAAGTCTCGCTCAGCCATGCCGCAGGCAACACCATAACGGAGAATCTGTGAAATGATGGTGCGTGTTCGGTGGGCAGACTCGATTACGCCACGTTCTTCCATAGGACGCAGAACCTTTTCAAGGATAAGTTTTGGTGTAAGTTCTGTAATGGGGGTAGAACCGATTGGGGGTAGAACATCAAGAACAAGGCGTCTTTCGATCATCTTCTTGGTTTTCTCTGCTAGGTCGGTACGCTTACTGAGCCATTCTTTAGCAAGTGAAGTAAAAGTGTTGGCCTGAGCATCACTGGCTTGTTGTTTGACAGTTTGGCGTTTTGCTGAGGGGTCAATGCCATTAGTTAGAAGTTCGCGTGCCTCTGTACGTTGATTGCGTGCAGCAGACAGGGAAACGTCAGGGTAAACACCAAAGGAAATCAGTTTTTCCTTGCCATTGATACGATACTTGAAGCGCCAACCTTTATTGCCGGTTTTGTCGATCAGTAGGAACAATCCACTGCCATCAAATAGCTTAACGGGCTTGTCCCCTGGCTTTGCGGCCTTTATTTCTTTTTCTGTCAGTGGGTGAGTTCTGCGTGCCATAACATCTCCTTTAGGGGTAGGAGGTTGCCGTTCTTGGGGGTAGGTACCCTAAATGTACCCCTAAAAAGTGTGGCTGTCAATGGAATTGATGGGAAGCTTATGGACTGTAGATAAAGAAAAGCCCTCTGTTTAAGCGGATTAGGCAAAGAAAAAGCCCCCGATTTCTCAGGGGCTAATTTCATTTTTGGTACCGAAGGCCGGAATCGAACCGGCACGGCCAGAAGCCATCGGTGTTTGAGACCGACGTGTCTACCAATTCCACCACTTCGGCTTGGGTTCGACGATTATATTGTTCCAGAACAGTTTGTCAAGCCTCTATCCGCATCCTGAGTGTTTTTAATAACGATTTCCAGTAATCGCCGCGGCTGAGAGCTTTTTCGTTGATACTTGCAACGGGTAAAATGTCGATGAGTGAGTTGGTCAGGAAGACTTCATCGGCTTGATGTAATCTGGCGATAGGTAAATTACATTCAGTGACTAAAATCCCCAGTTCGGCAGCTGCTTTGATAACTTGTTGGCGAAGGATTCCATCAAGAACCAAGGTTCCTAGGGGTGGGGTTATCAGGCGATTGTCAAAGATTGCAAAAATGTTGCTGGTACTGCCTTCGAGAATATTCTGAGATGGATCGACAAACAAGGCTTCTCCGGCATTCGATTGGCGAGCATAGTTGATAGCATAAAGACAATCAGCGTAATTACCTCGCTTGATTTGGGGGAGATGACTAACCGGGTTGGTGCGTTGGTTTGGTGCGATAACGCAAGTTGCGCCTATCTGTCGTTCATCATCGGTTAGCTCTGAATATTCCACTGCGGTGATAAGAAATTGACTTTGTTCTGGTGCAGGCCATGTCAAGCCTGAAAATTTACCGCGGCTGAGAGTCAAACGAATCCGCGCAGCTGGGAATTTAAGTGCTGCAGCCATGTGCTGGAGAGAGGATTCGATCTTTTGCCGATCATATGGGTAATTGAGCAATTCAGTCGACTGTTCTAGTCGATCAAGGTGCTGAGGGAGTAGCAGGATCTTTTGTTTTTTCGCTTTGAGGGTTTCAAATAAGGTGTCGCCAAAAAGAAAACCGCCATCGCTGATCGATATTGTGGCTTCTTCATGGGGGATAAACATTCCGTTGAGACAGGTCAGCATATGTTCAGCCTCCAGAATTTTGTAAAAGAGTGCGCATCGCTTCCCCTTTGTGCAAACATTCCAGCCATTCACGTTCAGGGATTGAGTCGGCAACAATGCCAGCACCCGTCTGATAGGATATTTGGTTGCCTATTCGTTGGAAACTGCGAATCAGGATATTTAGATCCATATTGCCGCAGGCACTGATATAACCAGCACTACCAGTGTAGCTGCCACGCCCAACAGGTTCAAGCTCATCAATGATTTCCATACAGCGTTTTTTTGGAACACCAGTGATGGTACCACCAGGAAATGTTGCCTGCAGTAGATCAAATGGGCCACAATTGTGATTTAGTTTTCCGCGTACATTGGAGACAATGTGGGTGACGTGAGAATAGCGCTCTAGCACCATTAGTTCGTCAACTTCAACACTTCCCGCTTGGCAGACCTTACCAAGATCATTCCTTTCCAGGTCGAGCAACATGATATGTTCGGCGCGTTCTTTTGGGTGACCAAGTAATTCTTCTTCTAGAAGTTGATCTTCTGGCAGGGTATAGCCGCGTGGTCGAGTTCCAGCAATCGGCCGGGTTTCTGCTAAACCTTCCTGCAATGAAACCAAACGTTCTGGAGAGCTGGAAATAATTGTTGTTTCCGGGAACGTCAGCAGACAGGCAAATGGTGACGGATTGATCTTGCGTAAGCGGCGGTAAAGTTCCGTCGAGGATCCTTCTACCACACCGTCAAAACGACAGGAAAGATTGACTTGATAGACATCACCTGCAGCGATATATCTTTTGACTCGTTCAACCATGGAGATGAATTCTTCGCGAGCGATGATCGGTTTGGGCTGCTTTGTTGTCATCAGAGGTTGTGGTGGTAATGTTTGTTGTGATTCTATGATAGCAGATTCAAAATCTTCTAAATCGAGGTTCTGATCAAGTGTCGCGAGTGTCAGCATATTTGTTTGATGGTCGTACACTGCGGTGAGATCAACCCAGTATAAATGCAGATTTGCTACCTGTAGATCTCGTGAAGAGTTCTGTGGAAGATCTTCGATTTGGCTTGCCAGATCATAACCGAAATAGCCGAAGAAACCACCTGGGAATGGTGTTTCTGAGGTTGTAGCTACTGCTCTTTTTTGCAAAATACGATCAAGGATAGCCAGTGGTTTTCCGGGGAGTTCTGTTGCCTTGTCTTGATCATAACGAAAAAGAGTTTTGTTCTGGAGTAGATAGCGTTCATGGTAGCGCAGTGGAATAATCGAGTAACGACCTGTTTTTGGCAGGCAATTCAGCGATTCAAGAAACCCTGGTCCCTCGGGACAGAAATGGAGATAGAGAGCTAATGGGTCAAAATGTGGAAGGGGGAAGCTGTAGGTAGAAATAGCCATCAATTAATACCCTTAACAAAAAAAGGGTTAGCCGTTACCAGCTAACCCTTGATTGTTTTGGTGGAGCTACGCGGGATCGAACCGCGGACCTTTTGACTGCCAGTCAAACGCTCTCCCAACTGAGCTACAGCCCCTTATAGAGTGGGCGATTTATAACAAAATCAAACTTCAGGTGTCAATAAAAATAAACAATCTATGTTGTTGTCCCTTTATTAAAAGTCGTGGTAAGCTTCCGTGCGAAAAATCTCAATATCTTCCATGATCTGCGAGAGGACGACTATGAGTGGACAACAGAGTCTACTGCGACAACTGCCAGCAATTGATCGAGTTTTACGTGAGGAGCCATTGCGGAACTTATCCGAACAGTTGCCGCAAGATATATTGTCTCATACTGTCCAGGAACTGATCACATCTTTGCGCCAGGAAATTCTTGAGTCCGGCCAAATTATCCCTCCAAAGCGACTTCTTGCAGCAAATGTAGCTGTGGTTGCTGCTGAGAACTGTCGTGAGTTTTTGCAGCCATCATTGAGGAAGGTGATCAACGCAACCGGAACTCTTCTGCATACCAATCTGGGTCGAGCGCCACTTTCTTCACAATCACTTCGTGCCATAAATGATGTCGCTGCGGGTTATTCGAATCTCGAATTTGAACTTGATAGTGGTTGTCGTGGTGAACGCTTCTCTCATGTTGAAAAATTATTAACTCAATTAACTGGAGCCGAAGCGGCGCTGGTGGTCAATAATAATTCCGGGGCGGTTCTACTGGCATTGACTGCACTTGGTAAAGGGCGTGAAGCTGTTGTTTCGCGCGGTGAACTGGTTGAGATTGGTGGTGCTTTCCGGATTCCTGAAGTGATGGAGGCTGGCGGGGTGATTTTGCGAGAAGTTGGCTCTTCAAATCGCACTCATCTGAAAGATTATCAACAGGCAGTCAATGAAAATACGGCACTTTTGCTTAAAGTTCATACCAGCAATTACAGAATAGTTGGTTTTACTAAAGAGGTTCCGGCAAAAGAATTATTACCACTCGCCCGTGAAAACGATTTGATTCTCATGGAAGACCTTGGGAGTGGTTTGCTGCTGGATCTCAGTAACTATGGACTGGAAAGAGAACCAACTGTTCCTGAAGTGGTAAAAGCTGGAGTTGATGTTATTACTTTCAGTGGTGATAAATTACTTGGTGGGCCTCAGGCTGGCATTATTGTTGGTCGTGAAGATCTGATCAAAAAGCTCCGTAAGCATCCGTTGGCTAGGGCATTACGAATTGATAAGTTAACTCTGGCGGCATTGGAATCGACGTTACGACTCTATTTAAATCCAAAGCAAGCCTTGCAGGAATTGCCAGTATTGAAAATGTTTTCTGCTGATCTGGAGCAACAAAAACAACGTTGTCAAAGTTTGTTTGAGCGGCTAGAAGCTGAATGCCTAGCGGCAGAAATCAAGTTGATTGAAGATGTCTCGCGGGTCGGAGGTGGAGCCATGCCACTGACTGAACTATCTGATTGGGCTGTTGAAATAAACCCGCTTGCTCATCGTACTGCTGATTTAGCGAAGCAGTTACGTACTTTTTCTCCAGCGGTTGTTACTCGTGTACAGAATGATCGGTTACTGGTTAATTTGCGAGCTGTGTTTGAGGAAGAAGAGGCCTTGCTTGCACAGTTTCTGATATCAGTACTCAAAAAAGAGGCTTAAACCAGTGGCAGTACAAGGACACTTTATTATCGGAACCGCTGGGCATGTAGATCATGGTAAATCTGCCTTGATTCGTGCTTTGACTGGAGTAGAAACTGACCGGTTAGGAGAGGAAAAAGAACGCGGAATTTCTATTGAGCTCGGTTTTGCGCCACTTGCTCTTGGAAATGGCCAGATTGCTGGGGTCGTCGACGTTCCGGGACACGAAAAGTTTATTCCGCAAATGCTCAGCGGGATTGCCGGAATTGATCTTGTCCTCTTGGTGATAGATGCGAATGAAGGGGTGATGCCGCAGACCAGAGAACATTTGCAGATCATGCAGCTATTGCAACTGAAAAAGGGCATTCTGGTTCTTTCAAAGTGTGATCTGGTTGAGCCGGACTGGCTTGATATCGTTGAAGAAGAAATCCGTGAACAGGTTGCTGGAACATTTCTGGAGAAAGCCCCGTGTTGCAGGGTTTCTGCTATAAACGGAGAAGGTTTAGAGGGTTTGATGGATGTCATCCGTGAGCAATTGAGTCAGGTTCCTGCTCGCGATTCGGGTGGTGCTGTGCGGTTACCGGTTGATCGTTGTTTTAGTATCAGTGGTTTTGGAACCGTGGTAACTGGAACACTTAATAGCGGCCAGATCAAGCCTGGAGACACTCTGGAAATTTTACCTGCAGCTGTGAGCGCACGGGTTCGGGAAGCTCAAGTTCACGATAAGCAGGTTTCAACGGTTGTTGCTGGACAGCGTGTGGCACTGAACCTCTCTGGTGTTACCCGAGAACAGGTTCCACGTGGCTCAATTATCGGTACTCCGGGGCTGTTCCGGGCGAGTCAGAGAATCGACGTGCGTTTGCAGCTTCTCAAAGAAGCCCCGCGTGGTTTGAAGTTTCGTGATCCGGTTCATTTTCATTTGGGTACTGGGCGCAGTGTTGCCAAAGTGGTGTTGCTTGACCGTGAGGAAATGGCTCCCGGGGATGAAGCTCTGGTGCAGATAACGCTTGATCATCCGCTGTTGGCACATCGTGGCGATCGTTTTATCATCCGTTCTTATTCCCCCATGGTTACAATTGGTGGTGGTGCGGTGATCGATGCTGAGCCACAAAAACACAAACGGTTTCGCAGTGAGGTGACTCAGCGTTTAAGTGATCTTGCCTCAGGGGATCTGGGGTTTTGGTTACAGAAGCTGGATGAGCTAGGGCTCGCTAGATTAAGGGATCTTGAAAAACAGACTGGAACCGGTCGGGAACAGCTACTGCAGGGGTTGGAAAAGCTCAAGAAAGCTGGGCAGGTTGAGCTGTTGGCGGAACAGTGGGTGATTGCTGATCGGGTTCGCAGCTGGAAACAGCAGTTCGCGCAAATTGTTATAGATTACCAGCATCAACACCATTTACATCACGGAATGCCGCGTGCAACTTTACAGACGCGATTGTCGGAAAAACTGGCCCCTAAAGGGTTTGAGGTGCTGTTAAAGTGGGCTTTTGATGAAAAACTGGTTGTGCAAAACCGCGATTTGATTGCGACTCCAGACTGGCAACCGCAGCCTACTGCCAAAGAGACTGAGGTTCTGAATAAAATTGATCAGCATTTTCGTTCAAGTGGCTTCCAGGTGAAAAACAATAAAGATGTGTTGATTCAGTTGGGACTTGATGGCTTGGACAGTGAAGCCTTTTTGTCTTATCTGGTTTTCGAAGGGTCTCTGGTTCGTCTGAATCAGGAAAGTTCCTTACACATGGATAGTTACCGCCAGGCTGAAAGATTACTACTTGAAATTTTTCAGCAGCAGGAAGCGATTACTTTGGCTGAATTCAGGGATAAGCTTGGCAGTGGTCGAAAGTTGATACAAGCACTCTTGGAGTTGTTTGACAGTCAGAAATATACCCGCAGAACCGGAGAGAATCGTGTCGCCTGGCAGCTGCCAAAGGTTTCTTGAATCCTTTTTGAATAGAAAGAAATAGAAGATGAGTGTACGTTTGACTTCTTTGTCACGCAGCTCTGGTTGAGCGGCAAAAATAGGTCCTGAGACCCTGGCTCAAGTTCTGAGCCAGCTCCCACATGTTAATCATCCTGATTTGCTCTCGCAGGAGATTCCTTTTGCTGATGCGGCAATTTATCGTCTCAATGATTCAGAGGCGTTGGTGCAGTCAGTCGACTTTTTCACCCCGGTGGTGGATGATCCGTACAAGTATGGCCAGATAGCGGCTGCAAACGCACTGTCTGATCTGTTTGCTGTCGGTGCGCGACCTCTCACGGCCTTAAACCTGGTATCTTTCCCTATCGGTTGTCTGGACGCTGATGTTCTGATTAAGATCCTTCAGGGTGGAGCCGAACGTGTCCATGCCGCTGGTGCGGTGGTTGCTGGTGGGCATTCGATAGAGGATGATGAGCCGAAGTATGGTTTAAGTGTGACAGGCCTGGTTGATCCCAGTAAAATGGTGACGACTTGTGGGTGCCAGCCTGGAGATCAGCTCTACTTGACCAAGCCTCTTGGAACCGGGCTGTTGACAACGGCTTTGAAGGGTGAGCTACTGACTGAAGTCGATATTTCAGAAGCGATTGATGGAATGATGACGTTGAACAAGGCCGCTGCTGAAGTGATGTTAGCGGTTGGTGTTTCTGCTTGCACCGATATTACCGGTTTTGGGCTAATTGGTCATGCTTCTGAGATGGCACAAGCCAGTGGTGTTGGGCTTAAAATATATATCAATGATCTTCCTTCTTACCCTCATACGTTGGAAATGGCAGAAATGGGCCTAGTTCCGGCCGGTTCTCATCGTAATCGAGATTTTTATTCTCCCTGTCTTGATGGACACGAACACTGTGATCCCTTGTATCTCGATTTACTCAGTGATGCGCAAACTTCTGGAGGGTTGTTAATCGCTGTCGCAAGTGAGAAAACTGAATTATTTGAGCAACGTCTGGTTGAACAGGCAGTTCCTGTCCACCCGGTGGGTGAAGTTGTGTCTGGATCTAGTGGACGTTTGCTGCTGGAGGTTTGATGTTTTTTGGTCTTGGCCCCTTTGAACTGGTGATTCTGAGCACTCTTGTTGTTGCCGTATTCGGTGTTGGGAGCGTTCCGGTTGTCGCGCGAAAATTGGGCTGGCTGCATGGAACCATTCAGCGCATTAAACTACAGCTCCCATGGGTGACACGAATCCCATTGCTGTCGCGGATTTTTCGCTAGGTATCAGTTTTACACCCTGTGTTTTTTTGACCTACAATCCTTCCATTTGCAACGAAATTTCCTTAAGTAGTTCCCGATTAATTACATTGTCAGGAGTTTTTGGCAGGAATTTGGTCAAGCGGATCGCATCGGGCAAGGTGAACTCACCGCTTTGCTCGATAATATGTTCTTTGATTCCCTGGAGCGACTCATCATTATAGCTCTCGTCTTGATAATTCTTTAAAACACAGAAGGCGATCAGCATATAGCCGTAAACTGGGTGATCGATAAAGACAACGGCACATTCTTTGACCCGTTCCTGGCTGAGAATCACTTTTTCTATTTCATCAAGTTTTCGGTTTCCAGCTCCTGAGCTGAGCGCTATGTCGGATCGTCCTGTCAGAACGTAGCTTCCATCTTCCCCAGCAATTGCTTCATCTCCGGTGGCAAAAAACTTTTCCCCCTTGAATTTTTCCCAGTAGATAGAACGAAATGCGGCGCTGTCGCCATAGAGATCTTTACAGAGTGAAGGCAGTGGCTCGGTGAGAACCATAAAGCCTGGTTCATTAACGCCATCAATGGTCTTGCCCTGCTTAGTGACAAGACGGCACTTGACTCCGGGAAGGGGGCGAAGTCTGGTGTTTTGCAGGCTTCCCTCTGTCCCAGGTACGTTTGCCATCAAACTGCCGCCAGATTCTGTTTGACCCCAGATATTGACCAGAGGGATTTTTCCTTGTTTAGGTAGAGTGTGGAGAACCCAGTGGTACAGGTCTTCTTTGATTTCGCCACCGCCACACCCGATTAGCTGTAAAGAGTTAGCCGACCTGGCTTCATATTCACGACTGTTTTTTGCCCGCATGACGCTGCGCAGAAGGGCAGGATTGCTGAACATTCGGGTGATATGAAAGCGGTCGAGAAAATCAAAGAATAGAGAGGTGTTTTCGTAGGTGATGCTTCCCTCATAAATGAAAACAGTGCTCCCCAATGAGAGAGGACCGTAGACTCCATAGGTATGACCGGTGATCCAGGCAAGGTCGGCGGTACACCAGAAAATATCACGGTCATCCATGTCAAACAGGACTTGTGTCGTAAATTGCGCCCAAAGGAGGAAGCCGATGGTGTTATGGACAACTGCTTTTGCTGTTTTGGTTTTCGATGCGGTGTAGAGCATGAAGAGAGGGTCTCTGTCGACACGTAATCTGTCAACCTTTGCCCCTTTGGACAACTCTTCATCGGTGATCAGATCCTGATACCAAAGATCCCGTTTGGGCTGCATGTGAACACGTTCTCCGGTTCGCTCGATAACAATGCAATGTTTAATTTTATAATCAATTTTGTTGAGTGCATCGTTGACTTTTTCTTTCAATTTATGTGCAGTCTGAGGGCAGCTGTCTGCGGTGATAATATAAGCCGCTTTACAATCCTGAAGTCTCTCCGCGAGTGATTCTGATGAATATGCAATGTGGTAGAGAATATGCACTGCTCCGATTTGCGCACACGCAAGCATCGTGACAATTGTTTCGGGCAGGTTGGGGGTGAAGATAAGAACCCGGTCGTGTTTTTTAACTCCCAGGTTGATCAGCGCCATTGCCAGCCGTTCAACCTCGTAAGCAAGTGTATGGTAGGTGTAGACACGCTCTCGCCCGTCGACCCCAACCCACATCAACGCGGCTTTGTTGCGCCGATGAGTGTGGAGATGTTTACCAATAGTGTTATGCCAGATATCTAGTTTGCCACCGACAAACCAGTGATAAAAAGGAATCCGGTCGTTGTCTAGAACTCCGTGGTAGGGCGTATGCCACTGCAGATATTTTTTCGCCAGAGTGTCAATCAAATCGTTGGTGTCGAGTTCTAGCAGCTGTTCGTATTCTTGTGCAGAGATAACTTTTCGCTCATACCTACATATGGGGTCAGACATGAATTATTGCTCCTTGTAGCGGATGCTGTTCTGGGCACGGAAGAGATCGCCTATGGTTTTATAGGAAGATGGTAGCTCTTCCATGATTTTGACGAAAACTTTGGCTGTTGCGACCACATCACCCAGTGCCGTATGACGCTGATCACATTGAACACAGTAGCGTTCCAGTAAATGATCAAGGGGCTGGTGAGTTTGATCTTCATGAGCCAGTTGGTAGAGAAACATGGTATCGAGCCAAACCGTATTGGTAATACCGACATCATAGATCTCTTTCAGGTGGCGGTGCAGCATTTGAATGTCAAAATTTATATGGTGGCCGACAATAACACTATCACCGACAAACTGAAGAAATTCGGGGAGAACTTCACCGATGACGGGTTTGTCCTCGAACATATCATCAACCATGCCATGAAACTCAGTTGATAGTGCTGGAATGGGAATGGGGGGTTTGGTATAGGCTTCAAAAATCTTGGTAATTTTTCCTTTTTTTAGCTTGATGGCGCCGATGTTGATAATGACATCATTGGCCATGTCTAAACCGGTTGTTTCCAGGTCGAGAACACAGAAACTGGCTTCGTGTACCTTTTGTTTGAGCACAGATCGATTTTCGATTTGGGAGCAGGCATCGATGACATAGTCGAGCAGGGGATCATCACTTTTTTCCCTCTTTTTCCCGGTTAATCCCTTAAAAATTGATTTCAACATATGGATTCTGTCCAGTTCTTAATAAGCAACCTTTGCAAAAGGTGATTGTGATGCAGCGGCTAGGGCATCGGCCAAGGTATATATTTCATGAGCTTCGAGAAGTGGGATTAACTTCAGAAGAACCTCACCAGTGACAATGGCATCACCAAGAGCTGTATGCCGGCCAACTATTGTGACATTCAAACGTTCTGCCAAACTATCGAGAGAATGAGAATCCTGGTAAGGATGGATAATTGACGACAGTAACATTGTATCAATAACCGGGTTATCAAAAACAATACCGGTTTTTTCTTCCTGAAGTTGCAAGAAACGCATATCAAAGGCAGCATTGTGGGCGACCAGTACTGAATTATCAACAAATGTATGAAAATGTGGCAGCACCTTGTCTATGGTCGGTTGTCCTTGAAGTAGGGCTGGTTGAATGCCGTGAATTTCAACGGATTCCTGAGGGACAAAACGTTTTGGGTCAACCAGTTGGTCAATCACTTCATGATAGAGGAGTTGACCATTGACAATCCGGATGGCACCCAATTGGATGATTTCATCCCCTTTGGAAGGGTGTAAACCGGTCGTCTCAGTATCAAATACCGCATAGGTTAGCTTGCGAAGAGGAATCTGGCCTAATTCTTTCCAGTCTCCACGATTGAAGAGGTCAAATTCGTATGAGATAGGACGGTGTTCAACTTCACATTGCATTGCCAAGCGGCGATCCTGATCTATGGGGGGGAAACTGATCATGACCCCTGAATATTCATCCGAAGCTTCAGATATCGGAGATATTTTACCGGCTAGATTATCGATGGTATCCCTAAAGTTTAGAAGGTTACCCTTTGCATCGGTAATCAAGGGTGTCAGTTGCCAGGTTTTAAGCAAATCCATATCAGCACTTGCTTTTGGCCAGACGATAACTAGTTCTGTGCCAGAGTCTTCATTGACGGTTAAAGTTAGCAGTAATTCTTGGATGTTGGCATGGGTGACTAGTAGCCCAGCAAGATGGGAAATAGCTTGAACCATCGAATAGCTATCAAGCTGCAGCCAGACACCTTTTGGGGCCAGTGGGGTAACATTAATTGAGAAGCGTTCACTGATGTTATTACTGATAATATCAAGGAGATTATTGGCCAGAACATTCTCGTTTTTACTTAGCGCATGTAGGTGGAGTGCGTAATTAGCTCTCGCTTCACTCACCTTCTTTTGTAACGATTGGGACGCATTGTCAATTTTTTTTCGATAATTATACAGCTCTTCCTGATCGAGTTTAGGTCGACTTAAAATGTTTGTAATTGAGTCACGGATATCTTCCAGATCCTTCTGCTGCTCATCAATTAGAGACTGAATCAACATGTCTCGACGACTGTCAGATTCAATCTGATGAGTCATATCCTCTAGAGTTAGAACATATCCAGAAATAGTCTTGACGTTGTTTTGTTCGGTAAAAACAGGCGCCATATTGACACGTAAGCACAAGCCTGTGTGCAAAGTTATCATGGAATGATTGACCATCTTTGTGCGGCCTGAGGTGTGGCATTTGTGTAACATTTCCAGCCCATGGACAATTGGGTCGCGATCAAGAAGGCTAAAAATTGAACGTCCTAGGCCGAGGATCCCTTGAGCTGGAGCCTCTGTAGCTGTGGGATTTTCTTTGAATAATTCTTGAGCTTGCTGATTGTAAAGTAATACCTGCCCATCGGTATTGCAAACGATTACCCCGTGTGGCAGTTCTGACATTAATGCCGCAAGGCGAGTACGTTCTTCATCAAGAGTTGCTTGAGCAATTGCAATTTTTCCAGTGACATCCCTCTGTAAGTTATTAAAGGCATCAGCGGATTGATTGATAATTTCTGATAGGTATTGGATCTCTTTAGAAGCGTTTTTTATTTGAGCTCGGTGTTCCGGGTTGACGGATGAAATTATTCTTGCACTTTCAGCAAGTTTGAGAATTGGAATAATATAGTCGTTAAATAAAAGGTTAATCAGTGCCCCGATAATGAAGAGAATGGTAATTGTTCCGAGTAGGGGGAAGGGGGTCAGCTTGCTGAGCATTCCGCTCAGGGCAGCTTGTTGGGATTCATTGATACTGACCCAAGAACCTACTAGGCTGGCTACAATAATGCTGATAAGCGCAAAATAGATTGCACTTAGAAAAATCCAGTACTTAAAGCTCGGTTTCACGTAACTAAAATCCTGTAATTGTGCAATTTTGAAGGGAGGGTTCCCATTTTATACAGTTACATAAACTAGCCACTTTTCAATTCTCATGAAGATCAAAAACAAATATATGACAAAATAGTACATATGGCAAACATTGTTGTATTTTTGTTGAGGATATTTTATTGATTTAACAGAAAAGCCGTTGCGCAGGGGCACAACGGCTTTTTGAAATGTTGGTCAGTGAGATGTATATACTCTCAAGCGGTGAGTCGCTTGAGCGCTTCAAGATATTTTTCACCAGTTTTTCGGACAATCTCTTCAGGTAGCTTTGGAGCTGGTGCCTGTTTTCCCCAGTCGAGAGTTTCCAGATAATCACGTAGAAACTGTTTGTCAAAACTAGGTTGAGCCCCACCCGGTTGGTAGTGGTCTTGAGGCCAGAAGCGGGAAGAGTCAGGAGTTAGAGCTTCATCAATCCAGATGAGTTGACCGTCCAGTATGCCGAATTCAAATTTGGTGTCAGCAATGATGAGACCTTTCTGGGCAGCTAGAGACCTGGCACGTTCGTAAATTTTAATACTGACATCACTTATTTGCTCAGCTATTTCCTGACCACACAGCTCTACTGTCTGCTCAAAAGAAATATTTTCATCGTGCTCACCAAGCTCTGCTTTGGTTGAGGGGGTGAACAGAGTTTTTGGCAGTTTGTCGCTTTGTACCAGCCCTGTTGGCAAGGGGATGCTACAGACGGAACCGAGCTGTTGATACTCTTTCCAACCACTTCCAGACAGGTAGCCACGGACAATACACTCGACCGGGAGAGGTTGTGCTTTTTTGGTCAACATACTGCGCCCTTCCAGCTGCTCCCGATATTGGTGGGTAATGGCTGGAAAATCATCAACTTCTGTTGAGATCAGGTGATGAGGAATTAAATCAGTCATCTGCTCAAACCAGAATTTAGAAATTTGGGTAAGGACATAACCTTTCTGGGGAATGCCTTCATCCATGATGACGTCAAAAGCAGAAATTCGGTCACTGGTGACAATCAGAAGATATTCACCAAGGTCATAAATGTCCCTGACCTTGCCACGGTTGACCAGATTTAGTTCTGGGCAGTCTGTTTGTGTAATGATAGGTGTCATGAGTTGTTGCTCCCATTTTCGAAGATGCTGATTAGTTCAGGAACCATGATTTCAACCTTGGCTTGCTGCAGTAGTTGTTTTAGCTTTTCAGCAACGACCTGCTGCTTTTTTTCTTCCAGCAAGCGGTTGTTTAACTGTTCTTTATCTGTGCTGCTCAGAGTTTCAAAATCGGCAATTTCAGATTTATTTAAACTGGCAACCAGGTATTTGTCGCCAATAGTGTAGACTTTTGTAGCTATGGGAGCTTCTTCGGTCAGGGTGAAAGCTTCTTCTGCAAGCTCTTGTGAGGTTCCAATTCGGGGAATAAAAAATCCAAAACTACGACTAAATTCTCCCGATTCTTCAACGCTCAATTTCAAATCCTTAGCTGCTGATCTCAAGCTCTTTTTTTCCGTAGCTTGATTTAACAGCTTGTCAGCAAGCTCTTTGGCTAAGGAGAGAGCTCGTTCGACTCGATAGCTTTGCTCGACTGCTGGTTTGACTTTAGTTAGTTCAGGAAGGTGACTCACTTGTCGTTCCTTCAAGATAAACAAAAAGACACCTTGAGTCGTTTGTACTGGGCGAGCCAGTTCACCGTCCTTCAGGATAAGAGCCGCTTGGCTGATAGCAGCAACTTTACCGATACCATCAATGGCTGCATTTGCAGAGAAGAAACCTGTTTCTTTAATTCCCAGATCATTATCTGTTGCAGCAGTTTCCAAATCTCCAGTTTTGCGATTAATATTATAAGCATCCATCGCTTTTTCATAGGCTAGTTGACGTGATTTCTCTAATGTCAGGCCTGATTTAACTTCTACTATGGCATCCACAAGAGGTTTTACGCCTGGCTCTATATACTCTTCAACTTTGATGATATGGAAACCAAAGGGGGTTTGAACAACTTCACTCATCTGGCCTGGGCGTAAGGCAAAGGCCGCTTCTTCAAACTCTCCGACCATGGTGCCACGTCCAAAAGTGCCAATCTCCCCACCTTGCGCTGCGTTGCTCTTGTCATCTGAATGGGTTTTAGCAAGCTGCGCAAAATCTGCTCCATCCTGTAGCTGTTTTAATAGCTCGTTGGCGAGGTCTTGTCTCTTTTTGATGGTTTCTGCATCAGCATCTTGGGGGATGCTTAGTAATATGTGAGCCGCTGTCACTTGTTCTTTGATTTCATATCGGTCAAGATTGCGACGATAGTAGCGTTGTAGATCTTCATCACTTACAGCTCCGACCTCGTTTTCGTAGCGAGCAGGATCAAACTGCAGGTAACGCAGGGATACTTTTTCCGGAACCCTAAAGCTTTCTACATTCTGCTCAAAGAATGATTTTAGGCTATCGTCGGTGACTTTGACCTTGCTTTCAACCAGTGCCGGGGTTAGCCAGACGTAATTCAGGTTGACTTTGTCACTTTCTTTATGGAATGCCGTTTTTAATTCCTCTTCATTGACGCTGGCGCCCTGTTGCAGCTCGGCACGTACCTTTTGTGTCAACAGCTGTCTTCGTTGGGTCATTTCAAACTGTTCCGGGTTCATGCGTTGGTAATTCAGAACTTCAAGATAACGATCCCGGTTGAATTCACCAGCGATTTGAAATGCATCGTATTGTGCAATACTACCAATCAATTCTTCTTGGGTAACTTCCAAGTTGAGTTCAAGTGCCTGCTGAACAAGAAGCGATTCTTCAATTAGCTGCTGTAATGCTTGCTTGGGCAGATTGAGTTGTTTCTCCAGTTTGGCGTCGAAATTTCCCTGGTAAATATTTTGGTAAAGGTTATAAAGATTGCTGTAGCTGCTCTGAAATGCGGTGTAACTGATTTCATAGTCATTGACACGGGCAGCAATATCTCCACCTTGATTGGCGTTTTGGTCGGATGGTGCCGTAAGCATGGTATAGCCGATAACAAAACTTAAAATGATCACGCCGAAGGCAATCTTGATCAAGACCGATTTTTGTTTTGACCTAACAAATTGAAGCATTACAGGGAAACTCCTCATCAAATTTTTGGTTGATAGAGACAAAAAACAGGGTCGCATGTTAGACCAGCATTTTACTGAAAAGCAATCATTTTTTACCAGCTTAACGCTTGCTTAAAAATAGTTGCTTTGCTAGAGTGACCGAGCTTTTAAGCATAACTTCAACTCTATATATTAAGCCGCTCTCGGCGTTGACAGGATGGTATATGTTTAATATTTTTAATGCTATATGGGGCATGTTTTCTAATGACTTGGCAATTGATCTTGGAACGGCCAATACCCTTGTTTTTATGAAAGGGAAGGGGATTGTCGTTAGTGAGCCTTCAGTTGTTGCTGTTAAGACCGGCGCGGCTGGTCAACGCAAGGTGCTGGCGGTTGGTACAGACGCTAAAGAGATGCTTGGCCGTACACCGGGAAGCATCGTTGCTATCCGTCCAATGAAGGACGGTGTGATCGCCGACTTCGACCATACTGAAGAAATGTTACGGTATTTTATTCGTAAGGTTCATAATCGTAAGAACTTGGTACGCCCACGGATTGTAATCTGTGTTCCTTCCGGGATTACCCAAGTAGAGAAAAGGGCGGTTCGTGAATCTGCTGAATCTGCCGGCGCTCGTGAAGTTTATCTGATTGAAGAGCCGATGGCCGCTGCTATAGGTGCAGGCCTCCCAATTACTGAAGCATCGGGAAATATGATTGTAGATATTGGTGGTGGAACGACAGAGGTAGCAGTTATTTCACTTGCCGGAGTTGTCTACGCGGAGAGTGTCCGGGTCGGTGGAGATAAGCTGGATGAAGCTATTATCCAATACATGAAACGAAAATATAACCTGTTGATCGGTGAACGAACGGCTGAAGCAGTAAAAATCGGTATCGGTAGTGCCTATTCTACAGGAGAAGACACTGCTACTATGGACATAAAGGGTCGTGATCTGGTCAGTGGCGTTCCCAAGACTATGGAAATTAACTCGGATGAGATTCGTGAAGCTATCATGGAGACGATCAATACAATTATTGAGGCAGTCAGAATCTCACTTGAGCGGACACCACCAGAATTAGCTGCAGACATTGTGGACAAAGGAATTGTTTTGGCTGGCGGCGGTGCATATCTGAAGAATCTGGATATTTTGCTGCGCGAGGAGACTGGGTTGCCGGTCGTTGTCGCCGAAGATCCGTTATCCTGTGTTGTGTTGGGTTCGGGAGCTATTCTGGATCAGTTGGATCTGTTGAAGCAAGTCGCCATCTCCTCCTGATATCAAGTCTATGATCTGATCGTATTGTGGTATTCTCAGGGAGGATCAGTCGATTCTCCCTTTTTAGTGTTGTTGCCCTGATTGGTTTTTGTTTTATTTCAGGATCTGCTTGGAGCAGTCAGTGGGTGAGCTGTTAAGACGCTATCGATTTTTATGGTTGGCCATTATTCTACTGTTGGCAACAGTGATTCTCTATTCCTATAACCTCCGCCAGAAAACTGCAACTACCTTCTTTGAACGTGCTGTTCTTACCTTTGCCGCACCCTTTCAGACTAGCATTGATGGTATTGTTGATAGTACAACCGGAATATGGGGGAACTACCTCTGGTTGGTCGATGCCCGGAAGCGTAATCTGGAACTAGAACAGGAAAATCGGCAAATGCAGTCGCAATTGCGACAGGTACAAGAAGTTTCTCTACAAAATGAGCGTTTGCGCAAACTACTGGCTTTTGTCGATGACCTTGACCGTCCTGCTCTACCAGCCCAAGTTATTGGTGAGGATGCCAGTAACTGGGCTCGGACAATTATTATTGATAAAGGAACCCAGGCTGGATTGCGCAATGGATTGCCAGTGGTCGCGGCGCAGGGTGTCGTGGGAAGGATTATAAAGACTGCACCCGCCAGTTCACGAGTTCTATTGGTAACTGATGCTTCTTCTGCGGTTGCAGCACTGATTCAGAGAACCCGAACTCGTGGAGTTGCCCGTGGTCGGGGGGACAATTTATCTGTCGAATATGCTCTGCGCAATGCTGATATCCAGATCGGAGATTTACTTGTGACTTCGGGGATGGGAGGGGTTTTCCCCAAGGGCTTGCCGCTGGGGCTGGTCGAATCTGTTGAAAAAGATCAATTTGGGTTGTTCCAGCAGGTTAAGGCTGCCCCAACAATCGATTTTTCTCTCCTTGAGGAGGTTATGGTGATTGTCGGCGAGGATCAATGAGAAGTTATCTCCTATATTTGTTTACCGGAATTTTGTTCGTATTGTTGCAAAGTAGTGTTTTGCCGTTATTTTTTTCACCAAATTGGCGACCAAATCTGATCTTGATTCTAGTCCTATACTTGGGGTTGAGTGAAAATTTATCCCGCGCTCTTATCGCCGGACTGTTGCTAGGAGCCATTCAGGATAGTTTTTGCGGTCCCAGCCTTGGTTTGTATGTTTCTGTCTACCTCGTCATTGTGTTGGCAACACGGGTGCTTTCCGAACAGCTTAATATTGAAAGTCCACCGTTATTGCTGTTGCTAATTGCTGGAGGAACACTGTTGCAAAATTTGATAGTTGGTTTTTATCTGACTATTCTTGCTGATGATTCACCAGTGTTGCATATCTTGTTGCCAGCTATCCCACAACAGCTCTTGACCAACATGTTTTTTTCAACAATTCTGTTGTTCTTTTTGCTCCGCTTCCAGCGTCTATTCGGCTATCGTTCTGGTCTTGCTGGATTGATTTACCAGAGTAAACATCATGGGACTTGATCTTAAATGGAAAGAGTTGCCAGCTGTCCAGAAACGTTTTTTGTTCTATTCCACTGCTGCAACTATGGTTTTTTTACTTTTATTACTGCGCCTTTGGTACCTGCAAGTTATCAGTTACGAGAATCTTCAGGAACGTTCTATCCGTAATCGCACCCGGGTTCTTTCACTAGATGCCCCGCGCGGGCCGATCTTTGACCGGAACGGGATCCTGCTGGTTGATAATCGACCGTCGTTCAAAATATCTGTGATGCGGCAGGCTGTTGAAAACCGTTCTCTACTGCTTGAACGACTATCACTATTATTGGATATCGAAATCTCTGAACTTGAGGCACGTTGGCAAGAGGGGAAACGATTTCCAATTTATCGACCGGTACCACTGGCAGAAGATGTAAGTCGAGAGATTATGGAGAGAATCCAGGAGAATAGTGTTGATTTGCCTGGGGTACTGACAGAAGTGCGTCCGGTTCGCGATTACCTGGAGCACGGTTCAGCGGCTCACCTCATTGGATACCTTGGTGAAATTACCGAGACAGAATTGCAGAGTGGGAATTTTGATCAGTACCGTGGTGGTGATTTTATCGGGAAAACAGCCCTTGAAAGAACTTTCGACCCCTATTTGCGGGGAGGGAAGGGGCAGCGTTTGGTTGAAGTTGATGTTCAGGGAAAACTGCTACGACAATTACAGGTGGAGCCTTCTCAGCCTGGAAATAAGGTTTATCTGACGCTTGACCGTGAGTTGCAACGTGCTGCTGATAAAGCTTTTGGTTCTGAATCTGGTGCAGCTATCGCTCTGGACGTTAATTCTGGAGACATTTTAGCAATGGTCAGTCGCCCAACCTTTAATCCCGCTTTATTTGCCAGGGGAATTGATGGGGATGAATGGCGCGTATTGGCGCAGGATGATCGTCACCCCCTGCAGAATAAAGTTATTTCGGGACAATATCCACCTGGATCGACATTCAAAATGATTGTCGCCTTGGCAGCTTTGCGTGATGGTATAGCCGCAAATCGAAGTATCGATTGTAAGGGTGATTTTGTTGTCGGTGGTTCCCGCTATCGCTGCTGGAAGAAAAAAGGGCATGGTCCAACCGATCTGAAAAAAGCACTGCGTGAAAGCTGTGATGTCTGGTTTTATCAGGTTGGATTGGAACTGGGGATTGATAAGCTATCCGCAGCAGCTAGAGAGTTTGGGCTGGGATCTCCAGTTGGCTACCCCCTGCCGGGAGAACGTTCAGGACTTATGCCTTCTCAGGAATGGAAACGTAAGCACTATAATGAACCTTGGTATGCGGGAGAAACTGTTATCGCCTCAATCGGACAAGGGTTTGTTCTTGCTACACCAATGCAGTTGGCGGTGATGATGGCTGCTATTGCAAATGAAGGGAAGGTTTTAAAGCCTCAGGTTATTCGGCAGGTTGAAGATTGGGAGGGGAATTTATTGTTGCAATCTGAGCCAGAAGTTGTTCGCCAAATCAATTATTCACCTGATGCTTGGAACGTGATTCATGATGGTTTGGTTGCTGTTGTCAATGAACCACACGGAACCGGGCATGCTGCTTATCTTGAAAATGTTATGGTGGCAGGGAAGACAGGAACTTCGCAGGTTGTCCGACGTAAATCAGATGAAGAAGAAGAGCTGGATGAAGATGGGGAGATCCCTTACCGCTTTCGCCCCCATGCTCTGTTTGTTGCTTTTGCGCCAGCAGAGAAACCGGAGATAGCTATTGCAGTTGTGGTTGAGCACGGACAATCGGGTGGTCGTGCTGCTGGACCGATTGCCAAACAGATCATCCAACGTTATATGGAACTAAAAGGACAAGCATCGCAGGATCGGGAGGAATAACTGATGTTTGATCGACGTCTGGTGTCTAACTTTGATTGGGTGTTGTTGCTTACTGTGCTTTTACTGGCTGGGGTTGGAATCGTCAACCTTTTCAGTGCAACTTCCAGTTGGCAATCTGCAGCTACCCCAATCTACTTAAAGCAGCTTCTCTGGTTGTCTGGCGGAGTTCTGATGGCACTGGTTATTTGTCTGTTTGATTACCGTCATCTGGAATACTTTGCTGTTCATTTTTATTGGGTCAGTGTCAGTTTGTTGGTCTATGTGTTGCTTTTAGGCAAAACATCTATGGGAGCAACTCGCTGGATCAATCTTGGTTTTTTCAATTTGCAGCCCGGTGAAGTTATTAAAATTGCAATCATATTGCTGTTGGCACGAATTTTTGCAAAAACGGCTAGCCCACTTGGCTATGGATTGTTTGAACTCTGGAAGCCGATTCTCTGGTTATTGTTGCCGGTTGTGCTCATACTTAAGGAACCCGATCTGGGAACCGCAATGATGGTTATTTTTATTGCTGCAACAATGTTGCTGTTTGCTGGCCTGAAACGCGGCACACTGATTGGACTGGGACTCATTGGCGCTTTGGTTGCTGTCGCTGGTTGGTTTGGATTGCACGATTATCAGCGTGCCAGAATCCGAACTTTTATGAATCCAGAAGCCGATCCCCTAGGGAGCGGTTACCATATTATTCAATCTAAAATTGCGGTCGGCAGTGGTGGTTTCTTGGGCAAGGGTTTTATTCAGGGGACTCAGTCACAGCTCTCATTTTTGCCGGAGCGACATACCGATTTCGCTTTCTCTGTTTTTGCCGAAGAGTGGGGGTTTGCTGGCAGTTTTGTGTTGTTGTTTCTCTATCTGTTCTTGATTGTCTGGGGTTTGTATGTTGCCAGGCGGGCTGCTGATCGATTTGGGTTGTTTCTTGCGGTTGGGGTAACAGCCATGATTTTCTGGCATATTGTTGTCAATCTGGGGATGGTGATTGGCTTACTTCCGGTTGTTGGTGTGCCGTTGCCGCTGTTTTCTTACGGTGGAACCAGTATGGTAACAACAATGATCGGGGTGGGATTGTTGATGAATGTGAGTATGCGGCGGTTCATGTTTTGATGGCGTCGCAAAAACTCCGACCTACTGTGTTGTCGCGGTTTTTCAGGACTTTGACATACACATGTATGCCTTCCTGAAAAATTACACCGCCTTGTAGGACGAAGCTTTTGCTTAGCCATCACCGGGCTTTTTGGGGACATGTACTTGTTACGTGTCCCCAAAAAACAGACCGCGGGGTTGCGCCCCCGCCCGGCGCCCTCAAATATTTGCTGTTCTGATTCTCAAATCAGCTGCTTCACTCCGGCTGCGTCACACGGGAATGGGGACAAAACAACGCCACAGCAAAACCGGGGTTGTTCCTTAAATAATATTCAGCAATGGAATAAAATGGATCTAGATAACTTTAATGATTGGCTGGCGGAAGCTTCCCGGAAGATCGGGGCACATTCGATAGCGTGTTTTCGGATTGATAACCCGCTTCTGCGGTTACGCATTGGGGAAAACAATACTCAGGTCGCCAGCTGGCTGAAACGGGGGATGCATGGTGAGATGGACTATCTCGAACGGTTGCTTCCCAAAAAGTCTAATCCATGGAAAACCTTTCCATTCGCCAAATCGGTACTTGTACTCACCTTCAATAATCGTTGGGGTGATCCTTTGGCAACACATCCATTTCCCGTACCGGCAAACGATGCTCTGCTTGGTTATATATCGGCTTATGCCAGAGAAGCCGACTATCACTTAACCGGGCAGACTATGCTTTCTCAATTGGCTACGATGCTCGGTAAGAATATCCACTCTGAAGCTACGGTTGATACTGCAGCAGTCTATGACCTTTTGTTTGCTACTGTCGGCGGACTCGGTGTGGTGGGAGAAAATAATCTTTTGCGGGTGTCCGATTCGGGGAATAGCCGGATTTTTATCGGCTGTCTTTTTGTTGATATCGAACTGCCAGAAGTTATCCATGAGGCGAAGATGCCATTCGTTTGCGCTACCTGCTGTGCTTGCGTAAAGAACTGTCCGACTGAAGCGATTCAATCTGGTCAGCTGATTGACGCGCGAAAATGCATCAGTTATTTGACCATCGAAAAGCGAGGAATTCTTTCTTGCGGAGAAGGCGGATCAATCGGGAATTGGCTGTTTGGTTGTGATGACTGTACCATGGTTTGTCCGCCACAGGATGAGACCGATATGCGTATCCCTGTTGACCTTGAGTGGCTGCTCAAGTCCTCCTCAGCCGAAATTCGACGTACTATCAAGGGCAATGCTACTGCTTATGCCGGCGTGACCCAGTTACGTAAAAATGCCGTGGTTCTGCTGAAAAATATGGGTACATCTCGCGCACAGAACTTGCTTCGCTGGGTGCACGAAAATACCGGCAGTGATTTGATTCGTCGGCAAATTGATTCATGGTGACGTCACAAAAAAACGTATGCTTTTAATCTGACATAAAAATCCCCCTCAATCCCCCTTTTTGAAAAAGGGGAGGCTTAAAAACTCCCACTTTGGCAAAGAGGAGTTGGGGAGGTTCGAAGGTTTAGTTTTAGTACCGTTACTTCAACCATGTAAATCTTAAACGGACATTGCTGGAAGGGAATCTTCATGAAGTTCATTGAGCTAGCTGAAAAACGCTGCAGTATTCGTGGTTACAGATCTGATTCCGTACCGGAAGAGCTGTTGAACAAAATCTTGCTGGCAGGCAATCTTGCTCCAACTGCCAAGAATCTTCAACCTTTTCATTTTATTGTTGTGCGTGATCCGGCCAAGCTTGACGAGTTGGCCGCTTCCTGTCCCGCGCCGTTTTTCGCCAGGCACCGGTTGTTATTGTTATCTGTACTGAGCCTGCCAAAGGTTGGATGCGCGATCGGTATGATGGCAAAAACTACTGTGAAATTGATGCCGCCATTGCCATTGATCACCTGACTCTTGCTGCTGCCGACCTCGGGCTAGGAACTTGTTGGGTTGGTGCGTTTGATCCAGCCAAGGTGACCTATGCAATGGGACTGCCCGAAGGTGTCGAACCTATTGCCATGTTGTCGCTGGGCTATCCAAGCGAAGCTGGACGTAAGAAAAATCGTAAGCCTTTGAAAGAACTGGTTCGTTATAATTGTTGGTAGATTGCACAGAAATCTAGAAGGTTCTCAACCACCAATCATTGTTCTCCAGTGGGTCATAAAAACGAATGTATCCCCATTTATTGATGGGGTGCTGTTGCTCAATTGGATCTCCTTCATGGTAGAGGCGGTCGACAGTCAGAAAAACTCCGATGAGTGCCCCATGTTTGCGGATTGCCTGGAGTGAATAAGCCGAACAGGTTGGATACATGGCGCAGCGTTGTCCATCAACTGGTGATATGTATTTTTGGAATAATTGTACCGCAGCTTGTAGTGCTGAATCGTTTGTCGAATCTGATTTGTGAGTTTGCTTGTTGGCTTCCCACGGTTCCCAATCATCAGCTATTGCGGGCACTGTAATTAAACCCGTCAGCAGAATCATGATTCCGCAGAGTGTTTTCATTCCGAAGTTTCCTCAATTGATCTGTTTCGCAAATAATTCATTCGTTCAGTGATCAACTTTTCGTAGCCTCTATCTGTTGGGCGATAAAACTTTTTTTCACTAATTTGTTCCGGTAGATGGGTCTGTTGCGCAAAACCTCTCTGATGATTATGGGCGTATTTATATCCTTTGCCGTAATCAAGCTGTTTCATTAATTTGGTGGGAGCATTGCGGATATGCTTGGGAACTGGTAGCCCCCCTGACTTTCTCACCTCAGCGAGGGCCTCATCTACCCCAATATAACTGGCATTACTTTTTGGTGCCGTTGCAAGATAGGTGACTCCCTGAGCTAGATTGATTCTGGCTTCAGGGAGACCAACAAAATGTACCGCCTGCTGTACGGTCAGGGTGAGTTGTAGTGCGCGTGGGTCAGCATTGCCAATATCTTCCGAGGCGAATATGACCATTCGTCGGACAATAAAGAGCGGGTCTTCCCCCGCTTCAAGCATCCGTGCCAACCAGTATAAGGCTGCATCTGGATCGGATCCACGCATGCTTTTGATGAATGCGGAGATAACATTATAGTGTTCTTCGCCACTCTTATCGTAAAGGAGTGCTTTTTTCTGCATCGCTTCCTGAGCTGTTTCAAGCGAAATGTTATCATCACCTTGAAGTGCCGCTGTCGCAACTTCCAATGCCCCAAGTGCGATCCGGGCATCTCCCCTCGCTTGATCAGCAAAAAAATCAAGAGCAGCATCTTCAACCAGTAGATCTGGTTTGTTCAACCCCTGTTGATCAGATAGGGCGCGATTCAACAGAATTTTCAGGTCTGTTGGAGCCAGGGGCTCCAGAACAAAAACTCGTGATCGCGATAGAAGTGCCGAGTTGACTTCAAAACTGGGGTTTTCTGTTGTTGCTCCGATCAGGGTAATCTCTCCCTTTTCGACCGAAGGGAGAAATGCATCCTGCTGTGCTTTATTAAAACGATGAATTTCATCAATAAACAGGAGGGTTTTACGTGCATGATAAGTACGTTGCTGTTTCGCTTCAGCAACAATTTCTCTGACTTCCTTGATGCTGCCAAGAACCGCAGAAAAGAATACAAAGCGGCTTTTGGTGCAGTTCGCAATAACTCTGCCAAGAGTCGTTTTTCCTGTGCCGGGCGGCCCCCAGAAAATGATTGATGTCAATTGATCGTTTTCAATCAGTTGACGCAACAATTTGCCTTGACCAAGTAAATGCTGTTGCCCGACAACCTGCTCAAGCATTTGTGGACGCATTCGCTCAGCTAGCGGGGTATTGATATTATTTTGAGCTGCTTGTTCAAACAGGTTCATGGTTGATATTCTCAAAAAGAGTAATGTGATGATGCTCTTGCAAAAGAAATAATGTAGCACGCAGTTTGTCTTCACAACAACATCCTATGAGATGGACTTTCGCTGGTATTTTGTGATAATTGTCATTTTTTATTTCAAGGATTTTTACTTTTAAATCTTTTAACGGTGAGCCGATGCTGAAAAAAATTGGTATTTACGCAAAAAAAAATCATCCAGATGCTGAGCAGATTGCTTCTTCTATTTGTGAACGTTTCAAGCAGGAGCAGATTGAGGTTTTGCTCGAAGATAGTTTGGCTGAGCAGATAGGGCAGGTGAATGGTTATGCTGAGGAAGAGATTCCAGAATTAGTCGACCTGATTATTGTCCTTGGCGGTGATGGTACGCTGATTTCTGTTGCTCGTTTGGTTGGTGAGCAGAATGTTCCGATAGTTGGAGTCAATTTGGGTCGACTTGGTTTTTTAACCGAAATTACCCGTGATGAACTACCGGAGATGCTGGAACGTTTGATTGCAGACGACTATCAAGTTTCTGATCGGATGATGCTTGATGCTTTTATCCACCGAAATGATAAGGTTGTTGGAAAATTCACTGTGCTCAATGATGTTGTTATTAACAAGGGGGCTTTGGCACGGATCATTGATATGGAAACCTATGTTGATGGGCGCCACCTGACTAGTTATAAAGCTGATGGCTTGATTATTTCTACTCCTACCGGTTCAACCGGATATAATCTTGCGGCCGGGGGTCCGATTATCTATCCCAACATTAATAGCTTGTTGATTACCCCTATTTGTCCGCATATGCTGACCAATCGCCCGATTATGGTTTGGAGTCGCTCAGTGATTGAGATTAAGGTAAATTTTGAAGATGATGTCGTCTTTTTCACTGCTGATGGCCAGGTTGGACGGAAACTACTTCCGGGGGATCGGGTTGAAGTGCGCCGATCTGAACTACGTACCCGTCTGGTGACTAGTCCAAATAAAGATTATTATGAAATATTGAGAACAAAATTGAATTGGGGTCAGCGTTGATGACGTTGTAAAAAACTTCGATCTCTGGTGTTGCTGGAAATATTTAGGATCTTGACCTGCTTATTTATGTCTTCGTTGAAATTTACTGCACTTAGGAAATCGAATTTTTTGTTTAGCCACATTATAAACTTTGCGGGTGTATTAATCTCAGGTTGGTGATTGAAGAGAATGTTGACAGACCTCATCATTAAAAATTTTGCCATTATTGAAAACTTGCACGTCACTTTCGGGTCGGGTTTTAATGTATTGACCGGAGAAACAGGTGCAGGTAAGTCGATCATTATTGATGCTGTCAATCTTCTCCTCGGAGGTCGGGCACGTGGTGAAATCATCAGAACCGGAGAAGGTGAAGCATCGGTCGAAGCGATTTTTGATCTCAGTGAAGAACATCTATTGGGGCAGAAACTTATCGATGCCGGGTTGAGAAATGGTGATGAGTTACTGGTGCGTCGGATCATTGCTCGCTCGGAGAAAAACCGGATTTTTATTAATGGTTCTACTGTTACATTGACGCAATTACGTGAATTGATAAGTGGTCTGGTTAACATATATGGTCAACATGAACACCAAAACCTGCAACGCACCGAAACTCACTTGGAGGTGCTGGACTCTTTTGCCGGGTTGCATGTATCTTTAGCGACTTACCGTTCTGCTTTTGTTGCATACCAACAATTGCAAAAGGATCTGAATGGTTTGAATCTGGCGGAACGTGAGCGGAAACAGCGACTTGATATGCTTGCTTTTCAGCAGCACGAATTACAGAATGCTCAGTTGAAACTTGGTGAGGATGAAGAGTTGGAGCGGGAGCGTTCCATCTTGCAGCACGCTGAAAAGCTGACATTGGCAACGGTGGGTGGCTATGAGAGTCTCTATGCTGGCCAACAGGCAGTTTGTGAAAAGGTTTCTGCTGTGGCCAGCCAACTTGAATCTTTGCAGCAAATTGACCCTCATCTTGGTTCGTTGGCGAAATCGTTGCAATCTAATCTTTATAGTCTGGAAGATATTGCTTCAGAATTACGTAGTTACTCTGAGGGGTTAGATTTCGAGCCGCAACGGCAACAACAAGTTGAGGATCGTCTTGCATTATTGGCTACCTTAAAAGGAAAATATGCTCCGACGGTTATTGAATTGCTTGAGTATCTTGAACGAGTGACTGTTGAACTCAATGGGTTAAGTGACGTTGAAGGTCAACGCGAGAAACTTTGTCAGCGATTGTTGGTACAAAAAAGGCTGCTTGTTGACTCCGGTAAAATACTTAGTCGTCAACGTGAAGAAGCTGCAACTAAACTTGCTGATATTGTGCAGCGGGAGCTGTCTGATTTGGCGATGGCAAAAGCCGATTTTACCATTCGTCTGATTGCATTGGCTGAACCATCGGTAGATGGTTTTGAAAGTGGTGAATTTTACTTGGCTGCTAATCCGGGAGAAGAAGCACAACCTTTGGCTAAAATAGCTTCGGGAGGAGAATTGTCACGGATTATGCTTGCTTTAAAGCGCAGTGTTCCTGACGGAGACGGTGTCCAGACTCTGATTTTTGATGAAGTAGATGCTGGAATAGGTGGTGAGGCGGCTACAGCTGTTGGTGAAAAAATCAGTCGTTTGGGAAAAGATCGTCAAGTGCTCTGTGTGACCCATTTGCCACAGGTTGCAGCCTTTGCTGATCATCAATATTTGGTTGCAAAGGCAGAGAGCAAGGGCCGCACAATGACCAAACTAAATTTATTAGGTCCTGATGCTAGAATTACTGAAATGGCACGGATGCTTGGTGGTTCTCAGGTCGGGGAGCAGACACTAGGGCATGCTCGCGAGTTGATTGAAAGTTCCAGAGCTCTTGTAAGCTAAATCTCCTTGAACGGGCTAAATTTGTATTGATAATTAATTATTGGAATTATTTTATAAATATGTTATTAGTAGTTATTCATGATGTATCGCAGGATTTTGTGAAACTGTGGATTTCGGCTAGTCATTCGGAAAACAGAAGTATAGCAATTTGTTGACATGAATTTATTTGGAGTTATTTTGGCTAAACGTTTCTCAGTCATATTCTTCCCGGAAGGTGATAGCAGGGTGCGGCGTGTTCGTATTCAGAGTGGAATTATTAAGTTTGCGCTCTGTTGTGGCTTGATCTTTGTGGGGTTATTTGCTTTTTTTGCTTACAGTTATTTTAATTTTACGGTTGATCATGATGAATTACGGCGGCTCCGGGTTGAAACCAGTCAGCAGCGGCAGACTTTACGACATCTCGTTGCCGATTTAGAAGGACTTCACCTGCAGATGAACACTCTCGCAGGAACTGAAGCACGCGTTCGACAGCTGGCTAATCTTGAAATAGTCCCACAAGGGATCCCGGTTGCTATCGGGGGGTTACCGGAAGCAGGATCGACAGACCTAGTTGGTGGAATACAACGTCAGATCAATAAGCTTCAAGTTGAGATTGAGCTACGTCGTCAAAGTCAAGAAAATGTGCGTAACTTGCTCAATGACCATGTTTCCCTTAGTCGGGCGACTCCAAAAGGGTGGCCAACCAAAGGTTGGCTAACCTCATATTTTGGCATGCGAAAATCACCTTTTACTGGAAGGCGGGTTATGCATGAGGGCCTGGATATTGCTGCAAATACGGGGACCCCAGTTGTCGCAACAGCTGATGGAATTGTGGTGCGTGCCAACTATTCACCGGATTATGGTAAAATGGTCGTTGTTGATCATGGTTACGGCTATCGCACTATTTTTGGTCATAATTCGAAAATTCTTGTTAAATCTGGCCAACGTATAAAGCGTGGTGATACTATTGCTAAGGTTGGTAATACCGGCCAGTCAACGGGGTCGCACCTGCATTATGAATTACGTTTAAACGGGGTTCCGATTGACCCGCGGAAAACCCTTTGATTCTCTAGTTGTTTCTTTGTTGATCTCTTCTGTCTGGAATTTTTTCTTGTCCTAATTATCCCCTGCCACGATGCTACAACTTCTGATAATTCCAACGTTTTGCCACTTCTTAAATGCTTGTGAGTGTTTCTCGCCCTGTGCTACTATGCCGTCCATTGTTTATGGTGGCACTAAAAAGTCTACCTTGTCGCGTTTAGTGTTTTTTGAGGATTTCGGCTTATAATTTTTATAAAGCCTTTGTCTCTGAAACCTCTTTGTTCTGAGGGGCAAGTTTTTGGTTTGGCCATCTATTTTCTATCTCACTTTTTACTTAATTATATTTACCCTTTTTGTAATTCAATCGAGGGATTCTGGAGTGCTATTCAGTAATGATTGGTAAATTAATAAAAAAAGTTGTCGGCAGTAAAAATGATCGTGACCTAAAAAAGATGCAGCCGTTGGTTGAACAGATTAATTCTCTTGAACCCAGTTTTGAAGCTCTGAATGATGAGCAATTACAAGCCAAAACAAATGAATTTCGCCAACGTTTAGCTAATGATGAAAGTTTGGAGAAGCTGCTTCCCGAAGCTTTTTCGGTCGTACGCGAGGCAAGTAAAAGGGTTCTTGGTTTGCGGCCATTTGACGTCCAGTTAATTGGTGGAATGGTTCTCAATGCCGGTAAGATTGCAGAGATGAAGACTGGTGAGGGGAAGACCCTGATGGCAACTTTACCGATCTATCTCAATGCTTTGAGTGGCAAGGGGGTTCATGTTGTTACTGTAAACGATTATCTTGCTAAGCGTGATGCTGAATGGATGGGGCAGATTTATCAGTTTCTCGGCTTGACAGTCGATTGTATTGTTCACGGATTGAGCGATGTGCAGCGCAAAGCAGCTTATGCAGCAGATATCACTTATGGAACAAACAACGAGTTCGGCTTCGATTATTTACGAGACAATATGAAGTTTGATCTGGAGGATTATGTTCAGCGCGATCTTCACTATGCGATTGTTGATGAAGTTGATTCTATTCTGATTGATGAGGCCAGGACTCCACTGATTATCTCTGGTCCAAGTGAGTCTTCTAGTGAACTTTATTACCGGGTTGACCGGATTATTCCTGGGCTGAAAAAAGGGGAAGTGATTGAAGAACGAGATGGAAAAATTGGCCAGGCGACAAAAAAACATACCGGTGAGTTTACCGTCGATGAAAAGGCAAAATCAGCTGCTTTGACCGAGGCTGGGGTGGCCAGAGTAGAAAAGTTGCTTAACGTTGATAACTTGTATGAATCACAAAATATTGAGCTATTGCACCATGTTAATCAAGCATTAAAAGCCCATGCTTTGTTTAAACGAGATGTTGATTACGTTGTTCAAGATGGTGAGGTCCAGATCGTCGACGAGTTTACTGGTCGATTGATGCCTGGACGGCGCTGGAGCGACGGTTTGCATCAGGCAGTTGAAGCAAAAGAGGGTGTGAAGATTGCCAGTGAGAATCAAACCCTGGCGACGATTACCTTTCAGAATTACTTCCGCATGTATAAAAAACTGGCAGGAATGACTGGTACCGCGGAGACTGAAGCTGTCGAATTTAATGAAATTTACAGGTTGGATGCTGTTGTTATTCCGACCAATCGGGCAATGCTTCGTAACGATAAAGCCGATGTTATCTATAAGACAGAAAAAGAAAAATTTCTGGCTGTCATTGAAGATATTGTCGAATGTCACAAGAACGGACAGCCTGTTTTGGTTGGAACGATTACTATCGATAAGTCTGAGCTTCTATCAGGTTTACTTAAGAAACGGGGCGTTCCCCACAATGTTCTTAATGCCAAGCAACACGAGCGTGAAGCCTATATCGTCGCCCAGGCCGGGAGTAAGGGGTCGGTGACGATTGCTACAAACATGGCAGGCCGTGGTACTGATATTGTTCTTGGTGGCAATCCGGAAATGATGGCACGAGCGGAAGCCGCTAGCGCAGAGGACCCTGAAGCTCGCTTCAATGAACTCCTTCCCGGTTATATTGAGCGTTGCAAAGTTGAGCGGGAGGATGTCCTTGAGGCCGGGGGGCTCTATATTCTTGGAACTGAACGGCACGAATCACGGCGCATTGATAACCAGTTACGTGGCCGTTCCGGTCGCCAGGGAGATCCGGGCAAAAGCCATTTTTATCTCAGCCTTGAAGATGATCTGTTGCGTATATTTGGTTCGCAACGTGTTGCATTTATAATGGATAAATTGAAAATTCCTGAAGGTGAGCCGATCGAACATGGGATTATCAGTAAGGCCATAGAAAATGCTCAAAAAAAGGTAGAGGCGCACAACTTTGATATTCGTAAGCATCTCATTGAGTATGATGATGTTATGAACCGGCAACGAGATGTTATCTACACCCAGCGACGTGAAGTATTGGGTGGGGAACAACTTCAGGAAACTTTTCAGGGGATTATCAGCGATACAGTAGCAGATATGGTCGGGGTGTTCTGCCCTGACAAAAGTTCATCTGCTGACTGGGATTGGACGCGTTTGACTGATGATTATTTGAACCAGTTTAATCTTTCTCCAGATCTGAGCTCTTTGGAGGACACTAAAATTAAGAATGATGAGGTGGAAACTCTGCTGAAAGATCAGGCAATTTTCCGTCTTCAGGAAAAAGAGTCAGAATTTACAACGCCGGTTATGGAACAGTTGATGCGTATTTTATTGCTGCAGACAATTGATACCCAGTGGAAAGACCACTTGCTTTCGGTTGATCATCTTAAAGAAGGGATAGGTCTCCGCGGTTACGGTCAGAAGAATCCTAAAGAAGAATATAAGCGTGAAGCCTACAGTTTGTTTATGGAGATGATGGGGCGAGTGCGCGAGGAAGTCCTGCAGAAAATTTTCCGCATCCAGCTGGCACGGGAAGAAGATGTAGAACAAATGGAAGCACAGCAACGCCAGCAGAAAATATCGATGAACCGGGTTGATGGAGAAGATCAAGCAAAAAAACCAACAACCAGAGAGGAAGATAAGGTTGGCCGAAATGACCCCTGTCCTTGTGGTAGTGGGAAAAAGTATAAGAAATGTTGTGGACAATAGAATAATGATTTTACCAGACACTATGGGCTGATCTGATGGCAGGACAACAACCAAATCCGGCGATTTTGCTGATTGATGATGTACCGTTAATTCTGGATTTACTAGAAGATATTCTGGAGAGTCTAGATTGTCCGATACTGCGTTCTGAGTCTGGTCTTGGCATCACTCGAATGCTTGACCTAGAAAATGTCGCAGTGGTTTTTTGTGATGTTTCTCTGCCGGATATTAATGGCGTCAACGTATTACAGATGATTAAGCAGCACACTCCAGAGATTCAGGTGATCATGATCTCCGGGCAACAGGATTTTGATGTTGCTCGCCAGGTGTTGCGGGAACGGGCTCTCGATTATCTGGTTAAACCATTTTCTCAGGAGGAAGTTCTACGGGTCGCCAAGCAAGGCCTCAGCAGCTATTTTCAAGCAGTTCATCAAAATGAGGCACGGCTTGAGGCACAACGCCGGATGGCTGATCTCATCTTACTCAAAAAGGTTGGGGAAACTGCAAGTTCAGGAAATGATCTACAAGAGCTGTTTGATCAAATACTCGATTCAATTGTCCATTCTGTCGGGGTTGGAGTTGCCTCTCTGATGCTCCTTAAGGATGATGGTCTTCTACACATTGCTTCTGCTCACGGGTTGTCTCAAGATATCGCCGGCTCTGTTCGTGTTGCTGCTGGTGAGGGGATTTCTGGCCATGTTATGGCAACGGGCGAGCCGGTTCTGGTTCCGAATATTGATCAGGACAGCCGGTTTAAAAGTCTTGATGGTGGGCAGCGTTATAAAAATCAGTCGTTACTTTCGGTACCGATTTATGTCCGTGATGAGATGGTTGGGGTTATCAACGTCAATAATAAAATATCTGGGTATCCCTTTGACCTGGAAGACCAGAACCTTCTGGTTGCCATTGCAAATCAAGTTTCTCTGGCAATGGAAAACTTTGAACTAGTAAATAATCTGCGCCAGCAAACCTTGGTTCTTGAACACACAAATGAAGATCTTGTCCGAGTGAACAGAGCTCGAACCCGACTGGTCTGTAATCTTTCCCATGAACTGAAAACGCCGTTAACTTCAATTATGGGCTACATTGACCTGTCACTTTCTTTTTTCAATAAATTGTCGGAAGAAGAGATCAAGGACAATTTACTTCAGGTTCATGGTGAGGGAAAGCGTCTGGAGAAGTTGATCACTGGTATGTTGAGGTTGTTCTCCATTGAATCGGAGCGTGAGGTCTGGCGCTGGAAGTCTTTTGGTGTCCCCTGGTCGATCGCTGACGCTTTTCAGTATTATAGCTCCAAAATGGGCGAGCGTGAGTTGGTGACTGAAATTGATATCCAGGAGGACCTGCCTGAAATTTATGGTGACCAGGAAAAGTTTGGTATGGCTTTCAATTCTCTGATTGATAATGCTGTAAAATTTAACCGGAATGGTGGACTGGTACGGATTAAAGCAGAGGTACGTGCGTTTGAAAGCCTTGATTATATTTACCTGCAAGTCTTTAACCAGGGGCAGACTGTTCCGCCAAGAGCTCATGAGACAATCTTTGATTCTTATACCCAGCTTGGAGATATTGATACTGAAAAGCCCCACGGAGTAGGGATCGGGTTGGCACTGGTTAAAGTTGTTGTTGATCGGATGAAGGGGGACATTTTCCTCGAAGAATTGTCTGAAGAGGGAACCTGCTTTGGTTTGATGCTGCCGACTGAGAAGACCTATAATCTGTTAAAGAACTGATGATTTAGTATCGATCCGTGCCGTGAAATATCTACCCGATGCCGGATAAAATTCTTGTTTAGCCCTTCACTGTTTTTTTGAGAGACTATCTATTATGAATAATTATGATATTCCTGCTGGGTTCCGTTTTTCAGGAGTGGCAAGTGGGATCAAAAAATCTGGAAAACTTGATCTGGGTCTGATAGTTTCTGACCAACCGGCTGCCTGTGCTGGTGTTTTTACCCGTAATCAGGTGGTTGCGGCTCCGTTGCTGTTAACCAAACCTAGGGTTGCCAAAGGGAAGTGTCAGGCTATTTTGGTCAACAGTGGGAATGCAAATGCTTGTACCGGTTCTGCAGGGCTGGAGATTGCTGAAGCTAGCCTCAACTTACTTTCCAGGGAGTTGCAGGTACCGGGTAATCTAATCTCAGTTGCTTCAACTGGAGTGATTGGTGAACAGTTGCCATTTGAGCCTTTTATTGCCGGGATTCCACAGCTTGTCAAGAAGATGTCTGTTGATCAGTTTTCAATCGTCGCTGAGGCAATGATGACGACAGATGCTTTTTCCAAGGTTGCATCAGCAACTGAAGGAGGTGAGCAAAACTACAAAATTCTGGGGCTTGCAAAAGGGGCGGGGATGATTCATCCCAATATGGCAACCATGCTTGGCTTTATTCTCACTGATGCACAAGTTAATCCAGAGTTACTCAAATCCATGTTGCAACAAGCAGTTGGTAAAAGTTTCAATTCTATTACTGTGGATGGTGATACGTCCACCAACGATATGGTTTTGCTGCTTGCTAACGGAGCAGCCGATTCTGCCATGATTGAACCCGATACTCACGAAGCTGAAATATTCAGTCAGCATCTCGATCGTGTGCTTCTCGATCTTGCAAAAATGATTGTACGCGATGGAGAAGGTGCGACGAAGTTAGTTCAAGTCAGGGTTGTTGGAGCTGAAAGTGAGGAATCAGCACGGATTGCAGCACGTTCAGTTGCAACCTCGGCTCTGGTGAAGACCGCATTTTTTGGTGAGGATGCCAACTGGGGACGAATTATTGCTGCAGTTGGTTACTCTGGTATAGATATTGACCCGGATAGAATTGATATCAGCTTCAATCAGGTTCCTGTGGCTATAAACGGTTTGGCTGTTGGAGGTGAACAAGAAGCCAAAGCAACCAAGGTGCTGCAATTGGATGAATTTGTTGTGACTATCAATCTACATCAAGGCAGTGCTGAATCTAGTTATTATACCTCTGATCTCAGCTATGAGTATATCAAGATCAATGCTGATTATCGAACCTGATCAATTCAATTTTTTTGAGAGTACGGCATAAATTTGAAATTATGTTTAAACGAATTATTTTAATTGTATTGGATGGAGTAGGTATTGGTGCTTTGCCTGATGCCGGTAAATATGGTGATCAAGGAGCAGCAACTCTACAGCATGTTGCACAAGCGGTTGGTGGTTTATATCTGCCACATCTTGAGCAGCTTGGGTTGGGGCATATTGAGCCAGTTGAGGGAGTAGCAAGGGTTTCAAAACCACTTGGGTGTTGGGGGAAAATGGCTGAGAAGAGCCCTGGGAAGGATTCTGTTACTGGTCATTGGGAGTTGGCTGGAGTGGTTCTGGAACATCCTTTTGCAACGTTTCCCCACGGATTTCCCGAAGAAATTGTTGATGCTTTTATTGCTGAAACTGGACTCAAACCACTAGGAAATATTGCTGCTAGTGGTACTGATATTCTCAACAGTATGGGTGAAAAGCACCTGCAAACTGGCCGACCGATTATTTATACTAGCAGTGACTCTGTATTTCAGATAGCTGCTCACGAAGATGTTATCCCCCCTGACGAACTTTATATTATCTGCCGTCAGACAGAAAAAATTCTTAGTGCTCACAATGTTTGCCGGGTTATTGCTCGCCCATTTAGGGGAACCAGTGCAAACGATTTTTATCGTACCTCTGGGCGTCATGATTTCTCCCGCAAGCCATTAAGTAAAACGGTGCTGGAGCTGTTGCAGCAGCAGTGTTTATCCACCTGTGGCATTGGGAAGATCAAGGATCTGTTTGCCGGAGAGGGGCTTTCCGATTCTTTGTCAACAAGCAGTAATCTAGATGGTATGAATAAATCCCTGCAGGCTTTGGATAAAATAAATAGGGGCATGATCATGACCAATCTGGTAGATTTTGATATGCTGTATGGACATCGTTTAGATAGCGTGGGTTTTGCTGAGGCATTAGAAGAGTTTGATCGATGGTTACCAAAGATGTTGGGAAAAATGTCTTCTGATGATTTATTAATCATTACTGCGGATCATGGCTGTGATCCGACAACCAAGGGAACTGATCATAGCCGAGAATATGTGCCATTGCTGCTCTCATCTCAATCTATTGCAAATCCGGTTAACTTGGGTATGCGTCGTTCTTTTGCTGATGTTGGAGCGACTGTAGCGGATAATTTCCAAATTTCTTTACAAACTGGTCAAAGTTTTCTTTCTGAACTCATGCCTACATAAGGGGGTAGTGAAGTTGAAAAAAATTCTAGTATTGATTGTTGCAGTTGCTGCGAGTGTTTCTTTTGCTCAAGCTGCAGATTTAAGAGTTTCTGATGGTACGATTACTTCAGCGATTGAAAATCAGATGCCTGTCGACAGAATTGAATCATACCGTGCAGATTTTGGTAAATTATACTGCTTTACCCGAATTATTGGGGGGCAAGGGGATACCGAGGTCACTCATGTTTGGTATTATCAAGATAATGAGTTAGCAAGAGTGAGATTGCCGGTCAAGTCTTCTGATTGGAGGACATATTCATCTAAGCGGTTCTTGCCTCAATGGGCGGGTGAGTGGAAGGTTGTTGTCTTGGATGGAGAGTTTAACGAGATTGCAACAATCCCGTTCTCGCTGGAATGAAACAAATGATCAACGAAAAAGGCGACCCATAGGGTCGCCTTTTTCGTTCTAAGCTTGCAAGCGAACTATTTTTTTGCCCGTGCTGCTCGAGCTTTGGCCAGATTGCCAGCTAGGTCGCGATCAACAGCCATTTGCCGACGACTTTCAGAGTAATTTTTGGATGCAAGTGACTGGCTGCGTGGAATATCAAATTGTTTACGATATTCTGATGCTGTCATCTCATGGGATGTTTTTAGGTGCCGAGAGAGAGTCTTGAAGCCCTTTCCACAGATCATGCAGAAGATTTTTTCTTTACCGAAAGCTTTTTTTCTGCTGACCGCAGGAACGCCTTCAGGTGCTTCGGTTGTCTCTATCGTTTCACCTTTTTCTAAAGCAGACAGAACTGAATGAACTTCATTCAGTTCCGCAATCAGTTCTTCTTTCGACATGGGGGTTGTTGATGCATGTGCTGCGATAATATCTGCAGCCATCTCCATGATATTTGCCATAATAAATAACTCCTGTTTGGTTGGGTAATTTGAATAAGTGAATTTCTAATCCCCCTCCAAACAATATATGAAATTGTTTTTTAGAACAGAACTTAAAAAAAAAGCAAGAATAATAACATCTGATTCATTTATACTTATCTTCTATTGTTGCAAGAATTGAAATAATTAAACGTTTAGCTACTTTTATTTGACAGGTTACTAATGGATATTAGAAAGTCTTTAGAAGATTTTGAATTACAAATCTTGTCGTCTGCTGCCTGCTTAAGTTCACAAAGCCAAGGTCGGAAGTTCCCTTCTAAATTATGTACTATGCGCACAGTATTTCAACATGATCGTGATCGAATATTACATAGTAAGGCTTTTAGGAGGCTCAAGTATAAAACGCAGGTTTTTCTTTCCCCAGAAGGGGATCATTATCGAACTCGTTTAACCCATACTCTTGAAGTTTCTCAGGTTGCTCGTACTATTTCACGGGCATTGCGTCTCAATGAAGACCTTACTGAGGCAATTTCTTTAGGACATGACCTTGGGCATACTCCTTTTGGCCATGTCGGGGAGAAGGTGTTAAACGAACTTGTTCCAGGCGGTTTTCATCATGTTCGTCAGAGCTTGAGGGTTGTTGATATATTGGAAAAAGATGGAAAAGGTCTGAATCTGACTTATGAAGTTCGTGATGGTATTTTAAAGCATTCAAAGGGACAGGGTAGCCTTTTAACTTCTGATCCGCAATCTCGTGCGAAAACTCTGGAGGGGCAGGTTGTTCGTCTCGCGGATATTATAGCTTACGTTAGTCATGATCTTGATGATGCTATCCGTGGACACGTTATCAAAGTGACAGATATCCCCAAGGATATCTCTGATGTTGTTGGGCTGCGTCATTCCTGCAGGATTGATCGGATGGTTCGAGATTTAATCAGTGAATCTATTGCGGCCGATTTTTGTCAAATTCGATTGTCAGCGGAAATGGATGAAGCAATCAGGGCATTGAGAAGTTGGCTCTTTGAGCACGTATATCGGACAGAATCTGTTCAAATTGAATTTGACAAAGCCTCTCATCTTCTCCAAGAACTTTTTCTTTATTTTTGTGACAGAGAAGATATTTTCTTGCGCTATGGCGGGCGTCGATTTGTGAGTGATAGTTTGGAGGTTTCTGTGGCAGATTTCATTGCCGGAATGACAGATCGTTTTGCTTTGTCGCTTTATCGTGAGTGTTTTCTTCCGCAACCTTGGAAGAGTGTCTAAATGTGTAATAGTTTATTGGAACTTTATTATAAAGGCTTGACAGTCTCTAATCTCTATGTTAGCTTTTGAAGCGCTTTCCTTGAAAAATCAAGGAGTTCGATGATTTTGTGGGGGTATTTATAGCGGTGGTTGCAAGTAGAAAGCTGATTTTTCGCATCGGTGGGGTCGGCTTTCTGCTGGAGTTAGCCGATGTCGTTGAGGTTGTTGATCAGATAACAGAAGATCTTGACCCCAGTCGAAGTATTATTGGGCAGGGGATCGTTTCAGCACTGGAATTTCGGCAAACATGGATCCCTGCTATTGATCCAACGCTAAAGCTGGATATCTTTTCAGCTATCAAGTTGAAGGATAAGGTTGCGGTTGTCTTACATAGTTCTGAGGGAAACTGGGCGCTATTGGTGGATCAGGTAGAGGATTTATCTGCAGCTGAAAATTTCCAACCCTGTGAGGTTCCCTTTTTGTTAAAGGTTGCTGCGATGGGGTTTTACTCGCAGATTAAACTGTTGCAGAACGAGCCTATGATTGTCTTTGAACCGGAACGGTATTATGGTTCTGCTGCTGCTTTAGTATGAGACGCCTAGGTCTTTTCCAGTGTGGTGAGTTGAGTTTTGCAATATCTCTGTTGCAAATTCAAAAGATTCTTCAGGGTTCAAGGAGCTATAGGCTGCCGCGTCTTCCCGGAGCGGTATCTGCAGTTCTGGTTGATAATGATCAGTTGGTTCCGGTGCTCGACCTAGGGCAAATATTAGGAGAGGCTGGTCAGCTTGATTTGAAAGCTAATGGCTATCAGATACTTGTTGAATCTGAATATGGCACTGTCGCTTTACCTGCTGATTTGACAGGTCGGATTGTCGCTGAGCAAAGAGGCGTCTTGTCCACAACGACAGTAAAGCAAAAGTGTCTTGGAGTGATTGGTAAGTTTGTTTATCAAAATGAAGAGTATAATATTCTGGATATCGATTTTTTAGCCATAGAAATGACCCAGGGCTTTTGGCAAAATCAGCCTGATACTGGTGGTGCGAGGAGGCATCAATGATGAAAAAATTACTGTTGGCCGATGATAGTATTACTATTCAGAAAGTCGTCGGTATTATCTTCTCGACAGAAGAATATCAGCTTGAGATGACAGATGATGGTGACAGCGCTTTTAAGAAAGCGCTAGAGGATATACCAGATTTGGTCATTGCGGATATCTCAATGCCTGGGAAAGATGGTTTTGAACTGTGTCGAGCTATAAAGAACGAACCAAGCCTATCAAATACTTCAGTTATGTTGTTGCCGGGAGCGTTTGACCATTTTGATGAAATAAAAGCTGGTGAGGTTTGTGCTGATGGCTGGTTGACAAAACCATTTGAGTCGCAAGCTCTTTTGGATAAAGTCTCTCAGCTTCTTGAGGTTGAACCGGTTAAGATGTCGGGTGTTGCTGCGCCGGCATCTGAAAAGATTGTTGATGAAGTTCAGTTCGAAGAACCTGAGGTCGGTGAAGATTTATCTGTAACGGAAGCAGCGCTAGGTCTCGATGAAGTGGATGAATTGAAGCCATCCATCAACGTAACTGATGAAGATTCGCCCGACGATATTTGGGATGCAGTCTCTTTTGCTGAAGAAGATCTTCAGGAGCAGAGTGAAACCACCAGCGTAGATCCGGTAGCAGATGTGTCATTCGCGGCTGATGTTATCGACCCTTCAGCGGTGGATGATGTTGACATCGAACCTGCGACAGATGAACAAGTTCTTTCTGCTTTTGCCGCGGAAGATGATGAGAATATTTTTTCAGATAATGGAATCGTAGATGATTTTGTTGAAGAATACTCTGCACCAAGTAGTCCTGAAGAATTTAAACCAGAACCTTTTGTCGATGTTGATGCCACTGCAGGAGAACAAGACATTGAATTAAGTGATCAGCTTGAGGTTGATGCTGAAGTCGATTTGCCTGTACCTGCTGAAGAAGCTGAATCAGTTGATTTCTCAGTTTTTAGTGAAGAGGAAGATTGTCAGCCCCCCACTGTAGACCTGAATGAAGAACCAAATTCTTTTGTTTCTGATGCCGAGAATGATGAATCTTTTGAGCTGGTTGAAGAATTAGATGAAGATCCTGTCGTCAAAGCTGAAGAATCAGATTTTTCTGATACTACAATAGAAGCTGAAGAGCCTCTGGAATTAATTGAGGATGACTTGGCTGAGCAAAATTCTGAGGTTGATATTGTTGAAGAAGAGGCCGTTTCTTTTGCCGCAGAACCTGATGATAAAGAAGTTATTATGGAGTTGCAGGAAGAGGATGAGCTTGATCCTGAAGCGCAGAAGATTGCTGTAGCTGCAGAGAGCACTGTAACGTTTGGCGAAACAGTCGAAGGTGCAATCTCTGAGAATGATGAGGTTTTGGACCTTTCTGTAGATGAAATTATTGAAGATGAAGCTCCAGAGGAAGAAATAGTAGATGAAGCAGTTGCTATGGAAACAGAATCATTTGAAGTTGAGAAGGTAGGTTTTGAGTCTGAACTTGAAGCCGAACCTGTCGCTGAGAAGATTGAGACTTTTGTTGCAGAAAGTATAGAACCCGAAGTGGCAACTGAGCATGCTGAAAATGTTGTCGAGCTTGCGGAGGAAGAAGTCGAGCTTGCGGAGGAAGAAGTCGAGCTTGCGGAGGAAGAAGTCGATGATGAAGATTTCTATTTTGATGCAGCTGAGGAAGACGCTACCGAAGTAATAACTGAAGAGGTGAGGATTTCTCCTGTTTCTCTTGTGGATGTTGATGGCGATGTCACTACTGAGAAAATCGAACAGCAGTTACGTGAACTTTCTGAAGAGGAATTGAAGGAAGTTGTAGCTAAAGTTGCTGGGCCGATAATTGAAAAACTAGCAGGCGAAATGGTTGAGCAGATTGCTTGGGAGGTTGTTCCCGATTTGGCCGAAGCTATGATCAGTGAAGAGATCCGTAAAATTAAAGAGGGTACGTAGCAGGCTCTGACTTTATAAATGCAGATGCTTCTCTTGAGGGGGGCAGCAGGGATATCTTGACTTCCGTGCTGCCCCCCTTTATTGTTCCTGCCCAGAAATTAATCCAATAACTGCATATTTTACGCAAGGATTTGCCAGCAATGAAGACAGAACTCAATAAAAGTTACGAGCCGGAACAGGTTGAACAGAAGTGGTTTGATGTATGGGAACAGCGTGGCGATTTTCATGCTGATGAAAATTCCTCCAAGCCTCATTATTCAATAGTTATTCCTCCGCCAAATGTAACAGGTGTTCTTCATATGGGACACGCTCTGAATAATACTCTGCAGGATATTCTTTGTCGGTGGAAGCGGATGTCTGGCTATGAAGTTCTCTGGATGCCAGGAACTGACCATGCTGGAATTGCCACCCAGAATGTTGTTGAAAAGCAGCTTGCCGCAGAAAATAAAGATCGACACGAACTGGGTCGTGAAGCTTTTGTTGATCGGGTCTGGAAATGGCGCGAAGAATCTGGCGGGCAAATTATCAATCAGTTGAAGCGACTTGGTGCTTCCTGCGACTGGCAACGCGAGCGTTTTACCATGGATGAAGGACTCTCAAAGGCTGTTCGTGAAGTTTTCGTGAGTTTGTACGATGATGGGTTGGTTTACCGGGATAATCGTCTGATTAACTGGTGCCCTCGTTGTCACACTGCTCTATCCGATCTTGAAGTTGAGCATGATGACAAACATGGTAATCTCTGGCACCTACGTTATCCGGTCAAGGGAACTGATCAGCATCTGATTGTTGCGACAACTCGGCCTGAAACCATGCTGGGTGATACAGCTGTCGCTGTTCATCCTGAAGATGAGCGTTATCGAGACCTGATTGGTAAAAGTATTTTGCTGCCATTGATGGATCGCGAAATACCGATTATTGCCGATGAGTATGTTGAGATGGGGTTTGGCAGTGGTGCAGTCAAAATTACACCAGCACACGATTTTAACGATTTTGAAATTGGCAAACGTCACGATCTTGAATTTATTAATATTCTGGATGAGTCGGGGGTTGTAAATGACAACGGCGGTTCCTATGTCGGAATGGAGCGCAATGCTGCAAGGGCGCAGGTTGTTGCTGACCTAAAAGCTCTAGACTTGCTCGAAAAGATCGATGCTTATACGAATTCTGTAGGTGAATGTTATCGTTGCCGATCGACAATAGAGCCTTACATGAGTAAACAGTGGTATGTCGCGGTCAAGTCCCTTGCTGCTGAGGCGATCAAAGCGGTGGAGTCTGGCGAGACCAAAATTATTCCGCAACAGTGGGAAAAAACTTATTACGAGTGGATGTATAACATCCAAGACTGGTGTGTCAGCCGTCAGATCTGGTGGGGGCACCGTATCCCGGCATGGTTTTGTGATGACTGTGGTGAGATATCTGTTTCCCGTGATGATGTTTCTGTTTGTAAGCATTGTGCTAGTAGCAATATTCGACAGGAGACCGATGTTCTGGATACCTGGTTTTCTTCTGCTTTGTGGCCATTTTCTACTATGGGGTGGCCAGAACAGACCAAGACTCTGCAGAAATTTTATCCGACCAGTTGTTTGGTGACCGGCTTTGATATCCTCTTTTTCTGGGTTGCTCGGATGATGATGATGGGCACCAAGTTCATGGACGATGTTCCATTCAAGGAAGTTTATATTCATGCTTTGGTGCGTGATGCTCAGGGGCAAAAAATGAGCAAAAGCAAGGGCAATGTCATTGACCCATTGACCATTGTCGATGAATATGGCGCCGACGCTTTCCGCTACACTCTCTGTGCATTTGCTGCTATGGGGCGCGATATCAAATTATCGACCGATCGAATTGGTGGTTATCGGAACTTTGTCAATAAACTCTGGAATGCCAGTCGCTTTGCTTTGATGAATCTGGAAGGTTTTGAACCAGCCGATAGTGGTTTGGACGGACTGTCGTTATCGCAAGCAGATCAGTGGATACTGAATCGTTACGCATTTGCTGCGGAAGAGGTGAATCAGGCGCTGGCAAAATATAAATTTAATGATGCTGCCAGCATCCTTTATTCTTTTACCTGGCACGAGTTCTGCGATTGGTACATTGAATTGAGTAAGGGCGATCTGTATGGTGACGATGCTGATGCTCGCAAATCTACTCAAATCGTTTTATTTTCGGTGCTGGAAGGTTTGTTACGGATGTTACATCCGATTATGCCGTTTGTCACCGAAGAGATCTGGCATGCTCTCCCCGGAGATCGTGGTGTCGATTCTATTATGCAAGCTACCTACCCGACAGCGGCTCTCATTACAACAGATGAGTCTGTTGTCGCCGATATGGAGCTGGTGATGGATGTTATTCGGGCGATTCGTAATGTACGTGGGGAGCTCGATGTCCCTCCAGGGAAAAAAATCAAGGTTGTCCTTGATTGCAAGTCTGAATCCGTAGTACTGGCAATTGTGGCTGGTCAGTCTTATATCTATTCGTTGGCAAGGGTTGAAGACCTCCATGTTGGGGTTGCTGTCGAACGACCTAAGCAGGTTTCAACTCAGGTGGCTGGTGAGGTTGAGGTCTTAATCCCTTTGGCTGATCTTATTAATGTTGTTGAGGAAGAAACGCGGCTGAATAAAGAAATTGAAAAAGTACAGAAGGATGTCGGGTTCTTTGAAAAGAAGTTATCCAATGAAAAGTTTGTTGCTAATGCTCCACCTCAGGTTTTGGAAAAAGACCGCGGGAAGCTTGCAGCTGCTGAGAAGAAGCGGGAAATTTTACAACAGAGTTTGGAAAAAATACTGGCTTTAAAATAAAGTGCGGTGGATGACCGGAAAGGTATGACTTTTCCGGTCATTTTTGTAGGTGTAAACCGTTATGATTGCTGGCACTTCTTCTTGATTAGAATTCATTCAAATTCAATTTTTTTGTTTAAATTTCCTACAATATTTAGTATACAGTATACGATTTGTATTTCACTGTGAGCTTGAATAGCACTATTACGGGGGAGCAGTTTTATTTTGATGCTGAAAATGAACAATATAATGAGGCTCAGTTTCAGGAGGTGAGAAGGGCTGGGCCAGAATGACTTGGGCAGGTATTGGTGATTGGATTCAGGAGGAAAGTCCTGATTGACAATCAATTCACATTCTCGAGGGATATTAACTATGAATCTGTTTAAAAGTACTGTGGGAAGAAAGATTCTGATGGCAGTGACCGGGCTTTGTCTGGTTGGATTTATTTCTGTTCATCTTATTGGCAACTTATCGGTATTTGCAGGACCCGATGGTATTAATGCCTACGCTGAGCACCTGCATGCACTCGGGCCCCTGGTTTGGGTTTTTCGCCTGATCATGTTGGGTCTGTTTGCAGTTCACATCACTTTCGGGGTGCAACTTTACCTCGAAAACCGTGCTGCCACGCCGGATAGCTATGCCGTTCAAAAATCTCTGGTCACAACCTTTTCGGCCAAAACTATGGTTTTTACCGGCCTGATTATTCTGGCATTCTTGCTCTACCATTTGCTCCACTTTACGGTGCAAATAACTAATCCCGACATTTCGGCTCACAATCTGGCTCTTGACGCAGCTAATCGTCTCGATGTTTTCACAATGGTTACGAAAAGCTTCCATAATGCATTCATTGTTTTGGTTTACATAGTTGCAATGGTCGCCTTAACCCTGCATATTTTCCACGGAATTTCCAGCTGGGTACAGACCTTGGGATGGAGCACCGGAACAAGTCAGGACAAAGTAACTGCAATAGGTAAACTTGTGGCTATCGCTTACGGACTGGCATATATCGCTATTCCATTACTACTTCTCGCTCGCATTGTGAAATAGGGGGCTTATTGTGATATTAGACGGAAAAGCACCTACAGGACCAGTTGAACAATCATGGGATAACTACCGCTTTGATCAGAAGTTGGTTAACCCTTCTAACAAACGTAAGTATAAAATTCTCGTTGTCGGATCCGGCCTGGCTGGTGGAGCTGGTGCTGCCTCTCTAGGTGAGCTCGGTTACAATGTTGATTGTTTCTGCTATCAGGATAGCCCACGTCGTGCCCATAGTATTGGTGCTCAGGGTGGAATCAACGCTGCCAAGAACTATCCCAGTGATGGTGATAGTGTCTACCGCCTTTTTTATGACACAGTCAAAGGTGGTGATTTTCGCTCCCGTGAAGCTGATGTCTGGCGTTTGGCTCAGGTTTCCAACAACATTATTGATCAGTGTGTAGCACAGGGCGTACCGTTTGCTCGTGACTATGCCGGTTATCTTGATAACCGTTCTTTTGGTGGTGCTCAGGTTTCCAGGACATTTTATGCTCGTGGACAAACTGGTCAGCAGCTGCTGCTTGGTGCCTATTCTGCACTTTCACGGCAGATCAAAAATAAAACGGTTACTATGCATCCTCGTACTGAGATGCTTGACCTTGTAGTTGTTGATGGGGTTGCTAAAGGAATTACTGTACGTAATCTGATGACTGGTGAGATTGAGTCTCATTGGGGTGATGCTGTTATTTTGGCCACTGGTGGTTATGTCAATGTTTTCTACCTTTCAACTAATGCCATGGGCAGTAGTGTTACAGCGATCTGGAAAGCAGCTAAGAAGGGTGCCTACATGGCTAACCCTTGTTACACTCAGATTCACCCAACCTGTATCCCCGTTCATGGCGATGCACAGTCCAAGCTGACCCTGATGTCAGAATCATTGCGGAATGATGGTCGTATCTGGGTACCTAAAAATGCAGCCGATTGCGAAAAGCATCCAAGTGAAATCCCTGACGATGCCCGCGATTATTACCTGGAGCGTAAGTATCCTTCCTTTGGTAATCTGGCTCCACGTGATATTTCTTCACGATCGGCAAAAGAAGCCTGTGATGCAGACCTCGGTGTCGGCCCAGGAAAACGTGGTGTTTACCTTGATTTTAAGGATGCCATTGATCGGGTTAGTGAAAACACGATTGCTGAGCGTTATGGCAACTTGTTTGATATGTACGAGAAAATTACCGATGAGAATGGTTATGAGCGCCCCATGCGCATTTATCCTGCTCCTCACTATAATATGGGTGGTCTCTGGGTTGATTACGAGTGTCAGAGCAATATCCCTGGATTGTTTGTTCTTGGTGAGGCGAACTTCTCTGTCCACGGTGCCAACCGCCTCGGTGCTTCGGCACTAATGCAAGGTCTGGCTGATGGTTATTTTGTTATTCCTTATACCATTGCACCTTACTTGGCTTCGATTACTCCAGGTGCTGTAAAGGAAGACCATTCTGAGTTTAAGAAGTCGGTTGAGGACATTGAAGCTCAAAACAACAAGTTGCTCTCCATTAATGGTAAGAAAACTGTTAGTGAGCTGCATAAAGAGCTTGGTACCATGATGTGGGAAAATGTTGGCATGGCGAGAAGTGATGCCAGTTTGAAGGACGCACTCAAGCGAATTCCAGAGATACGTGATGAATTCTGGAATAATGTCAAGGTAACCGGAGAAAGCAAAGATCTCAACCAGCAGCTCGAGAATGCCGGACGCTTGGCTGATTTCCTTGAGTTTGCTGAAGTTATGGCTGAGGATGCCTTGAATCGTGAGGAGTCCTGTGGTGGTCATTTCCGTACAGAGCACCAAACTGATGATGGCGAAGCTATGCGTGACGATGAAAACTTCAGTTACGTTGCTGCTTGGGAATTCAAAGGTGTCGGGGTTAAACCTGAACTGCACAAAGAGCCTTTGAAGTTTGAAAGAGTTAAACTTGCTGTGAGGAGTTATAAATAATGGATCTTACACTGCATGTCTGGCGCCAAAAGGGGCCACAGGATAAAGGCAAGTTAGAGACCTATCCAGCTAAGGGAATCAGCTCGGACATGTCCTTTCTTGAGATGTTGGATGAGGTTAACGATGGGTTGATTAAGTCGGGTCAAGAGCCGATTGCATTTGATCATGATTGTCGTGAAGGAATCTGTGGTATGTGTTCACAGGTTATCAACGGTCGCCCCCATGGTAAGCAGGAAGGAACAACGGTTTGCCAGTTGCATATGCGTCAATACAACGATGGTGATGAAATTTTTATTGAACCATGGAGAGCCAAAGCTTTCCCGGTTCAAAAAGACTTGATTGTTGATCGTACTTCTCTTGACGTGATCATGCAGGCTGGTGGCTATGTTTCCTGTCACACCGGTGGTGTTGATGATGCCAATGCCTTGTTGATCCCTAAGCCCACCGCAGACTATGCGATGGACGCTGCTGAATGTATCGGTTGTGGTGCTTGTATCGCTGCCTGTCCAAACAGTTCAGCGATGCTGTTCACCAGCGCCAAGGTTGCTCAGTTGGCTGCTTTGCCACAGGGTAAGCCTGAAGCTAGAAAACGTGTTCTGGCCATGACTCAGGCAATACTTGATGAGGGCTTTGGCAACTGTACTAATCACTATGAGTGTGAGGCTGCTTGTCCTAAGGGGATCAGCGTTAAGTTTATTGCAAAACTGAACCGTGAATACCTGAAAACGATGATGCCGACCTCAACCGGTGCATAATTTCTACTTTAAAATATAGATAATTTGTTATGAGGGCGAATCTTCTTGATTCGCCCTTTTTTTGAAGGTGATAGATGGGAAACTGGTTTTCAAAGCTGACTGCGCAGCGGCAGAGTGATAACCGCCAGTCTGATAGAATATCAGTGGTTGATACATTGCCCTTTCAGATTGAAAATAGTAGTGATCTGATTTCAGCAGATCGCTTGCATGTGGTTCGTCAGTTTAGAAAATATGTTGAGAATCAACTAAAGATCCTCCAATTATCACTGAACGCAAACTCTGTTGTCCTTTTCTGGTCCGGGCCTTTGGCCGAACAATTGACAGTTTACGCTTTTTCCAGTGAATACGAAGGTTTGGTTAATGGCACCTTCCCAGATGGTTCAGGTGTTCTTGGCCTATTGAAGAGCCGCAACCAAATTGATCTGGTTCCCTATACCCCACATTCTCCTAACATCCCTTACCACGGTGTCCGCTCTTCAGTTGGAAGTTTTCTGGCTAGAAGTTTGTCCTGTGGAGAGGCTGATCAACGAAAAGCAGGCAACTATGGCATCTTGTGTGTCGATCGTTCAGCTACCGATGAATGGACAATATCAGAACAGACATTAATCGTTTTGACTGCCGATCAGGTTCTGAATAATCTGCTTCTTTCACGTGATCTGCTTTTTACTGATGTTGAACGGCAGACTTTGCAACTTGCATTTGACGGCTTACGGACACTGAATTCTGCACTAGGAATGGATTCGGTTTACAAGGCAGCAAGAAAAGCCCTCGGTTTGATTATTGACACCGATCTTTTTGCCATCAGCTTGATTCATGATCATCATCATGAACTCTGCTATATCACAGGAGATACCTCCAGATCGGTTTTGAACCATAAATATGTATTGGACGATTCTCTTGTTGGCCAGGTTGTGAAATATAGGCGAACATTACCAGAAACAAATTCTCACGCCGGCAGGGCTCCAATTATTAATGGTTTGAGATTATTTGATGGGTATAAATCTATTTTAGTTGTCCCTTTGCTTCAGGAAGATAGCCCGGTTACTGGGGTGCTGATTATTGCAGCTAAAATTGAAGATCTTGTCACCAGAAATTGCCGAAGTATGATCGAGATGATTGCAGCTCAGGTGGCAATTAAGATTGATCTGGCACAATCACACGAACAAATTCAACAGATGGCGATCACCGACCCCCTTACCGGGATTGCCAATCGTCGGGCATTTCAGCGTGGTTTTACTGCAATGTATGAGCGTGCTCGGCGGCGTGAGGGACAATTCAGCTTGATTATCTGTGATATCGATCTTTTTAAACGGGTGAATGATACGTATGGTCATCCTTTTGGAGATCACGTAATTCAGCAAGTTGCCAACCAGTTCAATGAGGTTGTCCGAGTCGGAGACTTGGCCGCTAGAATTGGTGGAGAAGAGTTTGCGATTCTACTTGAAGATACTGGTTTGTCTGGAGCTTTGGATGTGGCCGAACGGTTACGCGGAAAAGTAGAAAATCTCAGTTTGTTTTCTCAGGGAGAAGTTGTTCTGGTGACAATTTCTCTGGGAGTTGCAGCATACCCTCAAGACATGGATAGTCAGGAAAAATTGTTCAATTTCGCCGACCAGGCGCTCTATCATGCTAAAGAAAGTGGTCGTAATAGATCGGTCTGCTGGCGCGATATTAAATGATGTTTAGTGGAAAGGGTTCACTGCTGACCCATCGCATTTAACCCTTCTGAAATAATATGGTACTGAACTCATCTAGTAATCGATTTTTAATTAGCTTACAGTCAAGTTTCTGATACTTTTGCCGTACATCAAAGTTATATTCCCAGAGGATACCTGAAAGAAGTAGCAGTGCACCAGGTTTTGCTTTAGCCACCAAATCTTCGGCCACGTCCAGCAGTATATCTCCATAAATGTTTGCCAAAATTAGGCTGAAATTGTTTTCTTCTAGTTGTTCAAGTGTTCCGCACAGATGGGTGATCTCATCATCTATCCCATTAATTCGACAGTTACGTTGAGCACTCAGAACGGCTTCTTTTTCTATGTCGACACACCAGGCATGACCTTGGTTCAATAGCAATGCTGCAATTGTAAGAATTGCTGTGCCACTACCAAGATCAAGAATTTTTGAGTTTCCTTCAGCGGGTAGGGTTTCCAGTATTTCTAGGCAACTCTGAGTTGTTTCATGCTCTCCCGATCCAAATGCACCCCGATCCATCAGGAGTTGAATCCGATCATTTTCAGGCAGTGAGATGTCGGGAGGAGCGATGGTAAATCGCTTGCCAATATCAAAGGGTATATAGTTGTCTCTCATCGCTCTATCATAGATCAGTTGTTATAGAAGTCCGGTACCTTTAAATATTAAAAGTAAAATAGTGTAGCTGAAAGCTGATGCAAGGGTGGATAGCATAACGATAGATCCAGCCAAGTCGGCATCACCTTTCATTTGTTGTGCCATTATATATGTTGCTGTTGCAGCAGGTGTCCCCGCTATTAAAATCCCAATACCCAGATCTGAGCCAGAAACTCCAAGAGGAACAAGTAGTACTAACGCCAATACTGGTAACAGTACAAGTTTAATTGTGCTGGCTAGTCCGGCAAGTTTTAGATCACCCTTTAGTCGTTCAAGAGAAAACCCTCCACCAATGGCGAGAAGTGCAAGGGGCAATGCCAACCCAGTTGTAATATTAATGGATCGATCAATGATCAATGGAATTGGCAGGCTCCAAAAGCTCCAAATAATACCAAGAAAGGAAGCGATAATCAGTGGGTTAAGGATGGTTTGTGCAACCAAATTAGGAGTTTTTTCTCCATCTCTTCCGTGATGGGGCAAAAGTAAAGCGAGAATTGCAAACAGGTTCAAGACTGGGACTAAAAATCCCATCAAGATGCCAGCTTTGGTTAGTCCTTCCTCTCCGTAGGCATTCAAACAGATCGCCAACCCAATATATGCCAAGTTGCCACGGAATGCTCCTTGGCAAAAACTGCCACGGATTGCTGCTGCATATTGGCGTTTTCCGGTATAGAAATAAGAAAGCGCAAACCCGATCACGATTACCAAGGTTGATCCGATGACCAAGGATCCATTAAAGAAACTGGAAAAATCAGCTTTGCCAATTTTATAAAAAAGAAGAAGGGGAAGAAAAACCACATAGACTAAGCGGTTTGTCTGTTGAACAAAAGCTTCATCAAAGAGTCTGAATTGCTTAAGTAACGTTCCTAATCCAATAACCAGAAAAATCGGAAAAACAATAGTGATAGTTTCAGTAAACAGTTGCATTATTCCTCCACAAGAGCTCTGCAGCATAGCTCAGATGGAAATGACTGTCTATTCTATTGGCAAAAGAGATGCCCTCATCTAGAGGCCATCTCTTTTGTGGTTACTGATAGATATTTTATTGTGATTCAGTTGATATTTATTTCATCAAATTATGCTTGATCACTATACTCACCAATACCTAATTCTCTGTCGTCGAGACGAGGGCTACTATTGTGAGTTACTTCATTGTATTCACCGATTCCAAGTTCCATGTCAGTGATATGTGTTGCGACAGCTGCGAAAAGAGAAGTTACTGCAAAAATACTGGCTATTGCGATTGATGTCGTTTGTTTTTTCATGATGAGCTCCTTGGTTTGAATGAGGGTTTACTTTGAATTCTTGTTCGTCACTCTTGCTAATCTATATATCAACCATTGTGCCAACTTTTAATTCTAATAAAAACGAGTGGTTGTGTCTTGTAGTCGACAATATAGCTGCTTTAGTGTAGAATATTCAACATTTGAGGTGTGGATTATTGACTATTTTTGTTATATATAGACATCGTATTATTTTTCAGAATTGAGATTCTATGAGGCACCCAAATAGGGACAGGTTGAAAGTTGTCATCATTCTACTCTTTGTATTCGTGTTGGCTTTTTTTCACTATCTGACAGGTATTGAAAATACTCCTTATTATGGATTTTATTGTCGACTCTATTATTTGCCGATTGTTCTTGCGGGTCTGTGGTTTTGCCTGCGTGGCGGTATTGCTGTGGCTGTGCTGGTCTCTTTCCTATTTGCTCCACATATTTTATTAAACTTTGGACAACCCGAAGTCATTCCCTTAGAGCATTATTTAGAAATCTTGTTATTTAATCTTACAGGAGCCCTGACTGGATTTTTATCTTCACGAATCCATTTTCAGAGTACGCGTGCCGAAAAAAATATGCAGCAGCTTTCAGAGAGCTTCACCAAGCTGAGAGAACAAGCTAACCTTATTGTTGAAATTGAAGATCAACTCCGTCAGGCGGATCGATTAACGGCACTTGGGGAATTGTCAGCTGGAATGGCGCATGAAATACGTAATCCTTTGGGTTCTATTCGCGGGACAGCAGAAATTCTACGTGATGCACTACCTGACAACACTAAATATACGGAGTTCAGTCAGATCTTGATCAAGGAGGTCGATCGATTAAATCGGGTCGTTGAGAATTTTTTAAATTTTGCTCGCCCGACATCCAACGAACAACATGATTTTAAGCCTAATGAAGTTTTACATGAAGTTCTGCAACTCTGCCGTCAACAGATCACAAAAGACAAGATCAAGATTCACTGGCAGGAGACCTCTCTGCCTGCAGCGGTGGGTGATGCCGCTCAATTCAAGCAGGTATTTCTTAATCTTATTCTTAATGCGTTGCAGGCCATGTCATCAGGTGGGGAGCTCTGGATCGAAGCAAAAGTGAACCTGGAGAAGCAAATTGTTTTGATATTCAGAGATAATGGTGCGGGTATCCCACCTGAAGATATGGATCGAATTTTTAATCCCTTTTTTACCACTAAATCTAAAGGAACCGGACTTGGATTGGCCATCACCTACAGAATTGTACAGAATCATTGTGGCCAGATTAGTGTTGGAAATACATCAGAAGGTGGCGCTGAGTTTACCATGATTTTAAAACCGGCAGATTATCCTTGTGAAAATGGAGAAGAGAATGGCTCAACAGATTTTGCTGATTGATGACGATGCTTCCCTCCGCAGAGTAACAGAGTTTAGTCTGCAAGAAGCTGGCTATCATGTTTTGACCGCCAGCAATGGGACTGAAGGTCTTACGTTGTTTAAGCGTTTTCGGCCGCCATTAGTGATAACAGATGTTCAAATGCCGGAAATGAGTGGTTATGAGGTTCTCGATGCAGTGTTGAAGTTGGAACCTCAGGCGTTGGTGATTATTGTGACTGCTTTTAGTACTGTTGCACAAGCAGTTGAAGCGATGAAAGTTGGTGCATATGATTACTTGGCTAAACCGTTTAGTCGCGACCAGCTGAGTTTGACTGTTGCCAAAGCTTTTGAATATTGTAACTTACGCAAGGAAAACACACAGTTAAAAGACGCTCTTTCAGGACAGCTTGATCGCGAGCAGATCATTGGTGAATCGAGAGCGATGAAACAACTTTTGCAACGGGTAGAAAAGGTTGCTTCCAGTCAGGCTTTTGTGTTGATTGGTGGTGAAAGTGGTACCGGAAAAGAGGTAGTAGCCAAAGCTCTCCATCGGGGTTCTGAACGGAGTAAAGGGCCATTTGTCACGGTTAATTGTGCCGCGATTCCCAAAGATTTGATTGAAAGTGAACTGTTTGGCCATCTTAAAGGATCTTTTACCGGTGCTATCAAAGATAGAAAGGGAAAGTTTGCTCTTGCGGATGGGGGAACCTTGTTTCTTGATGAAATAGGTGAATTACCTCTTGATCTACAACCAAAACTGCTGCGTTCGTTGCAGGAACAGCAGATTGAACCCGTTGGTGGTGTGACTGAGCAAGTTGATGTCAGGGTCATAGCGGCAACTAATCGCAACCTTGAAGAAGCAATGCAAGCGGGAACCTTCCGGGAAGATTTGTATTATCGATTAGCTGTTGTTCCGATAGAAATTCCGCCACTCAGGGAGAGGAAAGATGATATCCCCTTGTTGCTCAATTTTTTCTTGCGCAAGCAACAGGCAGGAACTGATGTGCGTTTTTCCGATCAAGTTCTGACTTATTTGAAAAAATATAGTTGGCCTGGAAATGTTCGAGAATTGGAAAATGTTGTTGAACAAATGCTGATTCTGAGAAGTTCGGATACTTTGGAACTTTTCGATCTGCCGGAAAGAATAGGTCGTCCTACGGCAAAAAATGTCGGGGTTCTTAATCTCCCAGATGAAGGATATTCGTTGGAACTTCTTGAACAGGAAGCAGTTCAGGAGGCGCTCAAGCGCTGCAACGGTAACAAAAGTAAGGCTGCTGCATTCCTTCAAATTCCACGGCATACGTTGCTCTATCGTTTAGAAAAGTATAATATCCAGACCTTTTAGGATGCTGTTATTATGATTGTTTTTCGATTTTTTTTCTTGTTGATGTTTTTAGTTCTTATCTCTCAGGGTAGTTTTGCGGCAGAGAGGCGAACACCGATTGTTGATGCGGTTGCCAAGGCACGCGATGCCGTTGTTAATATCCGTACTGAAGAGCTGGTTCAACGGCGAAATAGTCCTTTTTTTGGTTTTGGGGATTCAATTTTTGAGCAGTTTTTCCAGGGTATGTTACCAACACGTAGTTATAAGACCCAATCCCTTGGATCTGGGGTTGTGATAGATTCAGAAGGGCATATTCTGACCAATGCTCATGTCGTCGATAAAGCTTCGAAAATATATATTGCTCTGTCAGATAAGCAGCTTGAGTTGGAAGCAGAGCTGATCGGTAAAGATAATAAGATTGATTTAGCAATTCTAAAAATCGTTGAACCCGGAGAATATCCCTTTTTGCCACCAGCCCGATCCGATGACCTGATGCTAGGAGAAACGATTATTGCTATTGGCAATCCTCTTGGTCTAGGCCACTCGATTACTACCGGGATTGTCAGCTCTTTGAAGCGACGCATACAGATTGATCAACAGTCATCTTCGATATTTATTCAGTCTGATGCTCTGATTAATCCGGGCAATTCTGGTGGCCCTTTGATTAATATCAATGGCGAACTGATTGGAATCAATACCGCTATTGCAAGACAGGCACAGGGAATTGGCTTTTCTGTACCAATTAACACCGCTAAGCGTGTCCTTGGTGACCTGATCGATTATGGTCGGGTGCGACGTGGTTTTCTTGGCGTTCTTGTCGGGGAGGTCAGCCCTTCGTTTGTCCGTTCTTTTGGGGGTGGTGGAGTGCTGATCGAGGAAGTCCAATCTCAGTCTCCTGCCCAACAATCGGGATTATCTGAAGCGGATGTTGTTTTGTCTATTGATAGTATTCCGGTTTCTTCACCAGAGCACTATCATTCATTGTTGCAAAGTTACACGCCGGGAGATAGCCTCAATTTTACGGTATTACGTGGGCTGCAACAGTTGAAAAAAACGGCGGTACTATCGCCATTGCCGGAAGGATATGAATTGGCATATACTCGCCGGGTTTTTGGTTTTGAACTTCGGCAGAACAAAAATGGTCTAGTGATTGATAAGGTTATTGATGATTCTGCTGCCAAGCGGGTTGGAGTCAAGCGCGGTGATCAGATTGTTAAAGTCGAAGATGTCAAAGTTGAAACAATGTCTGAGTATGAACAAGCTATTGAGTATCGCCTCGGTCGTCGACCACTGACTTTTACTGTGGTGAGAGATAATGTTGGTTATTTGATTGAATTGCCTTAAAGGAATGAAGATGAATCAGTTTAGAATGGTAAAGTTAGGCGTTGTATTTCTCCTTACAGTTTTATTATTGACTAGTTGTGATAATTCTATATCAGAGCCACAGGTTTCCAAGCAGGTCGGTTCGGTTGAAAATGTCGCTCCTGATTTTACTTTAACTGATATGAACGGGCAGCAAGTCAGCTTATCTCAATTTCGTGGCAAAGTTGTTATTCTCAATTTCTGGGCAACCTGGTGCCCGCCCTGTCGGGAAGAGATGCCTTCAATGGAACAACTTTATCGAGATTATAAAGATAAGGGGCTAGTTATGTTGGCAGTCAACGTAGAAGAAAATGGTAAAAAGGCTGTGGAGAAGTTTTTGAAAAAAAATCCACACAGCTTTCCAATTCTTCTTGATACTGAAAATGTTGCCCAGAACACCTATGGTGTCTTCCGTTTTCCTGAAAGTTTTATTATTGATCAGAACGGGTTTGTGGTCGAAAAAATTATTGGTGGGCGTGATTGGACCTCAGGTCAAACATTTAAGATAATTAAGTTTTTGCTGAACGGGTGATAATATTTCTGAAGTTGTTCTGGATGTTGGCACTGACGTCACAATCTGGATAGCATTTACTTCTTGTTGCCCCCTCTGTCGGATCAATATTGGCTGCTATGCTGGCAATTGCTGCAGGTAGTTCAGATAGGGGTTGATAACGACATGCTCTTGTTGGCTAGCTGTTCTACGGGACTCGGTCTGCTATTTTTTAGCTCCGGGTTCTTGTTTTATTCCTTTCTTGGATTGATTGATAGTTTCAAAAAGCATATCCATACCGGTTCTATCTGCAACTTACACCGATTTCTCCTTGATCTTTCTTTCTCCATCCTTTAGCTTCTGAATGTCATTTTCAATATCCTGAGCGGAGGTTTGCATGATGGATCGGATTTCTGTATTTAACGAATATGTACGTCGTAAGGGGCTGAAAAATACTAACCAGAGAATGGTCATTCTCGAAACATTTCTAGGGTCAAAATCCCATTATTCCACCGAAGATCTTTACATGAAACTTCGTAAGGAGTATCCCAAAATTGGCTATGCAACAGTTCATCGAACTCTGAAGTTATTTGCTGAATGTGGAATTGCCATTGAACTGAATTTTGGCGATGGACAAACCCGCTTTGAACCCTTGATCGCCGATCAACATCATGATCATTTGGTTTGTACAAGCTGTGGTCTGATTGTCGAATTCACAGAAACCCGCATAGAAAGACTTCAAGAGCAGATTGCTTCTCAGTATAATTTTAAAATTGAAAGACATCGCCATGAACTGTATGGCCTTTGTTCCGATTGTGCCAAAAAACAGGGTTAGATCCTCCTATTGTCAGAAAGCTTAAAGTTTTATGTCAGATCAGCAAGCCTCGTTTCCAAAAGTAGTTTTGGTCGGAAATCCAAATGTAGGTAAGAGTGTTGTTTTTAACGCTCTTACTGGAGCCTATACCACAGTGTCAAATTATCCAGGCACTTCGGTGGAAGTCTCCCGTGGACATTGTCAGATAACAGACCGCCGTTATGAAATACTTGACACTCCCGGCATGTATTCAATGATGCCAATTACTGAAGAGGAGCGTGTTGCCAGAAGAATTCTTTTAACTGAAGATCCACACGCCGTTGTCCATGTCATTGATGCGCGGAATCTTGAGCGGATGCTGCCAATGACTCTGCAATTAATTGAAGCGGGATTGCCGGTCATTCTGGTTGTAAATATCCTTGATGAAGCTGAGCGCTTGGGGATCAAACTGGATCTCGATCTGTTACAGAGGAATCTTGGGATACCGGTTATTGGTGCGGTGATGAAGCGTAAAATTGGTTTGGAAGAATTGTGCCAAGCTATCTCCAATTACGCTATGGTTCCCTATAAACCGTTTGTCTATGCCCAGGATCTTGAGCAGGATATTGAAAATATTATTAAATTGATTCACGGCGATTATCGACTGAGTCTTCGGGCTACTTGTATTCTGCTTATGCAGAAAGATGATGATATCCAAAAAATAGTAACAGAAAAAGAGACCGAAGATGACTATCGACAGTTGCTTGAAACAACCCGCGAGATTTCTTTTCGTCGCAGAGCTGATTTGCATTTACAAATCAGTCTGGAACGAAGAAAAGTCTGTAAGCAAATGCTCAAAGATGTAGTAACCCAAACTGTCAATGAGACCGAACCCTTTTCAGAAAAACTTTCTATTTGGATGATGAACCCATTGACTGGAACACCAATTTTGCTTCTGGTTATCTATTTCGGCCTTTATGAATTTGTCGGTGGTTTTGGTGCTGGAACTCTGGTTGATTTTCTCGAAGGGAATTTGTTTGAAAATTATATTAACCCCCCGGTTGTTAATTTTGCTGAAAAATACCTGACTGCTGACTGGTTGTTTGAGCTGGTTGCTGGCGAATATGGGCTTTGGACGCTGGGTATCCGCTATGCAGTTGCTTTAGTTCTGCCAATTGTCGGTACTTTTTTCCTGATTTTTTCACTATTGGAAGATAGCGGATATTTTCCACGGCTGGCTCTGTTGGTTGATCGATTGTTTAAAAAAATTGGATTGTCAGGTCGTGCCGTTATTCCGATTGTTCTTGGTTTTGGTTGCGACACGATGGCAACGCTGGTCACGCGTACTCTTGAGACAAAACGTGAACGGATTATCGCTACAATGCTATTGGCGCTAGCTATTCCCTGTAGTGCACAACTGGGAGTTATATTGGGGTTGTTATCAGCGGTACCGAATGCGTTGTTTGTTTGGACGGTATTTCTGCTATTGCTATTTTTGATGATTGGATTTCTGGCTGCAAAGGTACTACCAGGGGATAGCCCTGTTTTTTATATGGAAATTCCCCCACTAAGATTACCTCAACTGCGGAATGTGATGGTTAAAACTCTGACTCGAATGCAGAGTTATTTTGTCGAAATTCTCCCTTTATTCCTGTTCGCCTCGGTGGTTCTCTGGGCTGGCAAAATGACCGGGACCTTGGGAAATGTAATTAATGTTTTTTCTCCAATCGTTAAGGCAATCGGATTGCCTGTTGAAGTTACCACCGCGTTTGTTTTTGGTTTTTTCCGCCGCGACTTTGGTGCTGCTGGACTTTATGATTTGCAGACATCTGGGTTGTTGTCTGCGGCGCAATTGACAGTCGCAGCAGTGACCTTAACCTTGTTTGTTCCATGTGTTGCCCAGTTTTTAGTGATGATCAAAGAACGTGGTTTCAGGGTTGCTGCAATCATATTTGCTTTTGTTACGGTTATGGCTTTCTCATCGGGGTGGTTTCTTAATAAGTTTCTTCTTACCACCGGCTTGTTGGCGTGAACTGTGGCTTTTGTCATAGGGAAATAGAGGAAGTAGTAGGAGCTCCATCTGGTGGAAAGAACTGTGGAGCCTGTCTGGGCGGATGTCATAAAATTCATTGTTCCTATTGCGGTTATGCTAATCCCGTTCCAGGCAGATTTTTAGGTCGATTCTTGCGAAATAAAGAAGATCTCACGAAGAAATAAAAGGATGAATAACCATGGAACGACTTTCAGAAAAAGCGGAAGAAATTCTTGAATCGCTCTGGGTAATGACGGTTGAGGGGGACAATGTTGGCTGTTTGCTCACATCCCTTAAGGTTAACCCCAATTCGGAGGAGCTGGTTGAATTAATTCATAGGTCTTATGTTGAAATTAGAGGTGACCGGGTCTGTTTGCGCAAAGAAGGACGTCCTGAAGCGCAGATGACGGTTCGCAGACATCGTCTGGCTGAGCGTTTAACCATGGATATTCTTGGTATATCGGGGGATGAAGGAAACGAGCACGCCTGTGAATTTGAACATTTGTTGCGGCAGGGAGTTGATGTTAAACTTTGCACTTTGCTGAATCACCCCACTACCTGTCCACATGGTAATCCTATCCCTCCTGGCGAATGTTGTATTGAGGCGCGGCAACAGGGTGAACCAGGAATTGTCGCCCTCACTGAATTGAAATCTGGTGAGTCAGGAGAAATAGCTTATTTAGCTGCAAGTGACGATAAGAAGATGCAGAAGCTGATGAGCATGGGGGTTTTGCCGGGGAGTCAATTGCTTCTTGTTCAGAAATTTCCCAGTTACATATTCAAGGTAGGAAACTCACAATTTGCCGTAGATGATATGTTGGCTAGAGAGATACATATCCGTCGAGAAGTGAAATAAAGCGCAAAAAAAGTAAAGAGTCTAAATGATTTTTTGGACAATACAATTGGCTGCTCAAGGAACGTTCATTGGTTACTGAAGGAGGCTTCTTGTCTTCATCGTCTTCGCTAAAAAGTAAACTTCTTATCATTGATGATAGCGCCATAAATTTGGATCTCCTGGTTTCATCGCTGGGGGACATGTATGATTTACGCACCGCCATTGATGGCAAGATAGCTTTAACTCTGATTGCTGAAGGGTTTTGTCCAGACCTTATTTTACTTGATATTATGATGCCGGGGATGGATGGCTATGAAGTTTGTCGACGTCTTAAATCAGATAAATCAACTCAGTATATTCCTATTATCTTCTTAACTTCCTTGAGTAATGAAGAAGATGAAGAGAAGGGCTTGAACCTTGGGGTTGCTGACTATATTACCAAGCCTTTTAAGCCTGCGATTCTCAAACTGCGGATACGAACCCAGTTGGAGTTGAAACAACACCGGGATCAATTGCAGAAGCTGGTGGATAAAAAGATTTCAGAGTTGACCTCGATTCAAAAAAAGAAGCAGAAAACGGAGGCTTTATTACAAAGCGTCCTTATTTCTGCTCCGGTTGCTATTGGCTTTATTGTCAAGCAAAGAATCGTGTGGGCGAACCAAAAAACAGCTGATATCACAGGTTATACTTGCACAGAACTTGAAGGCCAGCCGTTCCGCGTACTGTATCCCTCTGATGTGGCGAATGACGAATTTTCTCAGAGGTGTTCAGTGGTACAAGAATCTGGAACTAGCTCCTTTGATACTACCTGGAGAACAAAACGTGGTATAGCCATTGATGTGCATGTCAATACCGCAGCTGTGGATCAGATGAACTTTGCTGCCGGCATTATTTTTGTGGCATTGGATATTACTGCACGAAAGCAAGCTGAAGAAGCGCTACTACTGTCAGAAAATAAGTTTTCTCGACTTTTTAAGCTCAGTCCTGACGCAATTTCCTTAACACGTGTAACAGATGGAACCTGTATTGATATCAACCAGGGATTTAGCAAAATTTTAGGGTGGCAGGAAGAAGAAGTTATTGGTCGTAGTCTTCTTGATTTTGGGATCTGGTGTCGTGATGGCGATTGGGATCGAGTGGTCTCTGACTTGGGGACTCATGGAGAAGTTAATGACTTGGAGGTGTTTTTTCAACGTAAAGAGGGGAACCTCATTGTCGGACTTTATTCTGCCAGGTTAATACAAATCAGCGGTGATGATTGCATTTTATCAATAATGAGAGACATCACTGAACAGAAAAAATCTGAAAATGAGATCATCAAGTCCAAGGAGGAATGGGAAACAACCTTTGATGCCATGTCTGATATGGTTTCGATTTTTGATAGAAATATGCGGATTGTTCGAGCGAACAAAGCTACGCATGATTTTTTTGGTGCCGATTATGGACAACTAACTGGCCAAACGTGTTGTGATGTGTTTTGGGCATCATCCGAAGCTTGCCTTGGATGCTCTCTGCCAAAAGCAATCAAAAATGGGGAAAAACAAACCGAAATCATCAGCTACACTATCTCCGATAAAGCTCTGCTGGTAACAACTTCGCCCATTCCTAATGAGAGTGGACAAGCTGAGTATTATGTTCATATTGCCAGAGATATTAGTGAACAACGGCAGCTTGAAAAAAAGGCTAGCCGTGCTAGCCGTTTAGCATCACTGGGTGAGTTAGCAGCTGGAGTTGCCCACGAAATTAATAACCCGAATGCTTTGATCCTATACAATAGCGATATTCTTGATCCTATCGTCAGAGATATCCTCCGCTATTTCAAAGAAAATCCACCTGCGGATTCAGGGCAGTTATTTGGTGGATTACCTTACCGAGATGTTACTCAGGAAGTTCCGATCCTGTTTCCAGCTATCCATGATTCTGCTCAACGGATCAAACGTATTGTCAATGATTTACGTGATTTTTCTTGTCAGGACAGTTCGTATATCGATGAAGCTGTTGATCTGAATCGTGTCGTTCAAGCTGCTGTGCGCTTGGTAAACAACACTATCAAAAAGGCAACAAATCATTTTACCCTGAATCTGGCTGAGACTTTGCCTGCTTTCATGGGAATTTCGGGTCGTCTTGATCAGGTTATTATTAATTTATTGCTGAATGCTTGTCAGGCGCTTGAAAACTGTTCCCAGAAAATATCACTGACAACAGTTTATGACGCAGATATCGATCAAATCCTGGTGATCGTTACAGATGAAGGGCAAGGTATGTCTGTAGAAGATATGGAACATATACTTGAGCCTTTTGTCACGACAAAGCGGGATCAGGGGGGGACAGGTTTAGGTCTTTCTGTCTCAGCTCGGATAGTCAAAGAACATCATGGGACATTGAAGTTTGCGTCTGTTCTTGGTCAGGGAACGACTGCAACAATCAGTTTGCCAACGTGCAAAGAGGACAATCATGTCAGCTAATGCCTGTTATCCTGAAAAACCTGTTCTGATTGTTGATGATGAGCCTGCCTGGTCGCATAGCCTTGCTTTGTCTCTGAAAGTTACTGCGGAAATTAACCATGTTATTTCTTGTCATGACAGTCGCGATGTGATGGGCTTGTTAGAAAAGAATGATTTCAGTTTGATCCTGTTAGATTTGACCATGCCTCATATCAATGGTGAAACTCTGCTGGAGAAAATAAGTGAAACCTATCCTGATATTCCTGTGGTTATTATCAGCGGGATGAACCAGGTTGACACTGCGATTCGTTGCGTCAAAGCAGGCGCCGCAGACTTTTATGTCAAGACTGATGAGCGGGAGCGAGTCGTCACTGGAATTGTTCGAGTGTTGAAGCAAAACCAGCTACAGTTGGAAAATCAGCATCTTGTTGAACAATTACTGCAGCAAGATGCTGAAAAAAATCCAGCGTTTTCCTCCTTTGTTACCAACAGTGCAAAAATGCGTGGTATTTTCTCATATCTCAGGGCAATTGTAAGAAGTTATGAACCTATTTTGATTATCGGTGAGAGTGGCACCGGTAAAGAATTGATTGCTCGGGGGCTCCATCAACTTCGTTGTCCAGATAAGCCTTGGGTTGCAATTAATGTTGCCGGGCTGGATGACATGGTTTTTAGTGACACCTTGTTTGGACACATTAAAGGTGCGTATACCGGTGCAGATCAGAACCGTAAAGGGATGATTGAGGAAGCTGCTGACGGGGTTCTTTTTCTTGATGAAATTGGTGATCTGTCGATGGCATCGCAGGTAAAGTTACTGCGACTACTACAAGAAGGGGAGTACTACCCACTTGGTAGTGATCAACCGTATAAATGCAAGGCTCGTATTGTGACGGCTACCAATCAGAACTTATCAACTAAAGAATCCGAGGGCCGCTTCCGTCGTGATCTCCACTTTCGCCTTTGTTCACATCGGGTTGAGCTTCCACCCTTACGTGAGCGGCCAGAAGATTTGGCTTCTTTACTCACGTTCTTTTTGGCTGAAGCTGCTGAAAGTATGGAGAAAAAGAAACCAACTGTCCCACCTGAGTTACTTACGTTATTGTCGACATATTATTTCCCGGGTAATGTCAGAGAACTTCGTGCCATGGTTTATGATGCTGTGAGTATCCATCCCGGAGGGGTTTTGTCGATGTCGCGTTTTAAAGCTGCAATTGGCAGTAATAATCAACAGATTAAGAAAATAAATGATGTGACGGGTGATTTTTCCGCCCAAGTGCAATTTTCAGATGCGCTACCGACTTTGAAAGAAATTAGTCAGATACTCATCAATGAGGCTATGCTGCGTTCGCAGGGAAATCAGTCGATTGCGGCCCGGATGTTGGGTGTGACTCCACAGGCTTTAAGCAAACGTTTAAAATAAAATAATAATTAATAAATTGAAATAAAAGGGGTTTAACTTTTGTTGTGACAACAACTTTAGTTGAATCTCTTTTTTTTTGTTAAAAAACAATTTGTTGCATCGTTTTTAACCAACTTATAACAACTTTAATTGTAGGGGTTTGCTTTTATTGAAAGATACTTGTTTAAAGAAATACTTCACAATATCAAAGGTTTATATGTGGGCAATTAGTCGGCACTAAGCTTGCTATGTGTTTAGTAGATTCTAATAAAAGGTTCCACAATTACTACAGAAGGGCACTGACATGGATCAGAAAATTATATTTGTTGATGATGAAGTTGACGTCCTGATGTCCCTAAAAAGGGATATGGTTATGGCTGGTATTACTGCTGAATATTTTACCAGTGCCGAAAGAGCACTTAACTATTTAAATCAGCATCAGATTGGCATTGTTGTCAGTGATCTGGATATGCCCGGGATGGATGGCATTACATTTTTGAATGAAGTTCACAATAAATACCCGGATATGTATCGCGTTATTTTGAGTGGTACAGAGGTAGAAAACTTAAAACTTAGCAAAGCTCTTCAGGATAGAATAGTTGAACAGTGTTTTGACAAGCCTTGGGATGTGAATGAACTGTTGGCTTATTTTGAAAGATTCAGAAGCTATGCATAACATCCTCTTATTTGAAGCAGACCAGGGGAAAGTTCCACACCTGATTTTTCTCCTGAAATTGGCCGACATCCGCTGCACTGTAGCCAGAACAGAGGAAGAGGTTTTGAATTGGCTAAGTGCTGATCTGCTGACGATGATGAGTTTTGATTTGGTTTTATTGAATTCGTTGCGAGGAAGTGGAATTGATAACGTTTTATTGACTGAACTGTGCAAAGTAGCAACGGTTCCAGTTGTCTGTGTTAAGCGCAAGGAAACACCACCCTCCATATTTTTAAAACATCACGTTGTTACCTGTCATCCAGATGATCTGCTTAACTGCGTGAAGGAACAGCTAATTTTTGTAAAGACTCAACTGCCAAAGGAGAATGTCCAATGACTGCAGCTATTGAGATAGCTCAGGAAGAGTTTGATATTGCACAGGATACTATGCAAGGGATGTTTTTGACCTTTGATCTGGCAGATGAAGGTTATGATTATTGTTGTCAATATCAATGATAACCCGGCCGGTCTTGTTGTTGATCAAGTTAGTGAAGTTGTTGATATTATAGATAAAAATATAGAACCACCACCAGCTACGGGGAGAAAAGGTGGGCACTTTATTCAAGGTCTTGGAAAAAATGGTGAGAAGGTGAAAATTTTACTGAATGTTGAAGCGTTGATTAAAGATGACGATTGGGAAGAATACATAACTGAAATGGAAGTTGCATAAAGTATCGATATTTTATTATCTACCCTGTTGGGGGAAAGGGACAAAAAATGATGAATCGACTGAAGGGGCTGAAAATTGGAACTAAAATAATATTGTTGGCAGTATCAATTCTCTGTCTGATGGCGGTGATTATGGCTTGGGGAATTACCGGATTGTCAACTACAGTAAAAAATGGTGAAGAAATGGCTGCTGGAAATAGTCTGCGTGGTCAATTGCTGGCACGAGAAGTTGATCACCTGAACTGGATTAAAAAAGTTTCTACATTTCTCACTGATGTCAATGTGACTGAACTGGATGTTCAGATGGATCATACCCAATGTGCCTTGGGTAAATGGCTCTATGGTGAAGGGCGCAAAGAGGCTGAATTACTCGTCCCGGAACTGGCTAAAGATTTTCAAGCAATTGAAGAGCCACACAAACGGTTGCATGAATCTGCGCAAAAAATTAAAGATATCTTTCAAAATGCTGATCCAAATTTACCACAATTCTTGACTGAAAAAGAATTGGATCATATGGCCTGGGTCAGTGGTATTCAAAGTGCCATCATCTCTAACGATAATAATCTTGATGTAGAATTTAATCACAAGCTCTGTGGTTTTGGGCAATTTCTCTTTGGCGAAGCGGGTCGAGCTGCAGCTGCAGATAATCCCGAATTAGCCAAGATATTGAATGATATTAAAGAACCTCACGAAACCCTGCATAAGCATGGCGGAATGATTGCCGCTTTGTTGGCAGCTGGAAATCAAAATGAAGCCGAACATTATTTTGCGACCAATATTGTTCCAACCTTGGAAGAAACCAGCAGTTATTTAAAGAAGGCTGAACAAGCTGCAATGACAGCACTATCAGGTCAGAAAAAAGCCAATGAAATCTTTGTCGGAGAGACACAGAAAAGTTTAGCAGCCGTGCAGAAGCTGATGCACAGTTTGAACGACACCGTTGCAGTAAATATCATGTCTGATACACAGATGATTTCCGCTGCAGAACAGACCCGCACAGCAATCAGTATTATTGGTGTAGTTGCCTTGCTGATCGGGATGACTCTTGCTTTTTTCATTTCACGAGGGATTACCGGACCGTTAAAGAAAGTTTTTGCTGTGGTAGCACAATATGGTAAGGGAGATACTAGTGATCAGGATCTCCCAATGGGGCGTAAAATGGCTTGCTCAACGATCACAAACTGTGGCCAACCAAATTGTCCCAGCTATGGAAAAATTGGCAACTGCTGGGTTGAAACTGGCAGCTTTGGACCAAATCCGGTCTGTATCCGCATAACCAGCGGTGAATATAAAGATTGCTATTCCTGTAATGTGTTTCAAGCGAAAGATGAGATTACCGAACTGGGTTCAGTACTGGTTGGAATGGCCAAAAGTCTGCAAGGGCGTAGTGAACTGGCTGAAGCAATAGCACGGGGTGATTTAACCCAGGAAGTCAATGTTTCTTCACCGAAAGATTTGTTGGGCAATGCCCTTAAAACTATGCTTGATGGTTTAAGAGAGATGGTTGGTGGCATTCAAATTGCTGGTGAGCAGATTGCTTCTGGATCTGGACAAGTTTCTGATGCCAGTCAGGAATTGTCACAAGGGGCTACCGAATCAGCAGCATCACTGGAAGAAGTCACCGCATCGATGAATCAAATGGCAGGTCAGGTTCGCACCAGTGCTGAAAATGCCAGTACTGCAAATCAGCTTTCTAGTGAATCACAACAAGCCGCAGAAATAGGGGATCAGCAGATGGCAGAAATGGTTTCAGCGATGGAAGAAATCAATCTGTCTGGGCAAAATATCAGCAAGATTATCAAAGTTATTGATGAAATAGCCTTCCAGACGAACCTTCTGGCTCTCAATGCTGCCGTTGAAGCAGCTCGAGCAGGTCAGCACGGTAAAGGTTTCGCCGTGGTGGCAGAGGAAGTACGTAATCTGGCGGCAAGAAGTGCTAAGGCTGCCGAAGAGACTGCTGAATTAATAGAGGGTTCGGTTGTCTTGACCGACCGTGGTGCACAGATGGCTCAGCAGACAGCCGATGGTCTTAAAGGGATTATGGAAGGAACCACCAAGGTTTCTGATCTGCTTGAAGAGATTGCCGCAGCATCTAACGAGCAAGCCCAAGGAATCAGTCAGGTCACCACCGGATTAAGTCAGATTGATCAAGTGACCCAACAAAATACTGCGAGTGCAGAAGAGAGTGCTGCTGCCTCTGAAGAACTCTCCGGTCAGGCGGTGCAGATGCTGGAAATGATGAAGAAGTTTAAATTGAATAATGATACACCAATATTGGATTATTCAGCACCATCATCGCAACCTCAAGGGGCGTCTGTTCAAAGCGGTTGGGAAGATCTAGAGTGTCAACCAAAGCAACAGGTTGTGATGAAACAACAAATTTCTCTGAATGATAATGAATTCGGGAAGTTTTAAGGAATTGATCATCCTCTATTACGTTTTTTAGAGGATGATCAAAACTTTCCGCCCAATCCATAGTCTGAATTTAATATCCATCTTTAATTTATTTAGGTATCTATTTCTTGTAAATATCACCTAACTAACATTAGATGACTTTTAAAATGAAGCCATTAATGTTAAAGTTTACTTACTATTAATGTTGTGGCAATTAAACTTTATATATTGTTGTAAAACAGTAGAGCCATATTCATTCCAGAGAATCCATTTCTGTTGGAGGTTAATGATGAAAATCAGAGGTAAATTTATTTTTCCAATTGCAGGTTTGGTGATCCTGTCCGTTTTGTTTGCTGTTGTTTTGATCAATATGACGGTGAGCGGAATGGTGACTGATCAGGAAGCATTTTCTTTGAATTATGCAAAGGGAGTTTTAGCGAAAGAGGCCGAAACTCGTCAAGAAGCGATCTATTCCAGTATCAATGTCCTGGGGAAGTCCGCACTAAGACAAGCAGCCTTGTTTTCAGAGTTGCCTGAGATTCAAGATGTCTATTATTTGGCTATTTCAGGAGATATTAATGACGAAAGCGATATTGTTATGCAGCAGGCTCGGCAGAAATTACGTTTGGTTATGGCACCCTATGTTGATGGTTTGACCAAACAGACAGGAGCCAAGGAGTTTAAGATCCATTTCCATACTACGAGCGGCAGAAGCCTGGCGCGCCTCTGGAGAAACGGCTGGCAAGCCAAACGTGATGGCAAGAAGGTAGATATCTCGGACGATCTGACCTCTTTTCGCCAGACCGTTGTTGAAATCAATAAAGGGGATCACAAACCACTGAGTGGAATCGAAATCGGGCGTGGTGGGTTTGCTTTGCGTGGTTTGTCGGCGATCTCTGGAGTTGATGGAGAACACCTCGGATCTTGTGAGGTCTTACTCTCATTTGGTGATGTCCTTAAGTCCAACTATGCCCAAAACGCTGGATACGAGATTGCTGTTTATATGCTTTCTGATCTGTTGCCGATTGCGACAAAACTTCAGGACTCAAAAAAGAATCCGGTTCTTGATGGTAAATATGTTTATACCTCATCGACTAATCCTGAACTTACCAACCCTTTGATTTCTTCATCGATCTTGGATGCAGGCCGTAATGAAGTTGCGCGGTAGGTTGTTGGGAACCAGTATGTTTCAACCTTTCCTGTTCCTGATTTTTCTGGAAAAATTGTTGGCGTCGCAGTGTTGGCCTACGATATGTCTAAAATAGAGGCCCTTGCAGCGCAGATTGAAGAATCTGGCCACAAGACTATGAATGCTGTCAACTGGCGCTTTGGTGGCGGTGGTCTGGTATTGGTTATTATTATTGTTCTGGTTGTTTTCTTTATTACCCGTATTTTGATCAAGCCACTGCAAATGACCGTTAAAGTTGCGCAAAAAATTGCTCTGGGTGATCTGAATGAAACTGTGAATTATCGCAGTAAAGATGAGGTTGGCGAGCTTTCGAATGCGATCAATAAAATGATCAAGAGTCTCAAAATTAAAGCTGAGGAGGCCACTCAGATTGCTAAAGGTAATCTTCAGCTACAGGTGGTGGTGGCTTCCAAAAATGACACTATGGGACGAGCTTTTCAGGAGATGGTGGCGAATCTGAATGATGTTCTTGGTGAAGTTCATAGAGCTTCAAATCAGATTGATTCAGGCAGCCAGCAGGTTTCAGATACGGCACAACATCTTTCGCAGGGAGCAACCGAATCGGCAGCCTCGTTAGAAGAGATCAGCAGTTCTATGAATGAGATTGAGAGCCAAACGCAGCAGAGTGCTGAAAATGCCAGCCAGGCCAATCGGTTATCGAATGGTGCCCAAACCGCTGCAAAAGCAGGTAGCGAACAGATGGGAACAATGGTTACTGCGATGAACGAAATTAATGCCGCTGGACAGGATATCAGTAAGATCATCAAAGTTATTGATGAGATCGCTTTCCAAACTAACTTGTTGGCTCTTAACGCGGCAGTGGAAGCAGCCCGTGCTGGGCAGCATGGTAAGGGCTTTGCTGTGGTTGCTGAAGAGGTTCGTAACCTCGCTGCTCGTAGTGCCAAGGCAGCTGAGGAAACGGCTCAATTGATTGAAGGGTCAGTTGGAAAGACAGATAACGGAGCAAAAATAGCAGAAAAAACTGCTTCAGCTCTGGAAGAAATTGTTGGTTCAATTACCAAGGTGACTGATTTGGTTGCCGAAATAGCAGCCTCATCAAATGAACAAGCTCAAGGTATATCTCAGATTAATCAAGGATTGGGTCAAATTGATCAGGCAGTTCAACTGAGTACAGCGACAGCTGAAGAATCAGCCGCATCGGCAGAAGAGTTGTCGAGCCAAGCTGCGCACCTGAAACACATGCTCAGCCGGTTTACTTTGGCTAATACCCAGCAGAATCTGGTCAGTGCTCCGGTGAAGATGCCAGCTCCACAATCAGAACAGCCTACCCAGGCTCCAGTGGCTAAATCGGTTGGATGGGCTGATATGAAAATTGCTTCTACGAACCTTGAGATTAACTTGGATGATGACGAATTTGGAAAGTTTTAAATTACCGATCAGCGGAATAATTACAAGAACAATTATTGTATCTGTTCTCATGTTCTGCAGTTGTACTTTTTTAGGTTGTGAGAGTCAGCCAACGGAAGAGGTCAACAGCAAGAGGGAGTTGTTGGTCTATTGTGGATCGACTATGGCTCCAGCGATTCGTGAACTTGCTGATATTTTTGAACAACAAGAAAATTGTGTCATCAAAATTATCACGGATGGATCGGGCAATTTACATCGCAGTATCCATATCAATCAGGTCGGGGATCTTTACTTGCCTGGCAGTGAAGGTTATATGGAGAAATGCCAGGAAGAAGGGCTTATCTCTGAATCTCGACCCATCGGATTTAATCGTGCGGTTCTGATTGTTGCAAAGGGTAATCCCCTAAATATTAGTGAAGATTTGGATAATTTTGTCACTGGACAATATCGTACGGTGTTGGGGGCTGCAGAAAGTGGATCGATTGGTAGAGAAACAAAGCTGATTTTTGATATGGAGGGCATCTACAGTAAAGCAGTGAAACAGGCTCTTTTTTTGGCAACAGACTCAAAGGATATTGAAAGTGCAATCAGGGAAAAATATGCAGACTTAACGATTAATTGGAGTGCTGCAGCACGGTGGGCTGGCAATCATATTGACGTTGATGTTTTACGTCTGAATGAATCAATTGCCCCTCCTCATGTACTAATGCTTGGTGTGTTGAAAACAACTCATTCGCCGGAGCTGGCTCGACGTTTTATGGTATTTGCTGGGTCAGATGAAGGGCACACTCTTCTCTCACGCTATGGGTTGGGTGAGTAAGTCATGAGACGCTCTTACCACCATATTGTCCGCGCTATTTTGCCTTTGTTGCTGACTTTTACTATTGTCTTGGCGGGGCTTACTCTACTTATTGTTCGGCAGAATAATTTTCGTTCTTTTGAGCATGGGATTGATTTACAGATCCAGAATATCACCGCAAAACAAGATCTGGGACAACTGATTGTTGGTGATTTAGAAAAAACAGCCACATATTTTTATATGATTCTTGTTTCGGCAGATCCAGAACAGCAAAAAGTTTTACTTGATGCGGTCAAATTGAGGATTGCAGAAACTCATGCTGTGTTGAATGTGCTGTCTGATGGTGGAACTATATCCCGAGATTTACCGCTGAACCTTCCAACTCAAGATACCCCCCCTCAGTCAATTACTTATCTTTTGGAAAATAAGCAGCAGTACAATCTTGAAGTTCTTGCGCTGCGACCACAATTGGTTGTTCTGGAAGAAAAACTTGAACAATCGATCAATATGACGACGCTGCGTAATCGTCTATTGAACAATCCAGAGGGAAACCTACTACAAGAAACAGGTTTGCAGTTACGATTATTTGCCAAGCACATCCATTCGCAACTCGATAGAATGACAGAGAATGCCAATAAACTTGCCTATGATACCAATCAAGAATTGTTGTTATTCCAGAACAAGATTGCTGCTGCACAAAAGCAAAACCAAGAGGTCGAAATGCTTTGGGCGATTGGGACAGTTCTCTGTGTTTTTGGGTTTATTGGGGTCGTTTATCGAGAGATTCTAGCCTCACAGCGGAAGCTTGAAAATACAGTTCTACAACTGAAACAAATTGAACATGATTTACAGGAGAGCCATTCCGAGGTGTTGACTCTGAATCAATCTTTGGAAGAGCAGGTTCTCGTACGAACCGAAGAGTTGGAGCTGTCAGAAAGGCTCTGGGTTGATGCTTTCAATTCGGTCACTTCATCAATATTTTTACATGATCAAGAAGGTAGAATTATCAAGGCTAATCGAGCTTATCTCAAATTAGCTGAATGCTCTTTTGAAAATGCATTCGGGCAATTCTACTGGGATATTTTTCCGAAGCAGCAGCGTGCTTTGCCGGGTTGCTTTGTCGATATAGCAAAGGGAAAAGCTGACTGTCAGACCGTTGAGCAGGATGTTTTGGTCGGTGGCAGAACATTTCGTTCACAATCCTACGCGATTTATGATGACCTAGAGTCGTACCTCTATTCCATGCATTATATGGAAGATGTGACCGAACAGCGCAAAGCAGGTCAGGCATTACGAGAGAGCGAGCAACGTTTCAGGGAGGTAACAAATAGCTTAAGTGATGTCCTGATCCTTATCGATCAGGATATGAAGGTTCAGCTGTTGAATGATGCGGCAATTAGAACCTATGGAATTGTTGATAAAAATTATATTGGCAAACAATGTCATGAGGTTTTTTGGGATTGTGGTGATATCTGTGATAATTGCCCTACCTTAAGTGTGATGCGTACTGGTAAGGTAGTTAAGGCGATGCGCTATATAGGTGATGATACGATCTTGGATCGATCTATCTACCCGGTGCATGACCCTACCGGGAAGATTATCGCTTGTGCCGTGATTGCTTCTGATGTCACTGAACGGGAGAAGCAAATTGAAAGGTTGATGCGTTTCGAGCAGATTATGTCTACATCAACCGACCTGGTTGCCTTTTTTGATTATAACCATGTGTTTCTCGCTGCCAATTCGGTTTATTCGAGTTACTTTGGTGTTGATCCAGAGGATATCATTGGTCAGCATGCGGAAGAGATTGTTGGGACTGAACGTTATCAGGGTTATTTGAAATATCAAGATACTATTTTTAATAAGAAAAAATCTTTGATTTTTAAAGCTTGGGCGGTTTATCCAAAAATGGGAAAACGCCATATGGAAACAACTTTTGATCCATATTTTGAAGACGATGGTACGGTGAGTGGGTTTGTTTCACGTTCTAAAGATATAACCGAGCAAACTGAGCAGGAAGCCAAGTTACGTCTTTCTGCCAAAGTGTTTGAAAGCACCAGTGAAGGAATAATAATTACAGATAAAAATGGAATTATTGTGGTAGTAAATGCGGCTTTTAGCGAAATTACTGGTTATTCTGAAAATGAGGTTCTGGGGTGTAATCCGAATATTCTGCAGTCTGGTCGACACAAAAATAATTTTTATCAAGATATGTGGCACTCTTTGGATAAGACTGGTCAATGGCGTGGTGAAATCTGGAATAAACGTAAAAATGGTGTGATTTATCCAGAATTCTTGACCATTAGTTCAATTAAAAATGATGAGGGTGAAACGATCAATTATGTGGCAATCTTTTCCGATATCACTCCTATTAAACAAGCTGTGGAGCGACTTGAATATCAAGCTCATCATCATCCACTGACGGGACTGCCGAACCGATTGTTACTGCACGCTCGTTTGGAACATTCCATTCAATATGCTAAACGCGAAAAAGAACAAGGAGCTGTATTATTTCTTGATCTGGATAATTTTAAAAAAATTAACGATAGCCTAGGTCATAACGCTGGAGATACTGTTCTCAAAGAAGTTGCTTTACGCCTTCAGAAACATAGTCGAGAAGTTGATACAGTGTCTCATTTGAGCGGTGATGAATTTGTGATTGTCTTGCAGGGAATTAGAACCATTCATGATGCGACCTCCAGAGCGCAGCAGATTCTTGATAGTTTGCAACAACCGTTTACAGTGGACGAATATGAGCTATATGTCAGTGGAAGTATTGGTATCGTTGGTTTTTCCGGTGAGAGTGAAGACATTGAGGGTCTTCTGAAAAATGCAGATTCTGCTATGTATAAGGCAAAAGAGGGTGGGAAAAATTGTTATCAACTGTATTCTTCTGAGCTCACGGATACTGCTATCGAAAAGGTTCTGTTGGAAAGTCATCTGCGACGGGCTTTGGAGCGAAATGAACTAGTATTGCATTACCAACCCCAGATGGCACTTCCTGCAGGAGATATCGTTGCTGTTGAAGCGCTGGTGCGTTGGCAGCACCCTGACCTTGGTCTGATTCCTCCAGACAAATTTATTCCTCTAAGTGAAGAGACTGGTTTGATTATCCCGATGGGGGAGTGGATCTTGAAAACGGCCTGTGAACAATTGCTGATTTGGCGTGAACAGGGGAGCGGGCTTCGTCGAATTGCTGTCAATCTATCTGGAAAACAGATCCAACAGAAAAATTTACCAGAAATGGTAGCTCAGATCTTATTGGAAACCGGCTGCCCCTCCGATTCATTAGAGCTTGAAATTACTGAAGGCTTTATTATGCAGCACCCGGAACAATCAATTTCTGTTTTGCAACAGATCAGAGCTCTAGGAGTTGAACTCTCTGTTGATGATTTTGGTACCGGGCATTCATCGCTGAACTATCTGAAGAAATTACCGATTAACCGTTTAAAGATTGACCGTAGCTTTGTCTGGGATATTGGTGAAAGTCCTGACGGAGAAGTTATCACAAAAGCGATCATAGCGATGGGACACAGTTTGAATCTACAGATTACTGGTGAGGGGATTGAAACCCCTGAACAGCTGGAATTTCTTGAATTGCATGGTTGTAATGAAGCGCAAGGGTATCTGTTCAGTCGTCCTCTGCCTGCAGAAGATATAGGTAAACTGATGAAGTGAGACGTATTGGATTCGGTTTGTTGAACGGTCTCAATCATTGTCAGATGTGAAGGGATGAATTGTGTTTGATGAAAATAATGAACCTATAATATCTTTTAAAAGCAATCTGATCAGAATGGTATTGTTTGGAATTGCTTCTGCTTCGGCAGCATTTATACGGTTTTCTATCCCGGGTATTGAAGGTGGGGTCAGTGACCCACGTGAAATAATAGCGCTTATTGGTATCGTATTTTTATCGCACGGAATATATGCCATTGGCTTGGGTTTTCTGGCAGCACTGGGTGGTCCTTATGATAACCTGCTGACAACTATTATCATGCATATCACTGCACTCCCTCTAGCCTGGATATTTTTAAAAAATGTTAAAAATAGAATAAAGAGCTTACCAATATTTGGAGGCATTTGGTTTTCCTTTGTTCTGTTTCTATATCTTCTTGTTTTTAGTTTCTCATTTATTTTATCAGAACTTTTGCTTGGACATATTGATTTTTCAAGTACTGTTCATGTATTTAAAACCTTTGTTGTTGGTGTCAGGTTTGAAGCTATATTGACGGCGACAATAACGGCTATGGCAATAACCATGATTTTTCTATCAACCCGGGAGAAGGAAAGCCTCCGAGTCGCTTTTGAGGCTTTGGAAGAGAGTGAAAAGCGTTTTAAGAATTTGGCAGAAGAGTTGCCGATTGCTGTTTTTGAAGCTGATCTAGATATGCAGGTGACTTACGCTAACCGAAATGCTTTGGAGACATTTGGCTATTCTGTCGATGAGATATTGAGTGGATTGAACGGCTTTGAGTTATTTGTCCTTGAAGATAGAGATCGACTGATACAAAATATTTCTGATCGGATCTTGGGTAAAGTTTCCGAGGCTAATGAGTATCAGGCATTACGAAAGAATGGCTCAACTTTTTCTGTCATGTCTCATTCTAAGCAAATCATTCAAGATGGGAAGGTTGTTGGTATCAGGGGATTTGTTGTTGATATTACCGAACGTAAGCAAGCCGCTGAGCAGCATGAGTATCAGGCTCATCACCATCCGTTGACCGGGCTGCCTAACCGGTTACTATTGTATGCTCGTTTGGAACATTCTATCCAGCACGTTAAACGGGAAGGTACGCGTGGTTCTGTTTTGTTTCTTGATCTGGATAATTTTAAAAATATTAACGACAGTTGGGGGCACAATGCTGGCGATATCGTCCTCAAAGAAGTTGCAAAACGTCTACAGGGACATAGCCGGGAAGTCGATACGGTTGCTCATTTGAGTGGTGATGAATTTATTATTGTTCTACAATCTACCCACTCCATTCAGGATACCATAGTCAGGGCTCAGCAGATTCTTAAAGACTTGCAGAAACCAATTATATTTGGTGCAGAGGAGCTCAATGTGTCCGTGAGTATTGGTATTGCCGAATTTTTTGGAGACGACAACAACATTGAGGATCTGCTGAGGAACGCCGATGCCGCAATGTATAAAGCAAAAGAAAATGGGAAAAATTGCTATCAGCTCTATTCCCCAATCTTCGCTGATACTGCGATTGAAAATTAATAGATTGTGAGTCCCTTTCCATAGATGAATTAACTCAGGCCTAAGTCCAGAGGTTTTTTGCTATCTGCCAGGATCCGGTATGAGCAATGCTGAAGACATAGTGAATTCTCAAAGTGAGCCAGATCCGAACCTTCTGTTTGTTGAGGAAGATTCGCGATTTAAGTTGAATTTCAGGCTGGCTAGTGAGCAGATGGAGTGTCTGGCTGAAATTGATATTTTTCCAGAGGATATATCTCCGCTAGCAGATCACCCTTCAATGAAGACTGATGAATCTATTGCTGTAGATATCGAAAGCGATGAGGATTTATCCGGGGAACCTGCCGTTGTTACCCAAAATACTGAGCCCATTATTACCCCTCCCGATTTGTTCTGGTTCCTGCAGCAAAATAACATAATTCAGACGATTGACTATTCAGCTGTTTATGATTTTTGTGCTGCAATTGAAATGGGTTCTACACCTGCCCCAACGGTTTTAGCCAGAGGTGTTGAGCCAGTCAGTGGTGCCGATGGTTGGTTTGAATTGACCGTCAAGGTTTCTGGCGAAGAAACCGAATTTGAAGAGGATGAAGAGGGAAATATCGATCTCAGAAATTTAAATGCCTATAGTGAAATTGAGCCCGACCAAAAACTTGGTACAGTACATCCCCCTCAAGATGGAATCCACGGTATCACTGTCCATGGATTACCTGTTCTTGCGGAACGTGGCCAGCCCTTTCAATTGATTGCTGGAGAGGGAGTTGTCCTTAAATATGAGGATCGTGTCGCTTTTGCGGTAAGATCTGGTCGTGCTTTATTTGAAAAACAAATCATCTCAGTTGTTGATCAATTGGTGGTTCCCGGTGACATTGATTTAAGTATTGGCAATATTGACTTTAATGGTTTTGTCGAGGTTAAAGGAGATGTTCCGGATGATTTTGACATAAAAACGACTAAAGGAATTAAGGTCTCCGGGCACATTGGTGCCTGTAATATTGAATCGGATAGTTCGATTGAAATCACCAGTATGGCGGGTAAGGATCTTGGTCAGATCACTTGTTATGGTGATTTGCACGCCAACTTTCTCAATCAAGTAACAGTTATTTGCTATGGCGATGTTTATGTGACCAATGAAATCCGTAATTCGATGATCAAGTCGACCGGCAAGGTGATTGTTGAGCGTGGTTCAATTATCGGTGGTAGTTGCACGGCAATGGATGGGGTTGAGGCGAAAGATTTTGGTACCAGCTCTGGTCAGAAAACCAGAGTTGTTGCGGGAATTTATTTCCCCGATGCCGATCGCTTTGATTACCTTCGGGAACAGCTTAAAAGTATCAACCAGCAAATTGACTCAATAAGTGCTGCATTGAAGCCATTGAAACGACATCTGGAAAGAGATGATGATATTGCCACCTCTGCTGAGGTGCGTTTGACGATACTCAATGAAAAGTTGGATAAACTTCACGAAGAAAAAAATAATTTCAGCGCTGAAATCAATGCGTCCAAACCTCAAGAATTTAGCAGTCAAAACCCCAAAATAAATGTTTTCAAATCGTTAAAAGAGGGCGTGTCTATTGTTTTGGGCAATACCACAGAGGAAATCAAAATTGAACGTGCCGGGCCGATGTCAATTATTGAAAATACCCGTGATGATTGTTTCCGCTACCTGCCTCTCTCTCCTATTCAAGTGACTGCTGCACAGATTGAGAAGGAGATTTTTGCTGAGGAAGAAAGTCTGCTGGTTAGCGAATGATCAGAATGAATAGCTCTGGCATTTTCCCCTGCTCATTTTTTGTTGCAAATAGGTACCACCGGATAAAAATAGAAGTATCTATTCAGCAAACAGCCAGGGGACTTCCTGTCGCCGTCTTTTTTCGTAGGCGTGAACCTGACTCGCTTTTTCGAGAGTCAGACCAATATCATCCAGACCATTCAGCAGACAATTCTTACGAAAGGGATCGATATCAAAACTTAGGATTTCTCCCTGTGGTAACTTCAGGCTTTGTGTCTCAAGATCAATTTTCAGTGAGTAGCCTGGTGATGCTGTAACGTTGGTGAAGAGAGTTGCAATCTCCTTTTGCGGCAGAACGATTGGCAAAATGCTGTTTTTGAAGCAATTATTATAGAAAATATCGGCAAAACTTGGGGCAATCAATGCCCGAATGCCAAAATCGAGCAGCGCCCAAGGTGCATGTTCACGTGAAGAGCCACAGCCGAAATTATCTCTTGTCAGCAAAATCTGTGCGCCCTGATAATCGGGCTGGTTTAGGATAAAATCATTGTTTAATGGGCGATTGCTGCAATCCATTCCTGGTTCACCATGATCGAGATAACGCCATTCGTCAAACAGGTAGGGGCCAAACCCGACCCGCTCAATTGATTTTAAAAACTGTTTCGGAATTATTGCATCGGTATCAATATTGGCACGGTCAAGTGGAGCAACCAGTCCACTGAACATCCTGAACTTTTCCATTACTTTTCCTCCAGTTGGCGGACATCGACAAAATGACCGGTGACTGCGGCAGCAGCTGCCATGGATGGGCTGACCAAGTGTGTACGTCCTCCTTGCCCTTGGCGACCCTCAAAATTGCGATTTGACGTTGAAGCACAACGCTCCTCCGGAGCCAGCCTGTCATTGTTCATGGCAAGACACATGGAACAACCGGGTTCTCGCCACTCAAATCCAGCGGCGCTAAAAATTTTATCCAACCCTTCCGCTTCAGCCTGTTGTTTGACCAAGCCCGAACCGGGGACGACCAAGGCTAATTTGATGTTTTTTGCAATCTTGCGCCCTTTGACAATAGCTGCTGCCGCGCGCAGATCCTCAATCCTTCCATTAGTGCAGGAGCCAATGAAAATTTTGTCGAGATGGATCTCAACCATCGGTGTCCCGGCGGTTAATCCCATATAAATAAGTGCGCTCTGCATCCCATCACGTTTAATTTTATCTGTTTCTACTTCCGGGTCGGGAACATTTCCATCAATAGCGACAACCATCTCAGGTGACGTTCCCCAGGTGACCTGAGGTTGCAAGTTGCAAATGTCAATTTTTACCACCTTGTCAAATTCGGCATCTGGATCGCTGTGCAACTGTTGCCAGCACTCCACTGCTTGATTCCAGAGTTGTTCGTCGGGGGCAAAGGGACGCTCTTTAAGATAGTCGATGGTGGTTTGGTCGACGGCAATGATTCCTGCTCGTGCTCCGGCTTCGATGGACATATTACAAATAGTCATACGTTCTTCCATAGAAAGATTCCGAATGGTAGAACCGCCAAATTCAATGGTGTATCCGGTTCCACCAGCGGTTCCAATGCGACCGATGATGGCAAGAACAATATCCTTGGCGGTTAATCCGGGCTGGAGTTCGCCGTTAACTTCAATGAGCAGTGTTTTTGATTTTTTTTGGATCAGACATTGAGTTGCCAACACATGTTCCACTTCTGAGGTACCAATTCCAAAAGCGAGTGCGCCGAAAGCACCGTGGGTTGCGGTATGTGAATCGCCACAGACAATGGTCATGCCAGGTAGGGTTGCTCCCTGCTCTGGTCCAACGACGTGGACAATTCCCTGTCGTGGGTCGTCCATGTCAAACTCGGTAATACCAAACTCGCGACAGTTGTTGTCCAACGTTTCCACCTGAATCCTAGATATTGGATCAGCTATTCCTGCAGAGCGGTTATCGGTTGGTACGTTATGATCTGGTACCGCTAGATTAGCGTTAATTCTCCAAGGGTTACGCTTGGCTAGACGGAGCCCTGAAAATGCCTGCGGTGAAGTTACTTCATGCAGCAGTTGCCGATCAATATAAAGCAGGGAGGTGCTATCTTTTTCCTGCGTGACCAGGTGGCTATCCCAAAGTTTGTCGTAGAGTGTTTGAGCCATATGCCTCTCCATTGATTGGTGTTTTTTTTCTTCTGAATACAGTTTAAATCATCTGCTTGACGACGGATAGATCTGATTTGAAAATGATTGCTCTTCTTGGTTGTTGTTCCTCGACTTGCCTTCCTTTCACGCTTTTGTTAAAAAGAGCATCCAAATATAAAATATTATCAAAGGAGATACATAGATTATGGGATTAATGGCAGGAAAACGCGGAATTATTTTTGGTGTAGCAAACGATAAAAGTATTGCTTGGGGAGTGGCTCAGCAACTGCGTGCTGCTGGTGCCGAATTGGCATTTACTTATTTGAATGAGGCATTGGAACGGCGAGTACGCCCATTAGCTGAAAGTCTTGATTCGACTATTATTCTTCCTTGTGATGTGCAGAATGAAGAGGAAATGGCTGCTGTTTTCAGTGAGCTGGAGAAGCAATGGGGGAAGATTGATTTTGTGGTTCATGCTATTGCTTTTGCCAATCGTGAAGACCTGAAACGGCCATTTAGCCAGACCAGCCGAGATGGGTTTCGTCTGGCTCTAGATGTCAGTGCTTATTCCTTGGTCTCGATGACTCGTTGCGCCATGCCGGTTTTAGCGGAAGGTGGAAGCATTGTTACTATGAGCTATCTTGGTTCTGTACGTGCTGTTCCGGCATATAATGTTATGGGAGTAGCTAAAGCTGCATTGGAATCGTCGGTTCGCTATCTGGCAACAGAACTGGGTGAAAAAGGTATCCGCGTTAATGCCCTTTCTGCCGGTCCGATTAAAACTTTGGCTGCAGCAGGGATCGCCGATTTTAAAAAGAAGCTGAGTGTTGCTGAAGAACGCGCTCCATTGAAGCGATTGGTCAACCAGGAAGATGTAGGTAAGGCAGCACTTTACCTGTTGTCTGATTTGTCATCCGGTGTGACCGGTGAAGTTCACTATGTCGATGGTGGCTTCAATATTGCCGCTGGTTAGAATGTCTGAAAATCAATGAAACCTTGGGGACATGTACTTGTTACGTGTCCCCAATTTTGTAATGGCCTTTATTAATGTTTGATTTGGATATTTATTCATGATCGAAGGTAAAATCAGTGGACTGAGAGCTAATCAGGTTAAAGCGCTGGAGCGAATATACCGGCGTAAAATTCCTGCTGATGAACTCATTACGGGAGAACTGGCGCGCTATCTGACTGAACTGTCTCATGAGTTGAAGCGGCAGCTTGGTTTGATTATCGATCGTTCCGGGACTATCCAGTACGTCATTGTTGGTGATGATCGTGAGATTGTGATTCCTGATCTGAGCAGATATAGTTTGGGACGGAGTGGATTGCGTGGATTGCGTTGTGTTCACACCCACTTAAAACAGGAACCCTTGAGCCGGGATGATTTAACCGACCTGGAACTGCTGCGCTTGGATGTGATGGCGGTTATTGGTGTTGGTGAGGATGGTTTGCCGAGCCACTTTTCTTACTCACATCTTCTGCCAACAAAACAAAAATCGCAAATTGAATTAATTGACTTGGATGATTTCCATCATTTTGACCTCGATTATTCTGCATTTATCCGTGCCCTTGATCAGGAAATGGAGCGGGTTGCTGCAGAAACGATTGATCTTTCTGATGGTCGTGAAAGGGCGTTGCTGATTTCTGTGGGGCAGGGGAGCCGTCAGAGAGTTGAGGATTCCATGGCTGAGCTTGATGAACTTGCTCGGACTGCCAATCTTGTTGTGATTGATCAGGTTATCCAGCGGCCGCGAAAATTAAATCCTCGGTTTCTCGTTGGTGAAGGGAAATTACGGGAGATTATCATCAGCGCACTACAGCAACGTGCGACACTGTTGGTGTTTGATCAAGATCTGACCCCGAACCAAATTCGATCCATTTCAGAGAGCACTGAAATGAAAGTTATCGATCGAAGTCAGTTGATTCTCGACATCTTTGCTAAACGGGCACAATCTCGGGATGGAAAAGTTCAGGTAGAACTTGCACAACTGAAATACATTCTTCCTCGTTTGTCTGGAAAAGGGACTGCAATGTCGCGCCTTATGGGTGGCATTGGGGGGCGTGGCCCAGGCGAGACTAAGTTGGAAACGGATCGAAGGCGCATTCGTGATAAAATCCGCCGATTGGAGAAGCAGCTGGATTCTCTTGGGCGTGGTCGGGTGCAACGACGCCAGAAACGGATTCGTGCTGGGCTGCCTATTGTCTCTATTGTTGGTTACACGAATGCTGGAAAATCGACATTATTGAACGCACTGACCCAGAGTGATGTATTAACTGAAGATCTCCTTTTTGCTACATTGGATACCGCCACTCGACGGTTACGTTTTCCGCTGGATCGTGAAGTGATTATCACTGATACCGTTGGTTTTATTCGTGATCTGCCACCGAGTTTGATCGGTGCTTTCAAAGCAACACTGGAAGAGTTGGAAGATGCAGACCTGCTACTGCATCTGGTTGATTTATCAAATCCCCGCTATGATGAACAGATAAGGGCGGTTGATAAAATTCTCAATGATTTGGAACTTGGAACCCAACAGAGGTTGTTGGTATTCAATAAAATTGATCAGGTCTCTGCAGAAGACCTGCCAAATATCTGCCGCCGTTACGAAGCAATCGCCGTTTCTGCTTTGAGTCGTGAAAGCTTTAATCCATTACTGAGTGAAATGCAACATCGATTTTGGCCAGAAGAAGACGTTTCCTTGACTTAGTTCTTAGAATCCATTAAATTCCTATTAGTATGAATTAATGCTTATTGGTGTGTGTATGTTGGAGTTATTGAATGATTAAGTATGTTCCTCTTTTGTTGTTGCCGATTCTCTTTGGCTGTAATTCAGCTATGCAAAATATCGGAATATTGCCAGAAAATCAGACAATAAAAGAATCTATTGTCTCAAAAGAAAAACCGGAAGGTTCCGAAAAACAGCTCTCAATTGCTGCGGGTAAAAGTAAGCCTGATATTGAAAAATTTGAATTGTCGCTCATAAAAACACTTCCCGAACCAATCAACGAATATTTGCTAACCGACTCATTACTTCCCTATTCTGGTGATTTTCCCCTCAGTGAGCATGCTCGTGTTGACAAACTGATTAAGCGATATAGTGGTTCAAGTAAAAAAATGTTTGGAAGATGGCTTGAAAGGGCTGGGCGCTATATTCCAAAAATCCAGATGGTGTTTGCTGACGAGGGGATTCCCCTGGATCTGGCGTATCTGGCGATGATTGAGTCTGGGTTCAATGTTCGAGCTTATAGTTGGGCACATGCGGCTGGGCCTTGGCAATTTATTGAAAGCACCGGCCGTTTATACGGCTTGAATAACGATTGGTGGCAGGATGGACGTTTGGATCTTGAGAGATCTACACGGGCTGCAGCCAAGCATTTAAAATATTTGCATAAACGTTTTGATGGCGATTGGTATTTGGCGGTTGCAGCATATAATGCTGGTGGTGGAAAAGTCCGCAAGGCAGTGAGAAAAAGTGGTAGTCGGGACTTTTGGGTTTTGACTGAAGGTCGTGTGTTGCAAGAGGAAACCAAAAACTACCTGCCGAAATTACTGGCTTCTTTAAATATTGTTAGAAATTTGGAGGCTTACGGTTTTGCTGATTTGGATTTTGATGAACCAATTAGCTATGAAACAGTCACTCTTGAAACTAGTACGGATCTTGAAATACTTGCCAAGTTTTGTAGCATCAGCTATCGGGAATTGAAAGACTTGAATCCTGAATTAAAACGTTGGTGTACTCCTCCTGGGATAACCAATTATCAGCTTCGAGTCCCCTTTGGTAGTGCTGAACACGTTAGTACTCTCTATGCCAAGCTCCCTAAGAATCAGCGAGCTAGTTATCATCGTCATCAAATTAAATCAGGGGATACTTTACAGGTTATGGCACGAAAATATAAGATTCGTGTTGATGATATTATTGCGTTGAATAATATTAAAAACCCTAGGGCCTTACAGATTGGACAAAATCTGATTCTGCCTTTAAAGGAGGGTTTTATAGCTCTTCCAGCCAATGCCTTGGAGGACAGTTATGTCAGGAGTCGTCGTAGAACCTATAAGGTTCGTAGCGGGGATAGCCTTTGGTCGATCGCTAGACGCAATAATGTGACACAGAAAGAATTGCGGGTCTGGAACAAACTGGGGTGGAGTAATTTGCTTAGACCAGGTCAGGTTCTTGCGGTTTCAAAGGCGGGGGGGCGCGCTGTGGCAAAAAAACAAACAAAAAAAGGACCGTCTCGTAAACTGGTTTACAAAGTTGTCCCCGGGGACACTCTCTGGGATATTGGCCGTCAGTTCGATGTTGCTACGGAAGAAATTCGGCGTTGGAATGAACTTTCCCACGGGCACATTCTCCGTCCGGGACAAAAACTTACCTTGATGGTTTCAGCCAGTCGACAGGGTTGATGGTTTTTGTTTATTTTTAATCATCTTGCTTCGTTCAGAGAATCCACTTTGTCGTGTTGATCTATTCCCCTGTTTCTACAAATTCAAATAATATCAAACAGAGAGTATGATTTGTGCTCTCTGTTTGTTTTGACATTTTCTGTGTGGGTTGCTAAGGTTCAGCGCCTGAATATGCTAGCACTGTCGGGCAATCAATGAACTGGCTGCTGGAGCCTAACCTCTTCCGCTATCTATCTGTAAAAGGATTATCTCGATGCTTAATATGCTGATTTCGTTTGCCTGCTCAGCTTTGTCATCTGCCCTGATGATGAGGTTTGTCACTCCTAATATGTGGATAACTATGGCCGTTTCTGCCGTGGTTTTTGCTGGAATTTTCATGCTGCTCACCCGGATCACTATGAAAAAAGTTGGTGCGTTGATGGAAGTTGCACAGCGCGATATGATGGCAAATCGGAGTGATAAGGCAGTAAAAGAACTTTTGGATGGTATGAAATATGGTGCTTGGCAAATCTATGTCAAACAACAGATCCAGTCGCAAATTGGAACCATTTACTACCTCAAACGAGATTTCAAAGAGGCAGTTCCTTATTTAGAAAAAGGTTTTGTGCGTAACTGGGTGAGCATGTCAATGCTTGCGATCACCTATATGAAGAAGAATAAAACCAGTAAAATGGTAGAGACCTTTGGTAAGGCGGTTTCGGGCAATCGTAAAGAACCTATGGTTTACGCTGTCTATGCTTTTTGTATGGATCGTATTGGAGAACGTGGCAAAGCCGTTGAAGTGTTGAAGAAGGGGATTGCCAAAACCAGCGATGAACGTTTACAGGAAAATATGGATCTTCTTGAGTCTGGAAAAAAGATGAAGATGAAGGGCTTTGGTGATATGTGGTACCAATTTCATTTGGAAAAACAAGGTGCTATTATCAAGAAACAAACAAAAGCGATGACCGGGCGTCGTAAGCAGGTTTTACGCTGAGGACTCTTCATGGCTGAAAATAAAAAATCTGCCAACCCAAAAAAACAAGAATTTAATAGTGACCCTTTCAGGAATCTGAAGGGGTTTGCTGTTTCTGCCCCAGAGATACAAGAACAGAAGCCTCCAGAACAGAAGCAGCCTCGTAAAAAGATTTTTGGTTCGTTTGCCGAGGAGATGGAAATGCTCGGCGTAAAACAGTTGAATCCAGAGCTCGATACTAAACAGAAGCTCTCTGATGGTCAATCACCTTTGGATCAGTCTATGGTTGAGATTGAAGATCAGACTGACGAGGAATTGTTCTATGCGGCAATAGATGGTTTTTCGGTACGTTTTGATGATCATTTACCTGAAAATGATCTACCTGTCACGAAAGCAGTACCACGACGGATGAAACAGTTGAAGCAGGGCAATCTGACTCCTGATGCTTCTCTCGACTTGCATGGTTGCCTGCGTGTCGATGTTATAGAAAAGTTGCGCCACTTTCTCCAGAATGCGCAACATCAGGACTGGCAGACTTTATTGGTGATTACAGGAAAAGGTTTACATTCCGAAAATGGTATATCGATCCTACGTGATGAAGTCGAACAATTCTTGACTGGTGAAGGTAAGAAATTTGTTGCTGAATGGGGACGTGCACCAAGGCAATATGGCGGGGATGGCGCCCTGATTTTATTTTTACGGAAAAAATAGTATCAATTGGAATAATAAGTATCACGGCAATTGATTCTTTCAAGACATGTTAATTTTTAATGCAGATGATTTAATCCACTAAATTCTTCTCTATATTTTCTATTCAGCTGTACCCAGATAATTCCATTATTTTATTCTTTTAGTTATCCATAATAATGAGGAAAATAGTGTTTCTCTTTCTTGACTGAGATAGTGTGTTAGCATATATTTTTAAATACGTGTTGATTGCGTGACTGTCATGAATTCACTAAACCGATATTTCATCGGGAATTTAATTTACAAAGACGGAGGAGACAATAATGACGCTGTTTTTTGCTGACAATTCCCTTTCAATTGGCCGCACACCTCTGGTTCGACTGAATCGGGTGATTTCCCCTGGCGGGGCAAAAGTCTATGGTAAAATAGAGGGACGCAACCCAGCCTATTCGGTTAAATGCCGCATTGGAGCTTCAATGATTCGGGATGCCCAACAAAAGGGAACCTTGAAACATGGAATGGAGATTGTGGAACCGACCAGTGGCAATACTGGGATTGCTCTAGCTTTTGTTGCAGCTGCCAAAGGAATTCCATTGACTTTGACAATGCCTGAGACGATGAGTATTGAGCGACGCAAGGTTCTCATGGCATTTGGAGCAAAGTTGATTTTAACAGCTGGGGCTAAGGGAATGGCTGGGGCAGTTAATGAAGCTGAGAAAATGGCAGAGGAAGATCCTGATCGGTATTTGTTGCTGCATCAGTTTAAAAATCCTGCCAATCCTGAGATTCATGTTGAAACCACCGGGCCAGAAATATGGGATGACCTGGGAGGGAAAATTGACGTTCTGGTTGCTGGGGTTGGAACTGGCGGAACTATCAGTGGCATTTCACGTTATATAAAGCAGATAAGGGGAAAATCAATCCTTTCTGTTGCCGTCGAGCCTGAGGATAGCGCAGTTATTAGTCAACATCTTGCTGGCGAAATGTTGCAGCCAGGCCCACATAAAATTCAGGGGATTGGTGCTGGTTTTATCCCGGATACCCTTGATCTGGGTATGGTTGATCGGGTTGAGAAGGTAAGCAATGATGAGGCCTATGAGTACGCTAGACGTTTGACTCGGGAGGAGGGAGTGCTATCAGGAATCTCTTGTGGGGCGGCAACTGCTGTAGCTGCCAGATTATCCGTGCAACCAGAATTTGCAGAAAAAAATATTGTCGTAATTTTACCCGATTCAGGAGAACGTTATTTGAGTAGTGATTTGTTTTCTTGATATTGTATAACTTTTAGGGTGAATTTTGAAATTTGCTGAAATATGTTACTCTTTGCATCTTGGGATGAGTTTTTTTGTGGTTTTTAGTGAGGGTTATTAATGTACGAACCGTTGGAACTGGATGAGCCTGAAAACAAGGCTGGTCTGATCGGGATCTTAAATCAAGCACAGGAATGCCTTGATTGCTTGGATGATGATTACTCTGATGGCAGGAGAGAACTGGAGTCCCTCCAAGATCGTCTTACTGCAGGACAATTCCGCTTAGCTGTACTGGGGCAGTTTAAACGCGGGAAAAGTACCCTATTAAATGCTTTGCTCGGGGATAACCTCCTACCAACTGATATTCTTCCTGTGACTGCAATTCCGACATTTATTGGGTCTGCTGATAAAATTGATGTTCAAGTTTCTTTTGATACAGAGATAGAGCCGGTTAAATATTCTTTGTCGTCGAGCCCATCATTGGGTGATTTTTTGACTGAATATGTGACCGAAGCGGGTAATCCGAATAATCAGCATCAGGTAAAACAAGTTGATGTTTATCATCCAGCTGAAATGCTTAAGCAGGGCATTGTTCTGATTGATACTCCTGGTATCGGTTCAACCCATAAGCACAACACCAAAGTGGCTTATCAGGTTCTACCGCAGTGTGATGCTGCACTTTTTCTGGTTTCACCCGACCCACCTATTACTGAAATCGAACTTGACTATCTCAAAGAGATTCACCAACGTTTACCAAGAACTTTTTTTCTGTTAAATAAGGTCGATTTTCTTAACGAAGAAGAGAAAAATATTTCTTTGAAGTTTTTAGCCGACCAGTTGTCACCCCTTTGTAATGGGGTTCCACAAGTGTTGCCGGTGTCTGCGCGCAAGGGATTAGAAGCACGTCTTGCTGGTGATGCTGATGGTTGGAAAAATAGTGGTATGCAGCAGGTTGAGCAGAATTTGATCGATTTTTTTGCCCGTGAAAAGCAGCAAATTCTTCATGATTCGCTGCAACGTCGAACTTGTGATCAGCTCAATAGTATTAATATGCAGTTACAGCTTTCTTTAAGTGCTTTGATGTTACCAGAAGTAGAATTGAAACAGAGAATTGGGCAGTTCAGGCAATCATTACCTGATGTAGAACGGGAACAACAGGCTGCAAAAGATATTTTGTCTGGGGATCTGAAACGGGTTACTGACCGCTTAACCAAGGAAGTTGAGCTGGTTCGTAGCCAAGCTAAAGAAAAAATCATCGGTCAGTTGGAAAGCTATATTCGATCGATAGCGGAGACAGAAGAGTTGGAGCGTTTAGTACGCGAAACACTGCTGCAGGAGCTGCCAGTATTTTTTGCCCCGGCAATGTGCAAGGTTGCTGAAATTATTAGCGCTGAGGCGACTGAAGTGCTGACTCTGCATCAGCAAAGAAGTAATCGATTGATCGAACAGGTTAGGCAGATTGCTGCAGAGCTTTTTGATATCCCTTATCATGCCCCTACTGTGAGCCGTTCCTATACCATGTTTGAAATGTCGGGATGGAGCAATGATTTGTTTATTTCGGATATGGATCCCTTTGGGCAACGTATTTCACGTAAATTTTTTAGCCAAAAGTTCAGGCGAAAAAGGACTGTGAAAAGATTGCGTGAAGAGGGATATAAATTGCTCAATCAAAATGTCGAACAGATCAATTGGGCATTGCGGCGCGGGTTGGATGAGAACTTTTGTCAGTTTGGTGTCGAACTGTCTGAACAATTGGAGAAGACGATTTCTGCAACCAGAAAAGCAATGGAGGTGGCCTTGCAAAAAAAGGAGTCACACTCGCATGAAACAACTGTAAGGGAGATCAAGCTTAAGCAGGTACTAGGTAAATTGCAAAAAATTATTAACCAGCTAGATACGTAAATGTAGTTTTTGATTTATTGCTGCAAATAGTCCGACAGGTTGCTAGCTGAATGATTATTAGGGCCTGTAAAGTATTTTGTGTAAATGGCCCGCCGGTCAGAGTAGTGGCATTCGCCCTTCAAACATAATCGAAAACTGATTCAGTGCCGATCGCCAATGGTGGATCGGCATTGTCCATTTCTTTGAGATATTCTGCAACGCCAAGTACAGCAGCTTGATCATTGAT
>JADGEB010000020.1 GCA_016744595.1 Desulfuromusa sp.
GGCTAATTGTCCGGGTGGTTTTGCGGCAGAAGATGGAGTTGGTTTAGAAGCTTTTGCTGCTAAAGCAGCATTATTGATTCATGCTGATTCTCGGGAAATAGCGTGCGCAGCAGCAGAAGAAACTGCAAGAGTGCGAAGTGTTTTTTTTGCTAACATGAGCCATGAGTTGCGTACTCCTCTCAATATTATTATCGGGATGAACCAGCTTCTGCAGGGGATGGAAAACTCAAAGATACAGCAAGATTATTTAGAAAAAATTGGTTTTTCCGCCGAACAGTTATTGGCTTTGGTTGAAGACGTTCTTGATTTGTCAAAGATCTCAGAGGGTCAAAAATTGACTCTTAAAGAGACTTCTTTCTCCCCTGAAGAATTATTCTACAGTGTGTCTCAGTTATTGGCTTTCAGGCAGGGTGACCGTAAGGTTGAATTACATGTTGATGTTAGCCGGGAAATACCTTCCACGCTTATTGGAGATTCTCTTCGCTTAACCCAAGTTCTCAATAATCTACTGAGTAATGCGCTCAAATTCACCCCGCAAGGGACTGTGACTCTGCGAGTGACCGTGGTGGGACAAACTGAGGATCAGGCGATTCTTAATTTTTGTGTCAGTGACACCGGTATCGGGATGCGTGAAGAGCAGCTGGAGACAGTATTTCAACCCTTTGTTCAGGCTGATCATACCCCAATTCGGAAACAGGACGGTAGCGGCTTAGGTTTGTCGATCAGTCAGCAACTGTGTCAGTTGATGGGTGGACATATATTTGTTGATAGTCGCTTGGGGCAGGGAAGTGTCTTTTGCTTTGAATTACCCTTTAAGGTTGATTCTACAAATGATTTGAAAAAGAAGCCCTTACAACTTGCGCCCGGTCTGTGTGGAACGTCAGTACTGATAGCAAATTCCTGCCCGGTTTGCTGCGATATTCTGTCGCAGATGCTTGAAGAAATGCAGTTCAAGGTGGATTTAATTACATCGGCCAGTGGTGCAATGAAGTTGTTGAATACCGCCAAGGAACAATTTCTACCCTATCAGCTCGTGCTGGTAGGGCAGTTTCTTGAAGAAATGTCGGGATTGGAGTTTACGCAACAGTTGGGGAAAAGTGATTTTCCTGGAATGCAAAAATTTCTATTGGTGAACCCGGCAGACCTCGCAAATTTTTCCTTGCAGATGAAACCCCTAGGACTGGCTGAATTGGTGTTGACACCAGTACGTCCTTCCGATCTTTTCGAGACGATTATCAGCTCATTTGGTTTTTCCCCTAACCGACAAGATTCAACCACAGATTTATCTATCCACTGGAAACAGACCAAAGTTCTTCTGGTTGATGATAACGAAATGGGGCGACAGGTGACTCGCGCGTTACTGGAAAATATTAGTATCGAGGTTTCTGAGGCCAAAAATGGAGTGGAAGCTATTGAAATGGTAAAGGCTGATACCTTTGATCTGGTACTGATGGATGTGCAAATGCCGGTTTTAGATGGTCTGAGTGCTACGCGGGAAATTCGTACCCTCAATAAAGAGAATATCGAAGATTTGCCGATTATTGCCGTGACCGCTCATGCTTTTGCTGAGCATCGGGCTGAAAGTTTGGAGGCCGGTATGAACGATCATCTGACCAAGCCAATTAACCTAGAAACTCTGTATGGTATGTTGCAAAACTGGTTGCCTGAAAACAAACAGCAGCGGGTTGGTGATGTCGCTCCAACGGATTCTTTTGAATACGCAGACTTGGAAGCCACCTTGCCTGGAGTTGATGTCTATGCGGGAATCCACCGGGTTGCCGGAGACCGTCATCTTTACATTAATTTGTTAAAGAAATATATCGATCAATTTTCAGAGACCGAAACAGAGTTACACAAAGAACTAGAGTTCAGGCAGCAAGAAGATGCTGTCCGTCGTGTCCATACTTTGAAAGGGGTTGCTGGGAGTTTAGGGGTGACAGCATTATATAAATTAGCTGGAGAGCTGGAAGGGCAATTGGTTAAGGGTGAAAAACTATCGGCTCTTGAAGAGATGCTTGCACAGCACAATCAGTTTTTGACGGCATTGCAAAACTTGCCGGAATTGGATCAAGCTTCCACAAAGATCGATAAATTGCATGGTACAGACTCTGAATTGCAGGCAATTTTGGAGCAGATACTTCCTCCCTTGGAAAGTTTGCAAGTACAAGATATCAAAAAATTGTTGGAACAGATTCAGAGAAAGACTTGGTCAGACAAGTATCGTGATCAGCTGGTTCGGCTGGAAGAATATGTCGACCGTTACCAGTTTAATCTTGCCATAGAACTTGTACAGAACCTTCTGTTTGAGGTGAGAAGCTAAATGAATACGGTAAAAAAACAAATAATGATTGTTGATGACGCTGGTTCGAATATTGACACCCTGATTGCTGTTCTGGGAGATGAATACGGTCTGCGTGTTGCCATCGATGGTGAATCGGCTCTGCAGGCATTACAACAGGATCCTTTGCCGGACCTTATTCTGCTTGATATCATGATGCCGGGGATGGATGGTTACGAAGTCTGTCTGCAGCTTAAGAGTTCATCTCGAACACGTGGAATTAGAATTATCTTTCTGACCGCTTTGACCGAAAGTTTTGAACAGGAAAAAGGGCTGAAGCTGGGTGCGGAAGATTACATCACAAAGCCATTTGATCCGGCCATTGTCCGAGCTCGAGTGCGAACCCAACTGGAGTTGAAAGGCTATCGCGACCACCTCGAAGAACAGGTTGCCCTCAGAAATAAGGAGCTGGCTCATGCCCAGGAAGCAACGATTGCCAGTATGGCGATCATGGCGGAGTATCGAGATCCTGAAACGGGCAGCCATATTTTGCGTACCAAATCATATATCCGTGCCCTTGCAGCAGAGTTAAGCCAAAGGTCTCCACAGTTGATCAACGAGCCGATGCAAAAAATACTCTATCAGGCAGCGCCCTTGCATGACATTGGTAAGGTGGCCATCCCTGATGCCATATTACTGAAGCCTGCTCGTTTAACGGCTGAGGAATTTTCCACGATGGAAAAGCATACGCTTTATGGCAGTGAAGCGATTCGGCGAACTGCAAATATTCACGGCCAGAATGAACTTTTGCGGGTAGCCGCAGAAATTGCCGAGTTTCACCATGAAAAGTGGGATGGATCGGGTTACCCACACGGTTGCAAGGGGAAGGCGATACCAATTTGCGCCCGTTTGATGGCTATTGCCGATGTGTATGATGCGCTGATCAGCAAACGTCCCTACAAAGAAGCTCTTGGCCACGAAGAGGCGGTCAGGACAATTCTGGAAGGGGACGGTTATACCCATCCTGACCATTTTGACCCACAGGTATTGGCATGTTTTGCACAAAATCACATGCAGTTTCACGATATTGCACTGAAGTTTGCTGATTAAGTTGTTTCAGGCACTGTTTTTTTCAGAGAGGCGGTATGCAAAGGTCGCATGAAGGGGGTAAGGGCAGTTTAATAATGAACATCCGCATCAAAATATTTTTGATTCTTAGTGCAGTTTTGTTCTGTTCAATAATGCTTTACGTTTGGGTTTACTCCAAAATCGATTATCAAAGGATGATGACAGGTTTTGCAAAACGTGCTGAACAGTTAGAACATTCTTTCAAGGCTGAGCAGGATTCGACCGAAATACGCATGCTGCAGATTGCTACTTATGTGGCTCATGACCAAAAAGCTCAGCAACTATTTTTGCTGGGAAAACATGCGGTTGAGCTTGAAGGTGGGGGTGCTGGCGGGGAATTGGCTGATCAGGTTAGAAAGTCTTTGTTTGAGCATGTGCAGCAAAGTCAGAAAAGTTTGGCCAAACAATTTGGTTTCAGACAGCTTCATTTTCATTTAGGCCCAGGATCACACAGTTTTTTACGGGTTCATCGGCCAGAGAAGTTTGGTGATCGCATGGATGACGTGCGCTATACCATTGTTGTCGCAAATGCAAAACAGAAAAACACCATGGGTTTTGAAACAGGTAGGGTTTTTTCAGGGATTCGAGGTGTAACGCCCATATATGCGTTTGATGGCAGCACTGGTGAAAAGGTTCATGTTGGAGCTCTAGAAGCAGGAACCTCTTTCTCTAATATGCTATCAATATTTCAGCAGAACCGACCGTGGTTAAATGCAACAGTGTTGCTCAATCAGGAACATTTACAGGCCAATGTTTGGCCCGATTTTCTCAATCAATTGTTAGAGGATAATCAGTTTATTAAAGGTTTTCGTGTCGAAGGAACCACTTCGTCTGAAATCGAGAAGTTTTTAGTTCATAATGACTTTGCAAATGTCCTGATGGATCCAGGTCATCATCTTCTCCGTGCTGGGGAAAATACCTACAGCTTTGCTTCTTTTCCTTTGCGAGATTTTCGTGGTGAAACCGATTCCAGTTTGCCCGATGCCGGTTTGGTTGTTGTTTGGAGGGATATAAACTCAGATATTGCTGCCTATCATAGTAATGTTCGAAATTTATTTTTTTATGGAATCCTACTTTTTGTAGTAATTGAACTATTAATGTTTTTCGGACTCAAATCGATGACGAGAAGACTGCGAGTTGAACTGAAACAGACTCGCGAGCTGGAAATTGCAAGTGAACATGTCCGCGCCGTGGCCGAAGAAGCCTCTCGTTTAAAAACAGAATTTTTGGGGAACATGAGCCATGAGTTGCGAACCCCGATGAATACCATCATTGGCTTGGGGCAGCTACTTGGTGAAGGCTCGCTGAATCGTCAACAACAGAGCTTTATTGATAAAATAAATCTTTCGGCCAAAAGCTTATTGAATTTAATCGATGAAATTTTGTTGATAGCAGATTTGGAATCGTGGGGAATTGATAAATCATCAGTCGAGAATTTTAAGCCAACCCAATTACTGAATCAACTGAAAGAGAACTTTAACGATCGAGCTAAGAACCAGGGAGTGGAGTTAAAAACCGAATTTACAACCTCAGCGCCAAAGCAAGTCAGTGGTTTCCCTGCACAATTGGAACAAGTTTTAAGTCAATTATTAGGCAATGCAATCAAGTTTAGCTCTGGTGGAGACGTGATCTTGTCTCTGATGTTGCTTGAGCATAATACCGAGACTGTAACTTTGGAATTTGCCGTGAGCGACCAGGGGATCGGGATTTCTAAGGGACAACAGGAGCTAATTTTTAAACCTTTCCAGCAGGGTGATGGATCAAAAACTCGCACCTATGGTGGAACCGGTTTAGGCTTAACGATTGCCCGGAAAGTTTGTCAACAGATGGGCGGTGATATTGCTGTGGAAAGTACGCTCGGTCAGGGGAGTCGATTCAGTTTTTATTTGCAATTTAAGTGTCCAGAAGAATTATCGACCGATCTGCTTGCCTCTTCTCCCGTATTGCTGGAAACGACCGTAGAGTCGGATAACTCTACAACGCAGATATTAGGGACATTTGGCGAAATAGCTCAATTGCTCGATCAACTTAAAGATCCATTGGCTCAACTCCGGCCAACAGAATGTCAGGCTATTGGTCTGGTCATAAAACGAAAGCAATGGCCTGAAAGCTTGGAGAGAGACATCAAAAAACTCACTAATTTGATTGATCAATATCGATTTGTTGAGGCGCAGGAGGTTGTGGTCTGTCTCAATAAATTGCTTTAAAGTAAAAACAAATCACCACAAAGCCTGCTACAATCAATTATTAGCTTGTTACGAGGTGGGGGTAGCATGATGAAGTTTTTGATCTGGATAATTTCTTGCCTAACTTTTTTCCTTAGTTTCTTTATTCTGGGTAATGGGATTGTGTGTGCTGCTGAAAAGCTGGTTCTGCAACTCCCTTGGCATCACCAATTTCAGTTTGCTGGCTATTATATGGCTAAAGAAAAGGGTTATTACAATTCTGCTGGGCTGGATGTTGAAGTTCGAGACGCTAACCAAAAAAACAAAAATGTTGTCAATGATGTCCTTTTCGGCCAAGCTGATTTTGCTATCAGTGATTCTGGTTTGCTTGTTAGTCGCAGTCAAGGTAAGCCCGTCGTCGCAATTTCTGCTATTTTCCCCTCATCCCCAGCCATTTTTCTGAGCCTTAAAGAATCTGGAATTCGTACTCCAGCCGACCTTGCTGGTAAAAAAGTAATGTTGTTTTCTTCTCCTCGTAGTTCCTCTCTTTATGCTCTTCTCTCTCAAGAAGGATTGCTTGGCAATATTGAAATTATTGAAAGTAATTTTGATGTTAATTCATTGCTGGATGAGCAGGTAGACGTATTCAATGCCTATCGTACTAATGAACCTTACTTATTGGAAGCTCAAGGGGAACAAACCAACATTATTGATCCAAGTGATTATGGCATTGAATTTTATGGTGACGTTCTCTTTACGTCAGAAATGTTTCTGGAGAAGAACCCTAAAGTGGTTGAGGAATTCCGTAAGGCATCCCTCAAAGGCTGGGATTATGCTCTGAACCATTTTGATGAAACTATTGCAGTGATAAAAGAAAAATATCAGGCTGATAAAACAATTCAACAGCTGCAATTTGAAGCAGCTGCGATTAAAGAGATTATCGAGACGGGTGAAGGGGAAATTGGGGCAATGGATCTGGCTCGGTGGGCACAAATAGTTCATCACATGATTGCTATTAACCTAATCCCACCAACCTTTCATATGAACAGAAATTTCCTTTACGAGGAATCTCGCCCTTTTGATTGGGTTAGACTCCGGCCTTGGATTGTTGGAGCGGTAGCAGCCTTTTCTGTCCTTATTGTTTTTCTCAGTATTTTATCTAAATCGAATGTTCGCTTAAGGGCGGTACGGAAACAGCTTCTCCAAGAAATAGAAGAGCGTGAGCAGGTAGAAAAAGTTTTGTCTCTCGAAAGAGATAATTTGAAGGATATTTTTGGGGCAATGGAAGATGGCATCTATATTGTCGATAAAGAGTTTGATATCCAATATGTGAATCCTGTCTTGATAAATGATTTTGGTGATTATACGGGAAAGAAATGCTACGAATATTTTCATGACCAAAGGGAGAATTGCCTCTGGTGTAAAAACACTAACGTTCAAAGGGGGGAAACTGTCCGTTGGGAATGGTATTCAGCTAAGATAGATAAAACTTATGATCTGATTGATACGCCACTGAAACAATCTGATGGCAGTATTTTGAAATTGGGAATGCTTCGTGATATCACTGCACGGAAACAGGCAGATGTGGCATTAAGGAAGAGTGAAGAACGCTTCAAGAGGCTTTCAGATGTTACTTTTGAGGGCATAATGATTCACGATGAAGGTGTTGCGGTTGAAGTCAATGAGTCGCTGGTAAAGATGTTTGGTTATTCAAGAGAGGAAATGATTGGCAACGTCCTTTATCGTTTATTCATACCAGAGGAATATCACAGCATTATAGAGGAAAATTTTGCAAAGAAGGTTGTAGCTCCTTATGAGGTGATTGCGAGAAGAAAAGATGGGACCCTTTTCCCACTTGAAGTTGAATCTAGAAATATAAAAGGGGATCGCTATCAGGTGATCGCAGTGAGAGATATCACGGTACGTAAACAGGCTCAGATTGAACGGGAGAGACTATCTCTTGCGATTGAGCAAAGCAGTGAAACAATTGTCATCACGGATAAAGAAGGCATAATACAATATGCTAATCCTGCATTTGAAAAAATTTCTGGGTACACTTGTGAAGAAGTTATTGGCAAAAACCCGCGTATCCTCAAAAGTGATCTGCAGGATATAACCATTTATCCAAAACTATGGAAGACACTGACAGATGGTGAAATATGGAGAGGGCGGTTTATTAATAAGAAAAAGGATGGGGAAATTTATCTCGAAAATGCGACTATTTCGCCTGTGTTTGATGCTTTTGGCAGGGTCAGCAATTATATAGCGGTGAAGAGAGATATAACCCATGAAGTTGAAATGGAAGGCCAGCTACGACAAAAATATAAAATGGAAGCCATTGGTTTGATGGCAGGGGGGATAGCCCACAACTTCAATAATAATCTGGCAATTATTCTCGGCAATGTTGAACTTACTCAACTTAAATTGCCCGAATATAGCGGCGTAGGAGACTATCTCAAAAATGCGAAAATAGCTGTGATGCGTTCTCGTGATTTGGTGCAGCAGATTTTAACCTATAGCCGAGAAGGGGGGCACGATAAAACCCCCACACAGCTGCCACTGTTGATTGAAGAAACCCTCAATTTATTGCACTCGACGACTCCAACTACAATTGATTTATTACAGGATATCAACGAGAACAGCCGTGATACCACCATTAATGCCGATGCCTCTCAGGTTCAGGAAGCACTGATTAACCTCTGTAATAATGCTATGCATGCCATGGATGAAAAAGGTGAGCTAAGGGTATCACTCGAAACTGTTCAGCTACAATATCACGATATTCCTGCCCAGTATGAATGTTTGCCCGGATGCTATGCCAAGCTCAGCGTTCAGGATGATGGCTCTGGCATGTCCCCTGAAACAGTGGATAAAATTTTCGATCCCTTCTTTACCACCAAAGAAGTTGATGAAGGAACCGGTATGGGGCTCGCCACAGTACAGGGAATCATGAACCAACATGGCGGACTGATCAAAGTTTCAAGCAACCTGAATAAGGGAACCACTTTTGATCTTTTTTTCCCGGTTAGTGAACAACCTCAAACCGCAGAGCTGACTTCAGCTAATCGGGAATTGCCCCGCGGCACAGAAAGAATTCTCTTCCTTGATGATGATGAAATGCTCTCTCATTTGGGAGAAATGATGTTATCTGAAGCAGGGTATCAGGTAACTGCCATGACCAGCAGTATAGAGGTTTTGAAGTTATTCAATGCTGATCCGAACCGCTTTGACCTTGTCATTACCGATCAGACCATGCCCGACCTTAGTGGCAAAGATTTGATCCAGGAATTGCTGAAGGTGAGACCTGATTTAGTGACCATCCTTTGTACCGGATTCAGCAATAAAATTGATAAGGATGAAGCTAAAAAACTTGGAATCAGCGCCTTTTGTATGAAGCCATTGAATTTACCGGAACTGGTACAGACTGTAAGGCGAGTTTTAGATACAAGAAGGGCGTAGGCTGGGCGGGGAAAAATATTCAAAAGGTCACATTTTACTATTGTAAAGGTTGTCTAAAAGGAATGTTTAGGCTATAGTTCGGCCGTTTAACGGCCGGAGAGGTCGCTATATATATGAAATTTCAAGTTTTTATATTTATCAAGTTATCAAAAAACACCAAACAGAAATGGGGAAACGCAGATGAGTGATGTGACCGCAGCGGGATTGGGACTGAAGAGTGTCGGTAAGGTTTATCATAACCTTGGTTATGATGAACTGTTTGAGCATGAAACAAAAAATAATGAGGGAGCGCTTTCGGCTAATGGAACCATGATGGTCGATACCGGTAAGTTTACAGGCCGTTCCCCCAAGGATAAATATTTTGTGCAGCAGGATCCGTCTCAAGGGAACATTGCCTGGGGCAATATCAACCAGCCCGTTTCCGAAGAAATTTTTGATGAACTGCATGCTGAAGTTGTCGATTATCTGTCTGGCAAGGATATTTACGTTGCCGATGGCTTTACCGGAGCAAATCCTCAAACGACTCGTAAAATTCGGTTTGTTACTGAAATCGCCTGGCAGTCTCATTTTATCAAGAACATGTTTATTCGCCCTGATGAGGCTCAACTGGAGGGTTTTTCACCAGACTTCACCGTTTACAACGCAGCCAGTATCAGCAATAAATATTGGGAAAAGCATGGCCTGAATTCCGAGGTTTTTGTCATTTTTAATATTGAGAAGAATGTCGCGATTATTGGTGGCTCCTGGTACGGCGGTGAGATGAAAAAAGGTATCTTCACCATGATGAACTACTGGATGCCACTGGAAAAAATCCTTTCTATGCATTGTAGTGCTAACGTAGGTAAAGATGGCGATGTCTGTTTGTTTTTTGGTTTGTCTGGCACCGGTAAAACCACCTTGTCAACGGATGCTGCTCGTAAGCTGATCGGGGATGATGAGCACGGTTGGGATGACGATGGTATCTTTAATTTTGAAGGTGGCTGCTACGCAAAAACTATCGACTTGTCTGCCGAAAGTGAGCCAGAGATTTTTAACGCAATCAAACGTGATGCCCTGCTGGAAAACGTAGTTTACAACGAAGATGGGATCATTGATTACACTGATAGTTCCAAGACAGAAAACACTCGGGTCTCTTACCCGATTGATCATATTGAGAATCATGAGCCAACTTTGATGGCAGGACATCCTGAAAATATTATTTTCCTCACTTGTGATGCTTTTGGCGTGCTACCTCCCGTCTCCAAATTGACCAAAGAGCAGGCAATGTATTACTTTCTCTCCGGGTATACCGCTAAAGTTGCAGGAACTGAGCGTGGAATTACGGAGCCTCAGGCTGCGTTTTCTGCTTGTTTCGGTGAGGCGTTCCTGCCGTTGCATCCAACTGCCTATGCCAAACTGTTGGGTGAAAAGATGGATAAGTACAATGTCAACGCCTATCTGGTAAATACTGGCTGGGCTGGTGGTGGCTATGGTGTTGGTCAGCGGATGAGCATCAAAGCGACCCGTTCCTGTGTCAACGCGATTCTTGATGGTAGTATCAAAAATTGCGAATTTGAACAAACTCGCTTCTTTAAGTTAAATATTCCAAAAGAGTTGGCCGGTGTTGATACCGAGCTGTTGAATCCACGTAATGCGTGGCCAGATAAAGATAACTTTGACCAGACAGCTAACAAGTTGGCAGGAATGTTTGTGAATAATTTTAAGAAATATATGACTGATAGTGACGATTTTGATTTTACCCAAGCAGGGCCAAAGGTTTAATTAACCAAACCTTTAACCTGGATTGAATAAAAAAGAGCCTTCAGCAGACGTTGAGGGCTCTTTTTTTTGTTTGAAGAGCGGCTTTCCTTGACATAAAGTGAAAGAAAAATAATAATTAACAAATAAAAATTAACCTTTGGTGAGTTTAGTGCTAGCTAATAAAAAAAGAAATAATGAAGAGTTTGAATTAATCCGCTGGATCAAGCAGAAGGCGGGGAGTGGTGGTCATCTTTCGTTGGGGATTGGTGATGATTGTTCTATCCAGCCGCAGCAGGCAGATCAGGATTTGTTGACCAGCACTGATCTCTTGATCGAAGGAATCCACTTCAAACGGGAATGGACCAGTATGTTCGATCTGGGTCGTAAATGTGTGGCTGTCAATATCAGTGATATTGCCGCTATGGGTGGAACTCCTCAATCTCTATTTCTGGGGATTGGTCGACCCAAAAACATTAACGATGATGAGATTGAAGCATTTGTTTCTGGATTTCTGGAAGAGGCCAAGCTGTATGGTGCTGTCCTTGCGGGTGGTGATAGCTGTGCTTCTCTCGGGCCATTGATGATTTCTGTGACAGTTCAGGGGATTGTAGCAACTGATGAGGCTATTTGCCGTCAGGGTGCCAGTTATGGAGATGCTGTCTACGTTTCAGGATATCTGGGTGATAGTGCCCTTGCCCTTGATTTGTTACAAAATGGTCAACAGCCGGATAGCTATCTGGCGGAGCGATTTCATACCCCCAGCCCACGGGTTGCTTTAGGGCAGGAGCTCTCAAAGCGACAGTTAGCAACGGCAATGCTTGATATTTCTGATGGTTTGTTAGCTGATCTTGGTCATATTCTGGCGGCCTCCGAGGTTGGAGCTGACCTTGCTCTGGAGAAAATCCCCCTGTCAAAATCATTTCAGGACGCACTAGGCAAAGATTCGCAACTGATTGATCTGGCTCTTTCCGGGGGAGAGGACTATGAGTTAATTTTTACTTCACCCTTGAAAGATCTGGCCGAGCAGATTGATTCTGTGACCCGAATTGGGGTTATCAATCAAGAACTGGGATTGCGTATCCACCAGAGCAATGGTGAGCTATATCAGTGCCAGCGTGACGGATTCGATCATTTTGCCTGAAAACGATAGCGATTTGACCGTAGCTGGTTTTCAAACAGGTCGGACTGTTGAATCTTCAGGGGAAGAAATGAGTCGGAACCCGCCTCCTTTTGTGGGGAGTGATTTGCAAGATACAGTTTATTGGCAGATCGCGGAAATTTTACATGAGAAGCAGAACTTCCATTTGGAAGGCTATAAGGTTTTATGTATTAAGCGTCGCCTGGCAGCCCGGATCAGATCAGTTGGCTATAATGATCCAATCGCTTACATTGAATTACTGCGGGAAAATGTTGACGAACAGGAGCAACTTCTGGCAGCGCTGAGTATCCATGTCTCACAGTTTTTTCGCAATGAGAGTGTTTTTCAGGTTTTGGAAAAAAAAATATTGCCGGAACTGCTGGCAGCTTCGCGATGCAATAACAGTAAGTTTAGAATCTGGAGTGTTGGTTGTGCTAATGGTGAAGAGCCCTATTCTCTTGCCTTGATCTGTCAAAAGCAGCAATGCAAGGGGGATTTGCTGTCAATTATAGGAACAGATCTGAGCCCGGAAGCCTTAACGCGAGCTAAACGTGGGGTTTTTCCCTCTGAGCGAGTGCAGGGGGTTTCGAGTGCGATGCTCGCCGATTTTTTCTGTCAAGAAGGTCAGCATTACCAGTTGATTGAAGAAATTCGGGAGCGAGTTCAATTTTTTCGCCATGATATTCTCACTGACCAACCTTTTTATCGGGCGAACCTGGTTTTATGCCGGAATTTACTCATCTATTTTTCTCGAGAACAGCAGCAACAGATTATGGAAATCCTTGCTGCTGCGATATTGCCGGGAGGATATCTGGTTTTGGGAAGAGCTGAAACAATGGCTTTGGCATGCCGTAAACTATTTATTTGTATCGATCCCGCTGAAAGGATTTATCAGCGGGTTGTTGGTGAATAATGTGAGTATGACAGAATAATTCTATCTACATTTGCTAAACGTTTCTCCCTCATCTGGCCAGGAGCCACTTTCTTCCTCACGGAGAAAGATTGAGTGGAAGGAGAAGAAAATGCGTATTGAGATCAGTTATAAATTTGTTGTTGGGTTCATTGTTGTTGTTGCCTCTGTGGTTCTACTGAACCTGCTGGTACCGCAAATGGATATTCCTGAATGGACACATCAATGGATTACTATTGTCGGTGCTTTGTTGGTTGGTCTGATTTTTGGCTGGATCTTTTCCAAGGCATTTGCAGCAAATTTCAAGATCTTGAATGAAGGGGCGGAGCGTCTGAGTAATGGCGACCTTAGCCGAAAAGTGCGCTTACGCAAAGGGCTGTTTTCTGATGAAACTGAGGATCTTTCCAACTCTTTGAACCTGGTGGTTGCCAGTTTGCGCAATCTGGTCGGGCAGATTCGGACTAGCTCGCTCAATGTGAATGAACTCTCTCTCTCTCAGGCAACAACTGCCGAAGAAATGACCGCAACTGCCCATGAAGTCGCAGGATCAATTGAGCAGATCAGTCGGGGAGCAGAAACCCAAGCTGAAATGGTTGAACGTGCATCCAAGGTTATTCGGGAAATGGCTGAACAGATTGATCTGGTTGCATCTTCAGCAAACAATCTTTCTTTGTCTGCAGAAGAAACCACTTTGTCGGCTCGTCAGGGTGAGGAGATGACAGCAACTGCACTGGCAAATCTAAAGCAGGTGCTTAGTCAGATTGAAGAAAACGGTGAAATGTTTGTCTCCTTCAGCGAGCAAGTACAAAAAATCGGGGCGATTATTGATGTGATTACCGGGATTGCTCAAAAAACCAATCTACTTGCCCTGAATGCGACTATCGAAGCGGCACGGGCGGGAGAATATGGCCATGGCTTTGCTGTTGTCGCTGAGGAAGTCAGCAAGTTGGCTGATAGTACCAGTATCTCGGCGGGAGAGATTACCCGAATGATTGAGCAAACCCGTGACCAGAGTCTGAAGGTACAGCTTTCTATGGCAGAGAGCGTCAAGTCTATTGATGCAGGTCGGGAAGCGGTCGATATTACCAATTGCGCATTTAAGGCAATTATCGACAAAGCAGAAGCGGCGCAGGTAAAATCTGTCAGTATTCGTGATTTGACCGAAAAACAGAGTTCAGGCGCTCAAGCAATTGTCTCTGCTATTGAAGAAATTTCCCGGGTTGCTGAAGATAATGCCGCTTCAACCGAAGAAGTCTCTGCTGCAACTGAGGAGCAAACTGCATCCATGGAAGAGATGACCTTTGCTTCACAGCGGCTTTCTCATTTGGCAGAGGAACTTTTGACCTCGGTCAGTCGCTTCAATCTTGGCGTCAATCCAGAGCAAGAGCAACTATGAAGCAACTGTTGCCATTCAGGGTCGGATATGAAAACTATGCTCTGGAGTTAGTCGAGGTTCAAGAGGTTGTTGAAAATCAGACAATTTATGATTTCCCCGGTTCTCCCAAAGTTGTTGCAGGAGCCATTGGTTTTCATGGGCGGATTGTTCCTGTGATTGACCTGGCGGTGTTACTTGATTTTCCCACCGGCAAGCTTGGTCAGCGTTTGATTGTTCTGGTTAATAAGTGGGGACCAGTTGCATTGGGGGTGGATCAAGTTAGGGCAATTATCAATATCGAAATAAATCAGACAAATCAAATGCAGAACTATGCAGAACGAAATTATATCAGGGATGTTATTAATTGTGGGGGAGAAATGATCAGTTTGTTTGACCTTGATCAACTACAGATAAATCTTGAATCCCTTTGTGCTCAAACGGGAGGCTGAATTGTCAAAACGAGTACTGATAGTTGATGATGCTCTGTTTATGCGGACTATGCTGCGCGACATTTTTGTGGAGGCAGGGTGGCAGGTTGTTGCAGAAGCCGAAAATGGCGAACAGGCAATTACTGAGTATCAGGCCTATCAGCCCGATTTGGTGACCATGGATCTTGTGATGCCCGAAATGGGGGGGATTGATGCTTTAAAGGTAATCTTGAACGATGATTCAGCAGCTCGAATTGTGGTTTGTAGCGCCTTGGGACAGAAAAAAATGATTTTGGATGCGATCAACGCCGGAGCAAAGGATTTTATTGTTAAGCCGTTTCAGAGTGTTCAGGTTCTTGAGGTGGTTGAACGAGTCGTGATGGCGTTTTGAAAACTCCAACCTTCGGCGTTGTTGCTGTATCAGGATTCATACCATGTATTCCGTCTCTCTGAAAAAACGCTACGCCTTGAAGGTCGAAATTTTTATTTAATCATCAGTGAGCGTTTATGAGTAAAGCAATGAGAATAAATTTTCAGGCAGGTCAACGTTAATGGATGTTTCTAAATTTACAGAAATGTTTCTGGTTGAGGCAGCTGAACATCTGCAGATGATGGTTGATATTTTAATTCAACTTGACTCTGATCCTGAGGATCGGGATGGAATTGATGCTCTGTTTCGTGAAGCCCATTCAATTAAGGGGATGGCAGCAACCATGGAACATGCTGAGACGGCAAGATTGGCGCATCATCTGGAAGAACGTCTGGATGTTTGCCGCCACCTCGGACGGATCAGTGGCGTTGAAATCGACTGGCTTCTTGAGGCAGCTGACCTGCTGGAATTATTGCTGAGCGATATTCGAAATGAACAGCCAGAACGGAATGTTGACAATTTTATTGCGACGATTCCAAAAGAAGGGGAATCAGAAGTCAGTTCTCCGGTGGAGGGAAAAGCTTTAGATCTGACGGGGCACAGCCACGGGCAACTCATTCAATTACGGTTGCGAGAGACCGTTATTGCACCGGGCCCTCGATTTCTGGTGCTATTAAAACGATTGGCCGATATAGGGACGATCCTTGAATCGATACCCTCTGCAGAAGATCTTATTCAGGGCGGCGATCCTGATCAATTGTTAGTACGTCTTGAGAGTGATGCCTCACAGGATGAACTCCACCAAGAACTGCTAAAGTATAGTGAATTACAAGAAATTTCCTTTCCTGATGAAAAAGAGGAGGAAAAAGAAACATCGCTTAAAAAACCTTCTTCAGGGAAAACTGTGCGGGTCAGTACCGAACTCCTGGATCATTTCATCAATCTAACCGGAGAATTAATTACCAACCGCAACCAGTTACAAAATGTCCTTAAGGAACGCAATTGGAAAGAACTGGATGATGGAATTGGGCAACTAGCCCGGTTGGTAAAAAATCTACACCATCAGGTTTTACAGGTGCGAATGGTCTCTCTCGAAGGCTTAGTTGGACGTCTGTCGAGAACAGTTCACGACCTTTCTCGTAGTCATGGTAAAGAAATTAAATTTCAAGTTGAAGGGGCGGAGATTGAGCTGGATCGAGCGATTGTCGAAGAGCTGACGGACCCTCTTGTTCATATGGTTCGTAATGCAGTTGATCATGGCATCGAACAGAGCGGGGCAATTTTTGTCAAAGCTTGGCGGGAGCGAGATCAGGTGCTGGTACAAGTTGCAGATGATGGTCGCGGCATTGATCCAGAAAAGATTCGTCAACAGGCATTGGAACAAGGTTTGCTGACCCAAACTCAGTCAAAGTCCATCCGTGATTATGATCTATTTCAAATGATTTGCCAGCCTGGGTTTTCTACTGCTGAGGAGGTGAGTGAAACCTCTGGTCGTGGTGTTGGGATGGATGTCGTCAAGACAGTAGTAGAACAGGTTGGTGGCATTTTGTTGATAGATTCAGTTCTGGGCGAAGGCACAAAAATCACCCTGAAATTGCCGCTGTCTCTGGCAATTATCCGGGTATTAATTGTCGAATGTGATGGCAGCAGAATGGCAATGCCGATTACCCGAGTTGTGCAAACAGTTGAAATTTCTCCTGAAGAAGTTCAAAGCAGTGGGAAGCAGTTGATGGTTCATTATCAGGACGAACACCTGCCGATGTTATCGTTACGGAAAATTCTGAAATTACCACAAGGAGCCCCTCTTGATACCATTCCTCTGGTGATTACTGAGGTGATGGGGCGTAAAATTGGATTAGTGGTTGATCGACTTGTTGGACAACGTGAAGTTTTTGTACAGCGCTTGCCCGCTCCCTTCGACCAAGTTCGTGGTTGTAGTGGTGGAACAATTTTGGGGGATGGGCAAATAATTTTTCTGCTTGACTTGCAGTCATTATTCGAACGGCGCAGAGGGTAGAAAATGAGCTCTATTGCAAAATTTCCAGACGATTCAGTTGAGAGATAAAAGCGATGGCTTCCGGATCTAAAAAAATTATTTTTGCTGCACTTGTCGGCAATACACTGATTGCAATCACCAAATTTGTTGCTGCTACGATAACTGGTAGCTCGGCAATGCTCTCTGAAGCGATCCACTCTCTGGTAGATACAGGTAATCAGGGCTTGCTGCTCTATGGGATGAAAAGGGCGAAGAAGCCAGCGGGCAAAGACTTTCCCTTTGGCCACGGTAAAGAAATCTATTTCTGGAGCTTTATTGTTGCTATCCTTATCTTTGCTTTGGGCGGTGGCATCTCTGTTTACGAAGGGATCCATCACCTCTTGCACCCCCAGCCGACAACAAATCCCTTGATCAATTATCTTGTCCTGGGATTGGCGATTGTCTTTGAGGGAACTGCATGGTTTTTGGCTTTGCGTGAATTTAGACGAACTAAAGGCGAAAATGGCTATATTGATGCGATAAATCAAACAAAAGATCCCTCTGTCCTGGTTGTTCTTTTTGAAGATTCTGCAGCAATGCTTGGTTTATTTGTTGCTTTGATTGGTGTTGCTCTGACCCAGATAACTGGAAATGTCTACTTTGATGGTAGTGCCTCTATCTTGATTGGTTTTATCCTGATCGGGACTGCAATCTGGCTGGCTCGTGAAACCAAGGGCTTGCTGATTGGTGAGAGTGCTGAGCCACAGATTGTGCAAGGGATTCGTGAGATTGTTCAAGAAAGTACAGTTATCGAGGATGTCAATGAAATCCTGACGATGCATATGGGACCAGACTTTATCCTGGTGACACTGAGTGCCGATTTTGTTGATAATATTTCTGCTGATAGAGTTGAAGATCAAGTAGCTGCGCTGGATCTACAGATCAAAGCTCGATTTCCAAGAGTTAAGCGGGTTTTTATTGAGGCAGAAAAGATGGCTAGAAAAAAAATCGCCCCTTGATATTTCTAGATCTGAGTTCTCCGTTTTGCTTAATATTTTCAGTGAGCAATGCTATCCCCGTCTGTTGAAATCTGCTAGACTTACCGTTTCCTGTTCCCAATTAAGTAGGAGATATCCCATGCTAAAAAGGCTGGTTTTAAGCCTGTTCTTGTCGCTGTTTACTCTGGCTATTGTCGAGGCAGCAGAGATTCCGTTGAACGATGTTGTCGCCGCATTGGAAACTCCGTTCAAGGGCCAAACAAAAAGTTCAGAGCAGATTCATGATTTCAGTGCCGATTTTTTTCAGGAGTCCCATATTTCCTCTATTGGCCGAACTCAACATGGGCAAGGGGCGGTTTATTTTAAATTTATAACATCACTAAAAGAAGACTCATCATTGGCAAGATTTCGTTGGGAATACCATCAACCCAGTGTTCAGGAGATAATTTCGGATGGCAAAACGATGTGGGTTTATATCCCTGAAAACCGGCAAGTTATAGAAAGTGATATCAGTAAGATAAGTGCCCAACAAGGGGAAAATCCGGTAACTTTTCTTAGTGGTCTCGGCAATTTGTCGCAAGATTTTTCAATTAGCTGGGGTTCTCCACGAATAGTTGCAGAAGGTGGTTATCAGTTGCACTTGATACCACGCAAAGAATCTCAGCTTATCCAGCAGATTGAAGTTGTTATCAGTGAAGCAGCCGTTAATATGTGGTTGAAAAAGGGAAAGACCGGTGATGTTTTCCCGATTATGTCAACTCTTGTCACCGACCCAAACGGGAATCGTACTGCGATTGAGTTTCGTGATGTCCAGGTGAACCAGAAGCTTGCAGGTCAATTATTTACTTTTAAACGACCAGATGGAGTCGAATTGGTCGATCCCGGCGAGCAGCTAGGCTTCTAATCGATGGATCAGCCATTGTGATAGCTGGTTTTTTACATGATAACCGTTCCGTTGCTTTTATCGCGGAACGGTTTTGTGTTATAAGTCTTCGTTTCTGTGAGCTTTATTCATTTTAACTGATTCGGTTAAGCCAATATAAGTTGCTAAGGAGAAAAGTCATGCCCAGTTTTGATATTGTTTCGAAGGTTGATTTTCAGGAAGTTGATAATGCTGTCAATCAGGCGATTAAGGAAATTTCCCAGCGTTATGACTTTAAAGGGACAACAAATGAAGTCACAGTGGATAAAGAGCACCTGAATATTCTTGCCGCCGATGATTATAAGCTGCAGGCAATTAAAGATATCCTGATTGCCAAATTAGTACGCCGTAAGGTCTCTCCTAAATGTTTTAATTACGGCAAAGAGGAGTCAGCATCAGCTGGTGCGGTGCGGGTTAAAGCGACAATTGTCCAAGGGATCAGTAAAGAAAAAGGTAAGGAAATTGTTAAGCTGATAAAAGATACCAAACTGAAAGTACAAGCACAAATTATGGACGATCAAGTTCGGGTAACTAGCAAGAAAATTGATGATTTGCAAGAAGTGATGCAGTTATTAAAAGGGAAAGACTTAGATATCGAACTTCAATTTGAAAATATGAGGTCTTAGAGCTAGGCCTGCGGCCACCTTCTTTCTTGGGGAGAAGGCTTAACAGAAGTTACGTTGCTAATCAGGAAATGAATACGTGGATAAATTAAAAGTTAGTTTGGTCAGCCTTGGTTGCCCGAAAAATCTGGTTGATTCTGAGGTTATGCTTGGCCATTTACCGCTGGATCGTTATGAGATTATTCTCGATGAAAGTCAGGCCGATATTATTATTGTCAATACCTGTGCTTTCATCAACGATGCGAAGGAAGAATCGGTCGATACGATTCTGGAGGTGAGTGATTATAAAGAGCAGGGGAATTGTAAATTGCTGGTTGTTGCCGGTTGTCTGCCGCAACGTTACCAGGATGTTTTAAAGGAACAATTGCCAGAAGTTGATTTGTTTATAGGAACCGCAGAAGGGGCACAAATTGTTGAGTTAATAGAGCAACAGTTACAAGATTCAGTTCCTACTCAGAAAATCGGCAACCCCGATTATCTATATGATCATGAAACACCCCGGGTCAATTCGTCACCAACCTACAGCAGTTATGTCAAGATTGCTGAAGGCTGTTCTAACCACTGTTCCTATTGTATTATCCCCCAATTACGCGGGAAACTTCGTTCACGGAGTATTACGTCAGTTGTACAGGAAGTTAACAATCTGGCAGGGCAAGGGGTAACTGAAATTATTTTGATCGCTCAGGATATTACTGACTATGGGGCTGATCGTAATGATGGGGCAACACTTGAAAAATTATTAAAAGAGCTGGTTAAGGTGGATGGAATTGTCTGGATTCGACTTCTTTATGCTTATCCAGACGGTGTTTCATCTGAGCTAATTGAGCTGATTGCGACGGAAGAGAAAATTTGTAAGTATCTGGACTTGCCACTGCAACATATTGATGATCAGATCCTGACGCAAATGAACCGTCATCTGAATGAGCAACAAACCCGCGACTTGCTGCAACGCTTACGTGACAGAATTCCTGATCTGACTCTGCGCACATCATTTATAGTTGGTTTTCCCGGTGAAACTCACGAACAGTTTGACAAGCTGCTTAAATATGTAGAAGAAGGTCATTTTGAACGGGTTGGAGTTTTTCACTATTCCCGTGAAGAGGGAACTGTGGCAGCAGCATTACCAGAACAGGTTCCGGCACGAACGAAAAAAAGTCGTTTGAAAAAACTGATGAAAGCTCAAGCTCGAGTTTCCTTCAACAAAAACCGCTCTCTGGTTGGTCATATAGAGCAGGTTCTGGTTGAAGGTTACAGTGAAGAGACTGACCTGTTATTGAAGGGACGTAGTGCCAGACAGGCTCCCGATATTGATGGACAATATCTGATTACCTCCGGGGTGGCCGATGTTGGTGAATATGTGCAGTTGAAGATTACCGATTCCTCCGAATATGATCTGATCGGTGAAATCATCGAAGACTGATGGCGTCGCGGAAATTACGATCTCCAGCGTTGTGGCAATTTTTCATGACCTTGACATCCTTGTGAATGTCTTCGTCCCTGACAAATCACTACGCCTTGGGGGACGGAATTTTTGCTTAGCCATCGTGTTTTTAAGTTATTACTGGAATATCCCTTAGAAAGGTAAAGCTGAAGTTTAGAGCACGAATCTGCCTATTCTTTTGTGGGAGTGCCATATGGTGGTTGATCGATGAAAGCTATTGGTTGGGTGGCAAGATTAACCCCTTTTGATTGTAAGCTGCTGATCGTTGTGACAGTTCTTGTTGCCCTCTCTTTTCTATTGCCACTAAGCCAGGGTGCTGGAGCCCGTGTCGTTGTCAGTTCTGATGACCGGATTGTTTTTGTTGCTCCTTTGGATAAAGATCAGCGAGTAGAATTAGATGGTCCCCTCGGAATAACTGTTTTGCAGATCAAAAATGGTGCGGCGCGGGTTATCAGTTCTCCTTGCTCACAGAAAGTTTGCATTCACATGGGTGAAGCGAGACATACAGGGGATCTGCTTGCCTGTGTGCCAAATCAGTTGGTGATTACTATCGAGGGAGACAGTGATGGAGAAGATGCGGAATATGACTTCATCAGCCGTTGATCCTCTGGAGCTGGAACAGGTGCGTCGCAGGGTTTTTCTCGCTTTGTTTGTTGCTCTGGCTGTTGCTTTACATACGGTTGAAGTCTTATTGCCGAATCCGATACCTTGGTTTCGAATTGGACTGGCAAATATTCTTGCTCTGACGGCACTATTTAGCTACGGCATCCAGGCTCTCTGGATTGTCAGCATTTCCAGAATTTTAATCGGTAGCTTGTTCTTGGGGAGTTTGTTCTCACCGGGTTTTCTATTATCTCTGGGTGGTGGCATTGTTGCTAATATTCTTATGAGCTTTGGATACAGGCTCTGGCAAAACAAAATTGGTCCAGTGGGAGTTTCTGTACTTGGTGCATTAGGACATGTGACCGGACAGCTGCTGATTGCCTGGTTGGTTGTTATCCGTCACCCCTCTATCTGGATGTTATTGCCATTCTTTCTGCTCTTTGCCTTGATAAGTGGTATTGTTAATGGGCTTGCAGCCGACTATTTGCTCGGGTCACTGTATCGGCATTCTGCTTTTTCCGGGCTAAAATCAAACTACGAACAAAGTAAATATCCGATTAAGGAGGGAACATGAAAGTTATCTTGCCGGTTGCAGGAAAAGGAACACGCCTACGCCCCCATACTCACACAAAAGCAAAGTCTCTGGTCAATGTTGCTGGGAAAACTGTTCTTGAGCATATCATCGAACGTCTGCAAGTTATCGATGTTGATGAATATATTTTTATCATTGATGAAAATGGTCAGCAGATCGACGATTTTATGAGTCAAAAATTCCCCGAATTGAAATGTAGTTATTATATTCAGAAGGAGCGCCTTGGCCCAGCCCACGCTGTTGCTCTGGCAGCCCCGTCAGTTCAAAGTGGTGACGACTTACTGGTTGTCTTTAACGATACTATTTTTGTTACTGATCTGACTGCGATACCAACACTTTGCAGTAACGCCGATGGCTTGATTTATTCAAAAGAGGTTGAAGATTATCAGCGTTTCGGAGTCAATGTTCTGGATGGTGATATCATTATTGATATGGTGGAAAAGCCCGACACTCCAATTTCCCGCTTGGCTCAGGTTGGTCTCTATTACTTGAAAGATGGCGCTGGATTTATTGCAGCGATTGAGGCGACTGTTGCTGCTGGCGAAACGGTGAAGGGAGAATATTACCTCCCTTCCGTCTTTATGCGGATGATTGCTGCGGGACATAAATTCAAAGCACCCGAAATTGATGCATGGCTTGATTGCGGCAAGCCTGAAACCTTGTTGGAGACGAATCGCTTTTTACTCAAAGGTCGGCACCATCTCCATGGTGAAGTTCAGGATAGTGTTCTGATTGAACCGGTTCATATTGAGCAGGGTGCTGTCATTAAAAACTCAATTATTGGGCCGAATGTCTCTGTTGCCGCAGGAAGTGTGATTGAAAACAGTGTCATCAGTGACTCGATTATCAACACCGACAATATTGTCAGTCATTTGATCCTTGAGCATTCACTGTTGGGGGATTCCGTTAACCTGATTGGTTCACCACGGCGGATGAATATCGGTGATCATTCACATATTGTCATGGATCAGTAATTAATGGCATCGCGAAAAGTCCGCCTTCCAGCGTTGCAGCAATTTTCATGACCTCGACATCCTTGTGTATGTCTTCGTCCCTGAAAAATCACTACGTCTTGGGGGATGAAATTTTTGCTTAGCCATCTAGTTTTTTAGTATAGAAGAACATCAGGTTAATCTGGGGACATGTACTTGTTCCCTGCCCCCAGATTAAAAAACACAGCTGCTCCGTAGCCCTAAACCACCGTAATAGCACCGATGGGCTTGGGCTTATTTCTGCTGTTGTAGGTTAGTATTAATCAGGATAAAAGATGAATTATCAGCAATATCTTCCATATCTTATCCCGCCACTACTTGGTGGGGTGATTGGTTATGTGACCAACTACATTGCTATCCGGATGTTGTTTCGGCCATTACGCGCCTGGCATATCTTTGGAATCAGGGTGCCTCTGACTCCGGGGATTATTCCAGCCAAGCGGGGTGAGTTGGCGGTTAGAATGGGAGAGATGGTTGGTGAACATCTGTTGACTGCGGATGATGTAGGGCGTGCTTTTGCGAAGGATTCTATCCAACGAGAACTGCGCCTGACCGTGACCGATAAGCTGGGTTCTTTTTTAGATCGGGAGCTTGGATCTTTAGAATCTTTGGTTCCAAGCCATTTGCGACCACGCTTTCGTGAGATAATTGGACTTTTTCAGGCGAAAATAGTCAAGTTGATTTTTGACTACCTTCAGAGTGAACAATTTGAACGGAAATTTCATGATTACCTGCAGCTACAAGCGGAACAACTGTTGGCGCGGGATCTTGCCAGTTTTTTAACTCCAGAGAGCTACCAGGCAGCGCAGAAACATCTGGATGGTAAATACCGAGATTTTTTCCAATCACCCAGAACCGCTAGAATGGTTGGAAACTATGTTGATCGTAAAACTGGGCAAGTGCTGGCAAGCGATTTGCCGCTGCGTGAGCTTTTGCCTGCTGATCTGGTCGAGTTACTGTTGACGCAGTTAGAAAAAGAGATGCCCCCTCTGGTAGAAAAATTTGGCGGCATGCTTTACGACCCGACATTTCGTACCCGAATGGTAAAAAAAGGAAAGCAGGCAATCGATTCATTCCTTGATTCACTCGGTGGCTTGGCCGGACTCCTCAGCGGGTTTATGGATCTGAATAAAATTTACGACAAAGTTCCCGAGTTTCTCGACAAGGCCGGGGATGAAATTGCTGACTGGCTGAAAGATGGGAAAACCCAGCAACAATTGGCAAAGCTATTGCGCGAAAGAGCCGATAGTTTGTTGGATCGTTCCTTAGCTAGTTATGTTGAAAAAATGCCCTATGAAAAAATTGAAGGGGTTCGTCAGTTTATCAAGGATCAAGTTGTTGTCACTGTCCAGTCTCGCAAAACGATCGATACCGCCCTTATCTTGACAGAAGGAGCAGTTGATCGCCTCAAAGATCGTTCATTCGCTGAGTTGTTAAAGAGAACTCTCCCCGAAAATGGTTTGGAGCTGGGTCGAGAACAATTAACCGCAAAGCTCCTTGATGTTATTCGCTCACCTCAGGCACGGACAGCGCTGGAAACGATTCTGATTGAGCAAAGTAATCAATGGCTTTACCATAAACCGCTCGGGCTATTGTCTGCACGAATGCCAGGTGATTTACGTCAGGAGCTTGAAAGTGGAACTTGCCAGTTAATTGAAGAGATGTTGAAAAAAGAAGCTCCCCGGTTGGTCGAAACCCTTAATGTCCGACGAATGGTCGAAGAAAAAGTCAACAGTCTCGATTTATTACAGGTCGAAGACTTATTGATGGGAGTGATGAAAGAACAGTTCAAATATATTAATTTGTTCGGTGCCTTGCTTGGTTTCCTTATCGGTTTTGTTAATATTTTTGCGTTTCAACTGATGTGATTTTTATTTTCTAAAATTTCTTTTTAGGGTGAGAAGGTAAGTATCATTGCCGGGTTGGATACATTTCAAAAATCAATAAAGATGTTATGACTTCTATGTCCACTAACAGTTCAACGGTAACAGTTATTTGATTTGGTGAACATTTGCCGTTGAAAACCGTTGATAAGATCGATTGAAGCAAAAGATAAAGTATCTCACAATGAATGAATTGGAGCGAACAATGGAAAAAGCAACTTTTGCTGGTGGGTGTTTCTGGGGAGTGGAAGAAGCATTTCGCACTTTGGATGGCGTGATTGAAACAACTGTTGGCTATATGGGTGGAACGACGGACAATCCAACTTATGAGATGGTTTGTACCGGTGAGACGGGTCATGCCGAGGTGGTTGATATCAATTTTGATCCGGCTATTATCAACTATAAACAATTGGTTGAGTATTTTTGGAGTATCCATAATCCAACCAGCCTGAATTTTCAGGGGGTAGATAGTGGAACTCAATATCGAACCGCCATTTTTTATTACAGTGACGAACAATGCCAACAAGCTAAGGAATCAAAGGTGGCTTTTGCTGCTTCAGGGACATATGATATACCAGTTGTGACAGAAATTACTCTAGCAGGGTCATTTTGGCGAGCAGAAGAATATCATCAAAAGTACTTTGTAAAACAAAAACCCACTTTTATGTTGTAGATAGTTTGGAGACAAACAGATTTTTCTCCGATCAATAAAACAAATACATTTTTCTCACCTGCTTCAGACGGGTGCCTTTTTGTTATTGCTGGCTGGCTGCTATCTTGGCTTAATACAGGGTGCAGAAAGCCTTGGTTACAACTGGCAGTGGAATAGAGTTACTCGTTATCTGTTCCAAAGTTCTGCTGATGGTTGGCAGTTTGGGCCATTATTACAGGGCTTATGGCTGACGTTGGGGATCACCTTGGTCAGCCTGTGCCTGGCGATGACTATCGGACTGGTTTCTGCGTTGATGCGGCTTTCAACGAGCCCGATGGCACGAGGAATTTCGAGGGTCTATCTCGAGCTTATTCGGAACACTCCGCTACTCATACAAATCTTTATTATTTACTTTGTCTTTGCACCAATTCTTGATTTAGGTCGATTTACATCAGCAGTTGTGGCTCTTAGTTTGTTTGAAGGTGCTTATGCCGCAGAAATTATTCGCGCTGGAATTTTAGCAATCCCTTCTGGGCAATGGGAGGCTTCTGCCTCGTTGGGGATGTCAAACGGACAGAGCTATCGCTATATTATTCTTCCTCAAGCTCTGCGGCAGATGATACCACCTTTGACCAGTCAAGGAATTTCACTGGTTAAGGATTCTGCTTTAGTTTCTACAATTGCAATCTATGATTTGACCATGCAGGGGCAGCAGATTATTGCTGAAACATTTTTGACTTTTGAAATTTGGTTTGTGGTCGCACTAATCTATCTGGTTGTGACCATGATACTGTCAATTCTGGTAAAATACTTGGAATATCGACTTTCTGATCAAGTGAACTAGTAATCTAACAGGAGAAGATTATGAAAAAGCAGGTTGTTTTGGTTTTATTGTTGGTATTGACGGTTCTGGTTTCCCCGCTCTGGGCGGAAAATGTACGTCAGAATTTGATAAAAGAAGGGACTCTCGAACAGGTTATTTCCAAGAATAAACTGCGGATTGGGTTTTCAACCTTTGTTCCTTGGGCGATGAAAGATAAAAAAGGTGGTTACACCGGGTATGAAATTGAAGTGGCCAAACAATTGGCTGAAGATATGGGAGTTGAAGCTGTCTTTATCCCAACTAAGTGGTCGGGAATTATCCCGGCTCTGCTGACTGGCAAGTTTGACATTATTATTGGTGGAATGGGAATTACTCCAGGGCGGAACCTTAAAGTCAATTTCAGTGATCCCTATGAGTTTTCCGGCATGTCAATTGTCGCAAGTAGCAAGCTTGCTGCCGGAAGTGCTGGTCTGGAAGCATTCAATAAGCCTGATGTGACGATAGTTGCAAGAATTGGAACAACCGCTGCCACGGCGGCAAAAAAGTATCTGCCAAAAGCTAAACTTCGTTTGTTTGATGATGAAGGGCAGGCGCTTCAAGAAGTTCTTAACAAGCGTGCTGCTGCAATGGTTTCGTCACAGCCATTTCCTGAATTTCAGGCTCTGAAATACTCTGGTAAACTATTTTTACCGTTGGCAGGCAAAACTTTTACGAAAGAACCAATCGGGTTTGCCATTCGCAAAGGGGATATTGATTTTCTGAATTTTCTGAATAATTGGATTCGGGTAAAAAATGCAGATGGTTGGTTACAAGACCACTACAATTACTGGTTTACCACGCAGGATTGGAAAAGCCAGGTCGAGTGATCTGGTTATCATAAAATCAGTCAGAAGTGTCCGGTTAGAAAATTGTATGTGCTGAATCTATTGTAATAAATCCTCTCCCTCTCCCTTTGTCAAAGGGGGAGGGTTAAATCCCCTTCTTTGGCAAAGAGGGGCTGGGGAGATTTGAAAACGAGGAGCTTAACCTTTGTTGCCGTACCGTCGATCCCGTTGGGGACAACTTGATACAGTATTGTTGCTACTGTTGCTCAGTGCCTTTGCTTATCTTGGATATCGGATCAATACCGGTCTGGAATATCGGTGGAACTGGCAGGTTATCCCTCAGTACCTGATGCGCCATGATCCGGTTGAAGGGTGGGTGCCGAACCTGCTTGTTCAGGGGTTATTGACGACAATTCGTTTAAGCTTCTGGAGTTTGCTGTTAGCACTGCCGATTGGCTTGCTTGCGGGATTGCTGCGGACTAGTCTGCATTTGTTGAACCGTTTGGTCGGTGGAACTTATGTCACTTTATTGCGCAATCTGCCACCGCTGGTTTTGGTTTTTATCTTTTACTTTTTTATCAGTGACCAGATTCTTCCCCTGCTTCATATTGCTGAGCGGATTGCACTGGCTCCAGAGTGGGGGAAAAAACTATCTTTATGGCTGATTGCTCCTCCTGATCAATTAGAAGCGTTTTTAGCAGCAGTGATGACACTGGCCTTGTTTGAAGGGGCATACATTGGTGAAATTGTTCGTGCTGGAATTAACAGTATCGAGACCGATCAGTGGGAAGCTGGCCGAGCTTTGGGAATGCGGCGTTGGCAGTTACTCCGGGAGGTTATTCTTCCACAGGCTTTTCAGCGCATGATCCCACCATTAGCTGGGCAGGCGATCTCAACGATCAAGGATTCGGCGATTGTATCGGTTATTTCGATTCAAGAATTGACCTTTCAGGGAATGGAGCTGATGGCGGCCACCTACCTGACTTTTGAGGTCTGGATAACGGTTACGTTACTCTATTTTATCCTGACTTACAGCTGTTCCTGGTTGGCCGGACGGTTGGAAATACGGTTGAGCCGGGCGCATCTGAAAACATGTTGATAGGGTTGTAAGTTTTATCCTTTGTCTCGGCAGAAGATCCAAGGCTTTAAAGTCTATACTGATATATTCCTTCCTAGAATGCACCTGACTGGCAATGATGAGGCGAACAGCAAATTAAAAACCTTTATCGTTTTTTGTAAACGATTTGAGTCTGGACGGAAGGCCACAAATGTTACATATTATCATCGCTATTCAGTATTTTTTTAACAAACAATGCCTGAATTTTAATGTACTCAGGCTGACTGCCCCGGGAGGATTCAATGGGTTTACGTTTTTTTTGTCTGTGTTTTTTCTTTTTTTTGAGCGTAACGCTGGCGTTTGCCGACACGGTCGATATTGGTTTTAATGATGACAGCTTTCAGCTTGCTTATGAAAGAGGGCTCTCAGACGATACGACTTATGGAGCTACTTTTTTGAAAGGTCGGTTTCTCTATAATGATGAAGAGGAGACCAAACTTGGGAGCCTCGGACTCGATTTTGTTGGACATCCTGGTAATATTGCGGGTCTTGAGATTGGTGTAGGTGCCAAGCTTTATGGAGGCACAACCGCTTCTGATATCGATTTTATAAACCTTGGGATCGGGTTGAATGGAAGTTATGTTTTCCCACAATTCCAGGGGCTGGGATTTTCTGCTCGGATTGATTATGCTCCCAAAGTTTTCTCTTTCTGTGATGCTGAGCGTTTAATTGAAGGTGAGGTTCGTTTAACTTATGCCGTAATGCCCAAAGTGAATCTCTACCTCGGTTATCAGAATGTTCATTTGGATATCGATGGTCGAAGTGGGAGCATGACAATTGATGATTCTGTACGGATTGGTTTTGTCGGTTCGTTCTAGGAAACACCGCTTCTACAATTTTTTCTATATAGAAAAAATAGCAATAAAACTTATTATACTGAGGGTACAGTTGAGTTTTATGATGCTGGCTTCCTGAACCGAGAAGGAAAAGATAATGAAACGTCAACTGTTATGGCTTGTCGTTCTGGTTTTTTTGAGTTCCTGTTCACCGTTGTTGCTACCCGGTTTCGAAACACCGACTGTGAATGTCTCCAGTGTCACAATTTTGCCGGGTGACGAGATTGTTCCAATATTTGAAATTGGTCTTCATGTCTTTAATCCGAATCGGGTTGCTTTGAAACTACAGGGATTGTCTTATCAGGTGGCACTGGAAGGTCATCAAGTCTTATTTGGGGTGGCCAATCAGCTTCCTACTATTGATGCTTACGGTGAGGGTGATGTTGTTCTTCAGGCTCGTCCCAATTTGTTCAGTACGATAAAACTGTTTGGTGAGTTACTAAGTAGATCGCATGATACGGTGAACTATACTTTTGCTGCCTCTTTAGATATTGGAGTTCTGTTTCCGAAGATTAAAGTAACCAAGAGCGGGGTTATTTCTTTGAGTGATCAGGAATAGTTGGATTGTGTCTAGGTAAGAACCCATTTTTTGGCTGTCGACAGGTCGGAGAAAAATTTAATCAATGCCGAAGAGTTTTTTTCTGATGGGTTGGTTAATTCAGCCGCTAAAGACTTATTTTTGCTTTGAATAACAAAGGCACATTTGCCCCCTCCTAACTTTGCAGAATGAAATTCAACGATTGATTGAATCATTTTGACATCTTCGAATGTCATTTTTCGTAAGTCTAGAGATTGATGATCAATAATTTGTGGGGCTCCTTTGACCCACTTGGGTGAAGCGAGTAGATCTTTGAGAAGTTTATAAAAATCTTCTACGACGGCGAATTCTCCGGTTTTGATTAAGACGAAATCTGGCATATTAGAAAAATTAAAATTGTATTTCATGAGACATCCCTCTCGATCCACAACTCTTTCTTACACAAATCTTACCAAGTAAGACTATACGCAAGCCTATCTGTTATGTGTGGCAATGTCTATTGTCTGAAAAAAAGAGCCCTCCGTTGTGGAAGGCTCTTTGGTGAACATATGATATGCAGGTAACTTTGTTAGTCAGCCATTATAAACTTACCATTTTTAACCTGAACCATCACCATTGAGCTGACATCGAGACCATTGTGGTCTTCGCCGGTGATATTGTAGGTACCAGAAATACCAACATAGTTCTTGGTGCTTTCAATCTCAGTTCGGAGCGCTTCTGCGTCTGTTCCGACTTTTTTAATTGCATTTGCAACAATCATGATAGCATCCCAGGCGTATCCCGAGTGGGTATTTATGGGGAATTGTTTGTCGTAGCCTTTTTCTTTATAAAGTTTGATGAACTCTTGAATCACTGGTTTTTGTGGATCGTTATCAGGTAGTTCACTGGCGACCATCAGCTTGGTTGCTGGCATGCGATCCCCTTGGCTGGCAGCACCGGCCAGTTCAATATACTTAGGATCGGGGAGTCCGTGGCATTGGAAAAGTGGCAGACCAATACCAAGTTGTGCTTTATTTTTTGCAACGATGGAGCCAGCTGGGCCAATTGTCCAAGTGATAATTGCCTGTGGATGGTTATTTTTGACTTTTGTCAGCTGAGCGGTCATGTCGGTGTCGCGGGTTCCGAATGATTCATGGGCAACAAGTTCAATGCCGTACGCAGGAGCAAGCTTTGTCATCCAGCGAGCACCATCTTTTCCAAAGCCATCAGCAGCAGAGAGGAGAGCCACTTTAGTCAAGTCTTTTTCTTTGAGGTACATAAAAAGTCTCTTTACTGCGATACTGGAACGTTGAGGTGATTTAAAGACCCATTTGTAGGGGCCGAATTTCCCTCCCATAATGACGGGATCACCACCGACAGTCATAAAAATTGGGATTTGTCCTTTATCAACAACCTTTTTTACATTCATGCCGGTATCGGTCAAAGTTGGGCCGATAATTGCGACAACCTTATCTTTGTAAATAAATTTTTTCGCAATTGATGCGGTTTTGGATGGATCAGCTTCGGTATCGGCAATTACCAATTCGAGCATTTTGCCGTTAATGCCTCCTTCAGAGTTGATTTTGTCAACGACCATTTCAGCAACCAGCTTGGTTGGTGTGCCGATAAAAGCGGCGCGACCCGATAGGTCAAAGAATGCACCGAGTTTAATTGTGTCACTGGCGATGGCAGATGTTGCTACGAGGAGCACACAAACCATAAGCCCCAGAATTTTTTTCATCAAAATCTCTCCTTATTGATTTTTTCAGGTTTAAGTTTAAAAATGGTGGACAAAACGCAACGTATAACGCTCACCTTCGGAACGATAAGCGGCATCTGATTCAAAATAAGAGTTGAAAAAGAGGTGGTTGTCTGGATTTATATGCCAGATGAAGCCGGGTCCCACAGCGAAGACTCTTTCTTTGTCTGTAATCCGCTCCCCGTTTGCTTCAGAACTGCTGATCTGCTTGAAGAAATAACCATTGAGACCAATCCGGAGTTGTTTTGGGATTACTTCATAAGCAACAGTGAAGTTTCCATGGACGGCTTCTCCAGATTGAGTGTCATCAGCTCCGCTGCCAACAAATGGATTGTCATTTTTTTCATTCCAGAGATAGTGAATACGCCAACTGGTGGTTAATTTGGGCGTGACGAAAAGTGTTGCGGCCCAGTAAGGGTCAAAAGACCAGAAATTACTTCCCGGATTCAATGCTTTATTCTCATCATATTTACCAGTTGGGATGATGGTCTGTAGTTCAATTCGATGCATAAACAGCGGCCCGTTTTTCCCCATAATCGGATCCCATTGGATAAAAGGGCCAACCACTAGATCGCCAAGACCAGTGCCATTATCAGGAAGGATATCGCTCTCCAATTTGACCAGAGGAACAATAATGTCCAGTCCCCATTTCCCACCAAGAATAACCGGAGTGTCGGATTGATAGAGGAGCTGGTTAAGGCTGACAAATGCCTCAATATCAGCATCTGGTGCGGCAAAATCTTTAAAATCATCGGAGTTGTAATATTGCAGGTATTCACTAAAATAGAATCCTGACCCAGCAGGAGGCCCTCCATCAAGAAAACTGGTAAAGCCTAAGTTGACCGAGGGCTGATTATAAGAGGCTGCCGGTGTTCCCCATAACAAGATGCTGACAATCGCCATACTGAGAATGAATCGAAGCTTGTGCATAACAATTCCTTTTGCTGTTTGTCGTCTATAGATCGATGAAGTTGCTTACTTTTATTGCTGAAAAAGAGAGTATGAAACTGATGAAAAAAGGTTGTACTTATGATTTCCATGTACTATTGTACTAGTACATGGATGCAAACATAAAGTACATAGACAATTTAGTCAATCATTTGCTTGAGCAGAAGTCCCCAGAAGAGATGGAAAAGGCTCTCAGTGATTTGTTGACGGCCAGTGAGCTTGATGAAGTGGCAAAGCGGCTGCAGATTTTTGAAATGTTGGCTGAGGGAGTTCCGCAAAGGCAAATTGCGGAGAGCCTTGGTGTTGGGATCGCCACGGTTTCACGCGGTTCCAGTGTTTTGAAAAAGCACAGATAAAATTAAGGTAATAATTTCCTTCCCGATTCTGCATATTTGGTCAAAGTTCTCCAAAAAACCAGTTAATTCAGTAACAAGAGAAAACCATAATATTTCACCTCATACGCAAATGACTACTTGAATTCAATGAATCAATTTTAGAATTATAATAATTCTCTTGACAGGAATGGCTAAAATCATAGAGACTGACTGAACGTTCACTCAGTGGAGAAGCCAATGCCTGTAGTTCAAAAGACGAAACAGACCGCAATATTATGTGCAGCACTGGAATTATTTGCCGAAAAAGGCTTTCATCGCTCCCCGATTTCAGAATTGGCTTCTCTGGCCAAAGTTGGTGTGGGGAGTATCTACCGCTACTTCAAAGATAAAGATGAACTGATCCATGCGGTTTCAGAAATGGTTGAAGAATCTCTTCAGGATGCACTTACTGATAGCCTTGATCCGACCCTTCAGGGTCAAAAGCGGTTTATTCGACTGATCACCCGTTTGATAGAGTATCTGCATCTTCATCCTCTGGAATTCAAGTTTCTTGAACAATATTACAGTTCTCCCTATGGTATTGATAAAAAACACGCAAAGCTTTTGCGTGAGAACGACACAGATCAATCAAGCTTGATTTTCGACTTTTATTTGACTAATCAAGGAGGGGTTATTAAGGCTCTGCCCCTGTCACTCTATTTTGCGATGACCTTTGGTCCCATCAGCTTTTTACTTCGTGATTCGTTCTCTGGATTTGTTGTTCTGGATGAAAAGCTGATTCAACAAACCGCTGAAGCTTGCTGGGATGCTGTCAAAGCGTGAGTCTTATTTTACAGTGAACTCTAAATTCTTTTTATTCTGATTCGGAGTGAACCTTCATTCCGTTTTTGATAATCTGGCCTATAACAATGATCTGATGAAAGATAAAAACATCCATCACAATTTTTGGAGGATATCTAATGCAACCTGAAAAAAATCATTATCAATTCGTTCAGTGGGGACTACTGTGCGTCATCCTTTTGGGAGGACTTCTCCTGACTGGATGTGATCGTCAACAACAGGCTCCAGCGACACGTCCAACGCCGCAAGTTTCCACTGTAACAGTGCAGCCTGAAAGAATTGCCCTGACGACCACGTTGCCTGGTCGTACCTCCGCATTTGGAGTTGCTGAAATTCGTCCCCAAGTAAGTGGTCTGATTCAAAAACGGTTGTTTAATGAAGGGGCAAACGTTAAGGCAGGAGAGGTTCTGTATCAAATTGACCCAGCCCCTTTTAAGGCGGCTCTCGAAAATGCTATGGCGACAGTGACTGCAGCTCAAAAGAATGCCGAGCGAGCCCGTGCAGCATTGTTGGCCAGCAGTGCTAATGTCTCTCGGCAGAAGGCAACTCTTGCTCTAGCGCAGAAGAACCGTGAGCGGTTTGAAAATGCCTATAAAAGCAAGGCTGTTTCAACCACACAACGTGATCAGGCTGTTACTGAAGCAAAAGTTGCTGAATCTACACTTCTTGCTGTCGAGGCACAGGCCGAAAGTGACCGTACTGCTATTGCCGCTGCAGATGCAGCTATTCAACAGGCGGAAGCAGCAATGAAAACGGTACGTATCAACTTGAGTTACACGCAAGTGACGGCACCGATTTCTGGCCGTATTGGCAAGTCGAATGTGACCGTTGGCGCTATCGTCACCGCCTATCAGCCAACCCCTCTGGCGACTATTCAGCAACTTGATCCGATCTATGCTGATATGCCGCAATCGACAACTGATCTCCTGCGCCTCAAACGTCGCCTAAAAGAAGGCCAACTTGAGTATGGAGCCGATCAAAATCTGGTTCAATTGGTTCAGGAAGATGGGACTCTTTATCCTTTGTCAGGAACCCTGCAATTCAGTGATGTCACTGTTGATCCGACTACTGGGTCAGTGACACTCCGCGCTCTTTTTCCCAACCCAGATGGTGTTTTATTGCCGGGGATGTTTGTCCAGGCTATCGTCCCGGAAGGGATCAACGAAGAGGCTATTCTGGTATTGCAGCAAGGTGTATCACGTGATCCGAAAGGTAACCCTTATGCTTTGATTGTTGATGCTGAAAGTAAAGCAGGAATGCGGCCGTTGACTCTGGATCGTGCCATTGGCAGTCAATGGCTGGTTTCGGCCGGGCTGAAACCGGGTGATCAGGTAATAGTTGAAGGGCTGTTGATGCTGCGCCCCGGAACGCTAGTGAAACCGAGCCCTTTTCAAACCGAAGCAAACTCGACCAGTGCGACAGAGTCGCCTGCTGCAGCGAAGTAACGGAGGCAACTGATGTTTTCGAATTTTTTCCTTGCCCGGCCAGTTTTTGCCTGGGTTATCGCTATCATTATGATGACGGCAGGTGGTTTGGCAATTTATAACCTGCCGATTTCTCAATATCCACCGATTGCGCCCCCAGCCATTGCTATCGAATCCTTTTTTCCAGGAGCTTCTGGAGAAACGGTTGAAAATACCGTGACCCAGATCATTGAGCAGAAGATGACCGGGTTGGATGATATGCTCTATATTTCTGGTACCAGTTCATCCTCTGGTGCTTCACGGGTTGAATTGACCTTTGCACCGGGAACTGATCCAGATGTTGCCTGGTCAAAAGTACAGAACAAGCTGCAACTTGCCATGGCCAGCCTTCCTGATGTGGTACAGCGCTCTGGTGTAAAAGTCAGTAAATCGACCCGGAACTATCTGATAATTGTTGGCCTGACTTCAGAAGATGGCAGCATGGATGGTAATGATCTACGGGATTATGCCCAATCCAACTTGGAAAAGATCCTCTCCCGGGTGCCAGGGGTTGGTGAAGTCCAGAATTTTGGTTCTCAATATGCCATGCGGGTTTGGGTCAATCCTGACAAACTGACCAGTTATAATTTGACGATGGAAGATGTCATCCTGGCACTGAAAGCCTACAACGTCGAGGTTTCTGCAGGTCAACTGGGCGGTGCCCCAGCCATGGAAGGACAGCGTTTGAATGCTGCTATCATTGTTCAGCATCTGCTTCAGACCCCGGAGGAGTTTGCTGTCATCCCGATCCGGACAAATTCGGATGGCTCAGTGGTTCGGATCAAGGATATTGGCCGTACGGAGCTTGGAACTGAGCGTGATGATATCATTGCTAATTTTAATGGTAAGCCTGCTGCTGCCATGGCTATCAGACAATCTGCTGGTGCCAATGCATTAGATACCGCTGATGCAATTAAGCAAAAGCTGGAAGAAATGAGACCATATTTTCCTGCTGGCATGAAAGTGATCTACCCCTACGATACCACCCCTTTTACCAAGGTGGCGATTGATGAAGTGGTCAAAACCTTGTTTGAGGCCGTGTTTCTGGTCTTCGTGGTCATGTATCTCTTTATGGGAACCTTTCGGGCGACCTTGATCCCGACGATTGCTGTCCCGGTGGTATTGCTTGGCACTTTGGGAATTTTGGGGCTATTTGGTTTCTCCATTAATATGTTGACGATGTTTGCCATGGTTTTGGCCATCGGACTTTTGGTTGATGATGCCATTGTGGTGGTAGAGAACGTTGAACGCATCATGGCTGAAGAGGGTCTTTCCCCCCGAGAAGCAACCGCAAAATCAATGGGTGAGATTACCAGTGCTCTGGTTGGAATCGGTCTGGTTCTCTCAGCAGTTTTTGGCCCGATGGCCTTCTTCCCAGGGTCTACTGGAGTTATCTACCGGCAGTTTTCAGTCACTGTTATCTCCTCCATGCTTCTTTCAGTGGTTGTTGCTTTGATTTTGACCCCGGTGTTGTGTGCTACGATGCTTAAACCGATCCCCAAGGGCCACGAACCTTCAGATGGGGCAATCTGGTTTTTACGTCCTTTCTTCCGTTGGTTTGACCGATCTTTTTTCCGTGTTCGAGATCTGTATGTCAAACTGGTCGGCCGCATACTGTCTAAAAAACTTCGCTACTTGCTCATATTTGTCTTGATTGTGGGGGCTATGGGTTATTTGTTTCAGCGTATGCCAACAGCCTATATCCCCAATGAAGACCAAGGAATTCTGATGGTTCAGGCGATGCTTCCGTCGGGTTCGACTTTGGAGCAGACCGAAGCTGTTGCCAATAAAGTAGAAGAATATTTTCTTGAGCACGAAAAAGAGAGTGTTGAGTCGTTGATCACCGTTGCTGGAATGAGTTTTGGTGGTGAGGGACAAAATATGGCATTGGGATTTGTCAAACTTAAGGACTGGAAACTGCGCCAACGACCAGATTTGAAAGTTGGAGCCATTGCTGGTCGAGCTATGGGAGCTTTTTCCCAGATAAAAGAAGCGATGGTTTTTGCCTTTCCTCCACCACCGGTTATCGAACTGGGGATGGCGACCGGGTTTGACTTACAGTTGTTGGATCGAGGTGGCCTTGGTCATGAAAAGTTGATGGCAGCTCGGAATCAACTTCTTGGGATGGCGGCTCAAGATCCACGTCTGACCAGTGTGCGTCCTAATGGTATGAATGATGTGGCTGAATACCACATTGACGTCGATTGGGATAAAGCTGGTGCTTTGGGAGTTCCCATCGATTCTATCCACAACACAATCTCGGCAGCTTTTGGTAGTGCCTATGTCAACGACTTTATCCAGGCGGGCCGGGTGAAAAAGGTCTATGCGCAGGTGGATGCTCCTTATCGGATGTTGCCGCAAGATTTGGAAAAGCTCTACTTGCGTAATAGTGTTGGCAAGATGGTGCCTTTCTCTTCCTTTGCCTCCGGTCGTTGGAGTATCGGATCACCCAAACTGGAACGCTTCAATGCCTTTCCATCAATTAATATCTGGGGTGAGCCAGCTCCAGGACATAGTTCTGGTGAAGCGATGGAAGCGATGGAAGAGCTGATTGCTAAGTTACCACAGGGCATCGGTTTTGACTGGACTGGCCTTTCCTATCAGGAACGGATGGCTGGTTCTCAGGCGCCTTTACTCTATGCTTTCTCAATTTTTGTTATCTTCCTCTGTTTGGCAGCCTTGTATGAAAGTTGGCCGATCCCGATTGCGATTCTGATGACCTTGCCCCTCGGAATTATCGGTGGCGTGATTGCCTCAAGTATGCGGGGAATGCCCAATGATGTTTACTTTCAGATTGGGCTTCTGACAACCCTGGGGCTAACAACCAAAAATGCCATTCTGATTGTGCAGTTTGCCCGAGCCAAAGTTGATGAAGGGGTCGGACTGATTGAAGCAACACTTGAAGCATCCAAATTGAGATTGCGGCCAATTATTATGACGTCGTTGGCTTTTGGCTTCGGTATTCTGCCGCTAGCTATGGCAAGTGGTGCCGGATCAGGAGCTCAGCGGGCTATAGGCACCGGTGTCCTTGGTGGCATGATAACGTCTACCCTGCTGGTTATTTTATTTGCACCACTCTTTTACGTAATGATCTACAAAGCTATGGGTAAGCATAGAAAGAATGTAACGATGAAACATGTTGAAGAGAGTGCATCGGGAGGACAAGCAGATGAATAGGTGCTTATTGCTTCTATTGATTATGACCGGTCTCGTTTTAGGTGGTTGCTCTCTGGCTCCTAGATATACCCAGCCAACAGCACCGATGCAGATGGAATGGCCGCAAGATGAAGCCTACCAGACTACGCAGGTAGGAGGTGAAACCCCAGTTGCGTCAAAGCTGAGTTGGCAAGAGTTTTTTACCGATGTTCGACTGCAAAAAATTCTTGATCTGGCTCTGGAAAATAACCGGGATTTGCGTCTTGCTTCCCTGAACGTTGAACGAGCCAGGGCACTGTACGGAATTCAACGGGCAGAGTTGTTTCCCTCTGTCAATGCTGTAGGTTCGGGGGGGAAACAGCGGTTATCTACTGACCTGATTTCCCCTGGTGATCCTCAAACGGTGGAACAGTATGGAGTTAGTTTAGGTATTGCCGCCTGGGAGATCGATTTTTTTGGCCGGATGCGAAATCTGAAAGATCAGGCTCTAGAAGCCTACCTAGCGACTGAAGAAGCTCAGCGAAGTGCACAGGTTGCATTGGTTGGTGAAGTTGCCAGAGTCTACTTGACTCTGGCAGCCGATAAGGAAAATCTCAATCTGGCTCAGTCCACACTGGAAACCCAGCAAACCTCCTATGCCTTGATCCAGACCAGTTATGATGTCGGGATTGCCACTGAGCTTGATTTGCATCAGGCAAAAATTCCAGTCGAGGTTGCCCGGGGAGATCTTGCCCGCTATACGCAACTGGTGGCGCAGGATAAAAATGCCCTTGATTTATTGGCTGGTGAAACAGTTTCAAAGGATCTGCTAGTAGAGAACTTAAATAGTATTTCTCCTCCAAAGGAAATTTCTGCTGGTTTAACTTCTGAGATCTTATTGCAGCGACCCGATATTTTGGCGGCAGAGCATCAACTTAAAGGGGCTTATGCTTATATCGGTGCAGCTCGGGCAGCTTTTTTCCCCCGTATTTCTTTGACGACTTCAATAGGTACAGCAAGTAATGAGCTTTCTGGCCTCTTTGGTTCTGGGACGGACACCTGGAATTTTGCTCCGCAGGTTATCATGCCGATTTTTGATGCGCGCACTTGGGCGGCATTACGAGTCAGTAAAGCTGATAAAGAGATCGTCCTAACCCAGTATGAGAAGGCGATTCAGACGGCATTCAGAGAAGTTGCTGATGCTCTTGCGGTTCAGGGGACAATTGTTCAAAGAGTTGAGGCACAACAGGCCTTACTCAATGCTGTTAGTGAAACCTATCGTCTCTCCAAAGAACGTTATGACCTGGGGATTGACAGCTATCTCGGTGTCCTGGAGGCACAACGATCCCAATTTTCTGCTGAACAAGGATTAGTGGCACTTCGTCTGGCTGAACTTGCGAACCGGGTGAGACTTTTCGCAGTTCTGGGAGGAGGATCTTTTAAGTAAACTTATCCTTTGGAGATATCCACCATTGTCGAAAGGAGAACTAGGTGAAAAATTTGGCAGATTTATCTATAAACCATTCTCTTTTCTCAGGAGAGGTCGTTGGTGAGATTTGTGTTTTGAAGTTCAAAGCAATGCCACTTCTGCATGTTACTGAATTAGAGGATAAGGAGGCCTTGTTTGACTATCTTGGGGTTCTTTCACGCAATGATGATATCAAAGTTCTGCTGATCAAGAATGCATCGGTAAAAATGGAATGTAATGAGTACATCGAATTTTATCAAAACATGATTGCAGCGGGCGCTAGCAGGCAATCTTTCGAGAGAATGTCGAATGCGCTCAGCCAGTTTATTTTAAAGCTTGCTGAGCTCAATAAAATTGTCATTCATGCCGATAGCGGGAATGTGACTTTATTATATATGACGACCAGTCTTGCCTGCGATTACCGGATTGTGGCCGATAATACCGTTTATCAAAATCCAAACTTTAAACTTGGCGTAATACCAACAGGGGGAAGCGTTTTTTTTCTGTCGAGGCTGCTTGGGCTTATGACCACCTCTAAGTTGCTGCGTTCAGGGCAAGATATCACAGCGGTTCAAGCACAGGAGCTGGGTATTGTTGATGATGTGGTGCCTTTGAAAGATCTCGACCAGCTTGCTTTAGAAGCAGCGCGAAGATATGCACGATATCCATCCCGATATTGCATCGGAATAAAGAAACTTTTGAACTTTGATCTCAAATCCTTAAATGATTATTTGGAATATGAAAATCAATTATTCAGAAAACTGATTCGACCCTGTTGATGACGTATATTTACCAGGTGGAGCGTTCTTGGAGGTAAATTATTTTTGTTTCCTTGTTCTGTGATTGAAAATGTAGAGCGGAAATTTTCTATAGGAAGAATCCAAGCGACTTTTATGACGTGCCACTAGAATCATATCTCAACTGTCAATTAGTGAGGGTTCAGGGCGACCGTTGAAGGTAGAGGGTTTCTTGTGGTCTATGAATCGACCTTTGGCCTGTCGCAAGTTTTTGCCTCACAAACTTTGCTGCCGAACCTGGGCACTTTTATTACTAACGGTGTTCAAGCACCTTGTGCCAGGAGGGATATACCATGAAGCCTCGTGTTGGACACATTCAATTTCTCAATAGTCTGCCTTTGTATCACTGTCTGGTTAAAAATCGGGTTACTCTCGATATTGATTTATTCAAGGATACCCCCAAGGCACTATGTCGTCGGCTCCTCTCCGGGGAACTGGATATCAGTCCGGTGCCGGCAATCGAATATGCCCGCAATGCCGATAAACTCTTGCTGTTGCCCGATCTGACCATTAGTTCAGATGGATTGGTTATGAGTATCAACCTGATTAGCAAGTTTCCCATTGAAGAACTAGATGGGAAAATGGTGGCTTTGACTAATACCTCTGCCACTTCTCAGGTTTTAACCAAAATTATTCTCAAGGAGAAATATGGGTTGGCACCCAGCTACTTTGATTGTCCGCCTGACTTGCCGCAGATGTTTCGCGAGGCTGATGCTGCTTTGTTAATTGGTGATGATGCCTTGCGTGCGAACTATCAATCGGGTGAATTCTACAATTATGATCTCGGGTTGGAGTGGAAAAATCTTACCAACGAAAAAATGGTCTATGCCGTTTGGTGTGTGCGCCGTGATTATGCCACCAACCATCCGAATGCTGTGCAACAGGTATGGAAATCTTTTCTGGATTCGATGCAAATGAGCCGGAATGATGTGGCGATGATTGCAGAAGAAGCCGCGCAATGGTCAAGTTTCTCACAAAGTTTTCTCCGAGAATACTTTCAAAGCCTTAAATTTGAGTTTGATTCGGCCTATCAGCAGGGTTTTCAGATATACTTAAAGAAGGCGCATGAGATTGGAGAACTTGATAGGATTCCTGTTCTCGAATTTAATAATGATCTTGTTCGAACCTTATCAGCTTCAGATTGGTGAAAAGAAACAATAAAGTTTCTCGTAACATTACTAGCCATCACGTTCATGTAGGGGGTTCCACGTGGACATGCCAATCAAAAAAATACTGATTTTTGCTGTTGTAACAATTTTTACGATTGCTGCTGGTTGGGTTGTCTGGACTGTGACACGACCTTCCTCCTTGGGAGAATATTTTGTCAGTGGTAATGGCCGTATCGTGGCAACTGAAATTGATATAGCCACTAAGTATGCCGGTCGTGTGGTTGATATTTTTGCCGGGGAGGGTGATTTTGTCCAGGCAGGCCAGGTCGTAGCGCAGATGCAAACCGATGTTCTTAATGCTCAGCTTGACGAGGCACAGGCTCAACTACAGCGGACGATTTATGTGGTAGCTAGTGCAAAAGCCCAGGTGGCTGTGCGTGAGAGTGATGTCGCGGCGGCACAAGCCGTAGTGATTCAACGTGATAATGAACTGGATAATGCTAAGCAACGCTTGCTCCGTTCGCAGGTTCTATCGCGTAAGAAGGCAGTGTCTGTCCAGAAATTTGATGATGATCAAGCTGCAGCACGTAGTGCCGAGGCTTCTCTAGCAGCTGCAAAGGCAAAGGTCTCGGCAGCATTGTACGCTGTTGAAGCGGCTAAGGCTCAGGTCACGGGTGCGCACGCTTCTGTGGAGGCAATGAAGGCAACCATTGCACGCATAAGGGTCGACATTGCTGACAATAATCTAAAGGCACCTCGTGATGGTCGTATACAGTATCGTGTTGCAGAGCCTGGTGAGGTTCTTAATGCCGGTGGCAAAGTGCTCAATATGATCGATCTGAGCGATGTCTATATAGCCTTTTTTCTGCCGGAAACCATTGCTGGTAAGGTCGCGTTGAACAGCGAGGCTCGTATCGTGCTGGATGCTGCCCCTAGCTATGTTATCCCGGCCAGGGTTTCTTTTGTGGCCAGTGTTGCTCAGTTCACGCCGAAGACGGTCGAGACTGCTATTGAGCGACAGAAGTTGATGTTTCGGGTGAAGGCCCGTATTGATCCTGAACTGCTACAAAAACATGTAAAGCAGGTCAAGACCGGTTTGCCGGGTGTGGCTTGGCTCAGGTTGGATTCACAGGTTGAATGGCCACAGAACTTGGTGGTGAAGGTTCCTGAATGACTTTTGTTAATCGTGGAGATGCGCCTGTCGCACGCATGAGAAACGTTAGTTTGTGCTACGGGAAAACGGTGGCATTGGAGGAGATTTCTCTCTCTGTGCCTGCCGGTTGTATGGTGGGTCTGATTGGGCCGGATGGTGTTGGTAAATCCAGTCTACTGGCGATTCTCTCTGGAGCACGTGTGATCCAAGAGGGGCAGGTGGAAGTGCTGGGTGGTGATATGCGGCAGACTCGCCATCGCAATCAGGTCTGTCCGGCAATTTCCTATATGCCACAGGGGCTGGGAAAGAATCTTTATCCGTCTCTGTCGGTTGAAGACAATCTACAGTTCTTTGCCTCTTTGTTTGGCCATAAAGCGACTGAACGTCGGCGCCGTATTGATGAGCTGACCCAGGCTACTGGACTTTATGCATTTCTTGACCGATCGGCTGGCAAGTTATCTGGCGGTATGAAGCAGAAGTTGGGTTTGTGCTGCGCGCTGATTCATGACCCGGATCTTCTGATCCTGGACGAGCCGACCACCGGGGTCGATCCCCTGTCGCGATACCAATTCTGGGAACTTATCGCCGCCATTCGTCAACAACATCCCGGCATGAGTGTGTTGGTCGCTACTGCCTATATGGAGGAAGCCGAGCGTTTCGATTGGCTGGTGGCCATGGATGCAGGCCGGATTCTCGCCACGGGAACACCTCGGGAACTACATGAAAGCACGGAGCAAACGACGCTTGAAGCAGCTTTCGTTGCTCTGCTGCCAGAAGAAAAAAAACGGGGACACAAAGCAGTGGTCGTGCCGCCCTTCGTTGACGGCAAGGACTTTGCTCTTGAAGCACGTGACCTGTCGATGCGTTTCGGCGATTTCACTGCAGTAAATCGCGTTAATTTCTGTATTCGCCGCGGTGAGATTTTTGGATTTCTCGGAGCCAACGGCTGTGGCAAGACCACGACGATGAAGATGCTCACCGGCCTGTTGTCACCCAGCGAGGGTGAAGCTCTGCTCTTCGGGCACAAGATTAATGCAAAAGACATTGTTACCAGACAGCGTGTAGGCTACATGTCACAGTCATTTTCGCTTTATTCCGAACTCACCGTCGAACAGAATCTGGTGCTTCATGCCCGCCTTTTCAACGTTCCTGAAGCCGATATTTCGGCCCGGGTTGCCGAGCTGCTTGTTCAATTTGGTTTGGAAAACGTCCCGGCGGTTCTACCCAACAGTTTGTCATTGGGAATTCGGCAACGCCTGTCGCTGGCAGTGGCAATGGTACATGCACCGGAAATGTTGATCCTGGATGAACCGACCTCAGGTGTTGACCCGGTGGCACGTGATAATTTCTGGCAATTACTGATTGAACTGTCGCGCCGGGATTATGTGACCATTTTTATCTCAACTCATTTTATGAACGAGGCCGAACGCTGTGATCGCATTTCATTGATGAATGCTGGTCAGGTGCTGGTGAGTGATACCCCGGCAGTGATTGTTAACAAGCGAGGGATGAAAAACCTGGAAGAGGCATTTATCGCCTACTTAAGAGATATTTCACCCGCCGATACAGAGGTTTTGTCAGAAGAGCCTGAGCTGGTGGCTGATCCAAACGAACCTCGTGCTGAAGTACCTGCCGTGCATCGACACCGCCGAATCTTCAGCTTTTCACGTACCTTCAGTTATTCCAGGCGTGAAGCGCTTGAACTGCTGCATGATCCGGTGCGCCTGACCATGGCTCTGGTTGGCAGTGTGCTGTTGATGCTCATCATGGGCTATGGCATCACCCTAGATATCGACAATCTTAGCTTTGCCGTGCTTGATCGTGACCAGACTGTCTTCAGTCAAAACTATACCTTGAACCTTTCCGGTTCTCGCTACTTCATTGAACATGCACCAATCACCGACTATGCTGACCTTGATCTGCGCATGCGCAGCGGCGAGTTGTCCTTAGCGATTGAAATTCCCCCCGATTTTTCGCGTAACATACAGCGCGACATGCCGGTCAAAATTGGTGCCTGGATTGACGGTGCCATGCCGCAACGTGCTGAGACTGTTAAGGGGTACGTTCAGGGTATACACCGCGAATGGTTGATCAACATTGCCAAAACCCATTATGGGAAGAATCTTGCATTGGGCGCAGCCACGATAGAGACGCGTTATCGCTACAATCCGGATGTAAAAAGTCTGCCAGCAATGGTACCAGCTACTATTCCTATGCTGCTTTTGATGATTCCAGCTATCTTGACCGCACTGTCGGTGGTGCGTGAAAAAGAATTAGGCTCAATCATTAATCTTTATGTGACACCGATCACCCGAACCGAATTTATGGTCGGCAAGCAGTTGCCTTACTTGGTACTGGCAATGCTCAATTTTTTGTTGATGAGTTTTTTTGCGGTGACTCTTTTCAACGTTCCGGTTAAAGGCAGTTTTCTCACTTTGACCCTGGCAAGCCTGTGTTTTGTCATCTTCTCCACAGCCTTTGGTCTGCTTGCCTCAATCTTCACCCGTAGTCAGGTTGCAGCTATCTTTTTTGCGGCTATGGGGTCAATCCTGCCTGCTGTCCGTTTTTCCGGTATGATCGATCCGGTTTCATCGTTGGAAGGCGTTGGTCGTGTTATTGGTGAGATCAATCCCACGACTTACTACATTTCGATCTGCCGTGGAGTTTTCAACAAAGCACTCGGACTGGCTGACCTGCAAAGTTCTTTTATACCGATTTTGCTCGGAGGAGTGGTGATGATGGGGCTGTCCATTGCCCTGTTGAAGAAACAGGAGAAATGACCATGATGCGACTTGCCAACATCTATCGTCTCGGAGTCAAGGAGCTATGGAGCCTGTGGCGCGACCCATTCATGTTGGTTCTGATTACCTGGACATTTACATTTATGATTTATATTGTTGGCAGTGCCATGCCGGAGGCTCTGTTAAAGGTCCCTATTTCCATTGCGGATGAAGATGATTCCCCTCTATCGACTCGTATTGTCTCGGCTTTTTATCCACCACAGTTTATGGCACCGGTACCGGTTCGCTTATCTGAGATCGATGCTGGTCTGGACTCTGGAAACTATACCTTTTCCCTCGATATCCCACCATATTTTCAACGTGATGTGCTGGCCGGACGATCTCCTTCCATCCAGCTTAATGTTGATGCCACCCGCATGAGTCAGGCCTTTACTGGTGCCGGTTATGTACAGCAGATTGTTTTGGATGAGGTGAACTCTTTCGTTCAGCGATACCGGACAAATACAGTGCTTCCGGTAGATCTTGAAATCCGGGCGCGTTTTAACCCCAATCTGACCCATGCCTGGTTCGGTGCGGTGATGGAACTTATGAACATGGTCATCATGTTGTCGGTTGTTCTGGCAGGAGCAGCCCTGATTCGCGAGCGAGAACACGGCACAATCGAGCACCTGCTAGCTATGCCGGTCACTCCTGGTGAGATCATGCTGGGAAAAATCTGGTCCATGGGCTTGGTGGTGCTTGTTGCATCGACATTATCTTTACAATTCATTGTTAAAGGAGCACTGGGGGTGCCCATTGAAGGATCAGTGCTACTGTTCATGTTACTTACTGCCCTTTTGCTGTTTTCTACGACATCAATGGGTATTTTTATGGCGACCATTGTCCGTAGCATGCCGCAGTTTGGTTTGTTAATGATGCTGGTAGTGATGCCGATGTTGATGCTTTCAGGTGGGGTCACTCCGCGCGAGAGCATGCCTGCTCTGGCGCGAAATTTTATGGAGATTGCGCCCTCTTCGCATTTCGTTGCTGCCGCCCAGGCGATTCTCTACCGAGGTGCCGGCTTTGCTGTGGTTTGGCCTCAAATTCTGGCACTTGTAATTATAGGGGTGGTGTTTTTTTGGGCATCCCTCGCTTATTTTCGCAAGAGTATTAGCCAGATGGTTTGATCAGTTTTTTTGTGCTGTATGAAAAACAAAACGGCAGTTATATCCCAAGAAATATCCTGAGACAGCAATGTAGATGAGTAAGGATTATGAATTCTAAACCAAATTCTATTTTAATGGGACTGTTGGTTTTATCTGTGTTTCTGTGGATATCATCGGCGCACGCTGAAGTAAAAAGCACTTCCATCGAATCAACAACGTACCGTTTCGAATTTGATAATGATGTTTTTTTCAATAAAGACAACAAAATTTCCAGTGGTTTATCGCTGCAGAAGCATTCAGCAATAGGAGAAAGCTGGAATGCTTTGGAAAGTGTCCCCAGATTCATTAGGTTCTGGGGGAAGATTATCCCAACCCTGACCAAAGAAGGGCTGGTTTGTCGGGCAGGACTTGCCATTGGCCAAGTTATCCAGACACCGGATGATCTTTCACGGAGTGATCTCATCGTAGATGATGTGCCCTATGCAGGGGCATTTACCCTGCAGACGACATTGTATGCCTTTAGTGACAACGAGTTCCGTGGCTTCGAGATAACTGCTGGTATTGTAGGTCCACCCTCTCTGGCTGAACAGACTCAGAAAACAGTACATAAATTGACTGGAAATAATGATCCGAAGGGCTGGGATAATCAGCTCGAAATCGAGCCAGTGATTAATTTCAACTATATGCGTAAGAAAAAAATCTGGCGTTGGGATACTCCTGTGGGGCTTTCATTTGATACGTCTATAGACGGTCATGCCAGTTTAGGTAATTTATTTACTCAAGTTAGTACCGCGTTGGAGATACGCTTTGGCTACAATATGCCGCGAGGGTTTGTCTATGTACCTGATCCCATTGGTTTGAGTATGCACTACTTTGCTTCTCTGAATCCTCCAAAACCTCATATTGCATCTTTCTATGCTACGTTGGTGCTGCGTGGTAGCGCCTTTGCACATAATATTTTTCTTGACGGAAATCTTTTTCGAGATAGCCACAGTGTGGACAAGGAAACTCTGGTCGGGTTGGCAATCGCCGGTTTGCATTACGAGCGAAAAAACTGGGGAATTCACATTGCTCTGATGGAATCTAGCGATAACGTTGACACGAGTAAGGAGCTTGCTGCGGAAGGACGCGAACGTCTGGGCAGTATCAATATCGAGTGGCGATATTGAACAAACATAGGGCGCACAAAAAGAGACGTTCCATGAAGGACTTTATTTTGCGCAGAAGCATTATTTCGAGCTGGAAAGATTGGCTGTTACAGCTGCTAGTTAGATTTCTTGTAGCAGTCAAACCATGAGCTTCCTTCTTCGTACTCCTCAATATATCCGGTTGAGTTTGACGAATTGAAACCGTTTACCAATGCCGCAATATCTTGATATAGATTGTTTATGGCGTTGTTGATCAATTCTTTCTTAAACCCGGAATCTGCCAGTTTCAGAACCAGATCCATGGCAATGATACGGCTGATAATTTCACCGAACTCAGTCAATTTACGTTGTGTCAACGGTTGTTTCAGGTTGAAATTTAATAATTTTTTTAGTTGTTCAGCTGCGCGACTGGTCAATTCATGTTGCTGCAAAAATTGTAACAGATTCATTTGTTTTGTCCGCTGTATCTGTTTTTGAATTGCTTCGGCAATCTGAATATAGAGGATATCATTTGAACCTTCAAAAATCTGAAATGGACGGCTATCGACGATGGCTCGTCCAGCAATATGGTTTAAACGATAACCCTTGGCACCAACAAGTTGCAGCAGCGATTGTGCTGAACTTTGCATCAAATCGGTTACATAGGTTTTGACCGAATTGGCTTCCAACCCGAGTGCAGCCAGGTTATTTTCTACTCCGGCTTTCTGACTGCTGTTGAAACACATTGCGGAGCAGATGGTATAGGCCGATTGGAGGCGGGATATCCGTTGTTGAACCTGATCGTAGTTAAATAAACTTTTGCCGCCAACCTGACGTTGTTGACAATGGTTGACCGCTTCATCGAGCATCCGCTGTAAGAAACCCATTCCCATGCCGGGAAACTGCATGCGGCTCCTATGGAGAAGGTCCAACATCATTTTGATTCCGGTACTCTGGGGTTGTAGCTTCTGGATTGCAGGAACTTTGACATCAATTCGATTGCGCCCATAAGGGAGCATATAGACACCAAGATTTTCGTAGAATTCTTCGACTTCAATATTCTGATCTGGTTCACTGACATTACAGATGAAAAAATCAATATCGCGTTTCAAGCTTCCATCACTATTTTTATGCCTTGCGGTGAGCAACCAATAATCGGCCCAACCAGTTAAACCGGCCCAGTGTTTTGTTCCTTGAATGTGATACTTTTCATTCTCCTGAGAGTAGCAACTTTGCATATGCAGGGCATCGCTACCGAAATCTGGTTCGGTAATCATTAGTCCGCCCATCTTTCTGTTTCTGAGGAAATCGGTAAAGACGGCTTCCTTCGCTTGTTCTTGCCCATATTTGCCTGTCGGCTGCAGAAATAGAGCCCAGTTAATACCGAACCCCAGAGATAGCGGCAAGGATTCATAACTGGCAGCAGCAGCCAGTGCAAGACCTTCGTGGATATGTCCTCCACGACCGCCATACTGCTCTGGGATATAGGTTGCCAGGGGATTTTCCGCCATGATTTCACGCAGCATGAAAGGTGGTATGCCACGTTTGATGCTGAGTTGATCAATGTCTCCGCGAACATGGAAGAGGTGCTTGAGCTGCTCTTTGAATTCCTGAATAAATTGCGGAAAGGGTTTGAAGTCAGAGCTGGTTGGGGCAACTGTTGAAGCAGTCATAGCGAAGCTCCTCGGGTTAAATAATAGGTTTAAGTAAATATATCACTTTTGTTGTAGTTGTTGGCTATTTGAGTGGTCTGATTTTTCGTGGGACAATTATTAATTACACGATCTCATCCTGAATTCGATTGTCAAATACCCGCTGACTCTTCTTCTCTGAACGTGGCAGGCTGGCATAATCGACCAGTTCCAGATCAACAGAGACCAACAACTGTTTTTTGATCTGATGACTGACTTCGTGACTTAATTCAGGACTGCGTTTGGCATCAACCTTTTCGGCACGTTCAACCACTAATCGCATGTGGTCGCGGCTGGCATGATCACGAGTGAGATGAATCTGATACTCGGAGCCAATTCCTGGGACTGCAGATAAAATTGTGTCAATACTGCTGGGGTAGATATTGACGCCACGGAACTTGATGGTGTCATCACTCCGTCCTTTAATTCGAGAATGGCGTGGTAGAATGCTGCCACAATGACAACGGCCAGGAATAGCCCGAGTGATATCGCGGGTACGGTAACGAATCAGTGGAGCGCCTTCTTTGCATAAGGTGGTGACCACCATCTCGCCCCAATCTCCTTCTACAACAGGTTGTAGGGTTTCCGGGTCGAGGATTTCCAGTAGGTAATAATCTCCCCAATAATGGATGCAGTCGTGTTCACTGCACTCAATTCCGGTACCGGGCCCGTATAATTCCGTTAGTCCGGTGATATCAAACAGTTCTGCTCCACCAAACAATTCGGAAATTTTTTGCCGCATTGAGCGGCTGGAACGTTCTGAGCCATAGATGATCTTTTTAATTGCAATCTTGTCGGCAACCCCGCGTTTGTGGATCTCTTCCGCCATCAACAGCGCCATAGATGCAGTTGAACAAAAGACTGTTGATTGAAAATCAAGCAGAAACTGAATCTGCATATCGATATTGCCTGGCCCGGCTGGAACAGCTATAGCGCCAACTTTCTCACAACCAAGTTGAAAGCCCATTCCCGCAGTCCAGACGCCATATCCAACAGCAACCTGTACCCGATCAAGTGGCGTAACACCGGCCATTTGATAACAACGAGCAAAGAAGTCTGTCCAGTCGTCTAAATCTTTCTGGGTATAACAGAGAACTTTCCGTTTTCCGGTTGTTCCCGATGAAGCATGGACGCGAACAATCTGTTCAAAGGGAACCGAACGGAGTGGAAAAGGGTAGCCGTCACGAAGATCTTCTGCAGTGGTAAAGGGGAGTTTTTGCAAATCATCTAAGGTTTGAATTGTCTCAGGTGTAATATTCGCTTGATCCAGTTTTTTACGATATTCAGCTGAGCCCTCATAGGTGTGACGGACAGTCCATTGTAGGCCGGTCAGTTGATGGGCTTTCAGTTCGTCTTCATTTTTGAATGCAGGCATAAAGTTCTGTTGTTGCATATTGGGTTTCTCCAAGCGAATATTGGTCAGTCCGGCTGCGCCCAGGCGACTGGCTGCCGGATCGGCATCACAAGTGGCTCCAAGGAAAGCGGAGCGTAAGATCGGATCATTAAGTAGGCGGCTGCTTTTCCCCTGCTCAATAATTTTACCATTGGCTAACAGATATGCTTTGTCTGAAGCTGAGAGTGCGCGGGCAGCATTCTGTTCGACTAGCAAAATGGTAGTGCCAGAACGAGCCAGCTGATGAATGATGGCAAAAATTTCATCGGTAATCAATGGAGCCAATCCAAGACTTGGCTCATCAAGCAGTAATAGGGTTGGTTTCGCCATGAGTGCGCGCCCCATTGCCAGCATTTGCTGTTCTCCACCAGAGAGGGTTCCTGCCAGCTGTTCCTGCCGTTCCAGTAATTTGGGGAAGTAACCGAAGACTTCTTCCTTCCGTTTGCTTGTCTCAGCTTTTGACAGTTTTAAAGGGATTGCTCCAAGTTGTAGATTCTCCATTACTGATAAATGGCCAAAAACTTCACGTCCTTCGGGAGATAATGCCAGGCCAAGACGTACCATCTGCGCTGGGTTGGTGTTGGTTACATCTTTGTCGTTAAGTCTGATATGGCCTCTTGAGGGCTTAGTCAGACCCATCAGGCATTTCAGCAAGGTGCTTTTCCCTGCACCGTTGGCACCGACCAGAGCGATCGTTTCCCCTTTGCCAATTTGAAGATTGATTCCAAAAAGGGCTTGGGCAGCGCCGTAGTGGGCGGTGAGGTCATTAATTTTTAGCATTTTGGTTTACCTGTATCCATCTTGCCGGTCCTGTTTACTTACTCTCCATGAGAGAGAGGGAGTATTTTAAATAATACTCATCAATACCATTAAGCCGTAGCATCCATCCGTCCTAAGTAGGCTTCCAGTACCAACGGGTTTTGACGAACTTCATCTGGGCTCCCGGTTGCAATGCACTTTCCGCTATCCAGAACAACCACTTGATCGGCAATTTCCATGACCAGAGCCATGTCATGCTCAACGAGAAGCATGGTGTGGCCAGCACTTCGTAATAAGCGTAATTGTTCGCCAACAGCTGCTGTCTCTTCCGCATTAAGTCCTGCAACGGGCTCATCAAGTAAAATCAATTGTGGTTGACCAACTGTAGCGCGAGCGAGCTCAACTCGCTTTTTATCGCCATAAGCTAGAGCTCCGGCAGGCCAGTTGATCTTATCTGCCAAACCAAAGCGATCCAAAGCATCCATCGCCCGCAATTTAAGTTTCCGTTCCCGATGGCGTAAATAGGGCAAGCGTAACATTGCCATTAACATGGAGTTGCCCCCTTCACAAGTCAGGCCGGTTAAAATATTTTCAAGAACGGTCAGACGGGGGAAAATTTTCAAATTCTGAAAAGTCCGGGAGATTCCCATTCTACTGATTTTATAGGCTGGAAGAGCGGTAATCTGTTGGTTTTGAAAATGAATCTGACCAGAACTTGGTTCGAGTACGCCAGTGATACAGTTGATCAAGGTGCTTTTCCCCGCACCGTTTGGCCCGATCAGCGCTGTCAGTTGTCCTTTGGGAACGGTAAAAGTTACTTCACTCAAAGCCGGAAGACCGCCGAAGTTTTTGCTGATCTGCTTAAGTTGCAGCATCTTTGCGCCTCCGCAAGACCAGCTTTACCTTGATTGTCTCGATCAGACCGGTGACTAGCCCTTGGGGGAGGAACATCAGCACCAGCACCAGAATACCGCCATGAACGAAGTCCTTGTAGGTTTCAAACAAATCCAACCATTCTGGCAGCAGGGTAATCAGTGCTGCACCAAATAATGATCCCCAGATTGATCCCATTCCACCAATAACCACCATAATTACCATGTCAGTAGAGGTGAAAATACCAAAAGAATCAGGGCTGACAAAAGAGTAGCAGTGAGCAAATAGACTCCCCGCAATTGATGCAAGCACTGCAGAAAGGATGAAAATCTTAATTTTTGCGTTGCGGGTATTGACCCCCAATGCTTCTGCAGCAACTTCATCTCCAGCTAATGCCGAGAGACCGCGGCCGATGCCACTACGAACCAGGTTCAAGCAGAGCAGCAAGCTGATCAGTGCAGCCCCCCAGAGCAGGTAATGCAGTCGGGTTTCATCATCGAACTGAAAATCGCCGAAAGAGAGATAGGGGATACCTGAGAAACCACTTGGCCCGCCAGTGACCTCATCCCACTGCAGCAGAATTGTGTGAACCACAAAGTTCAGCCCCAGCGTTGCCATGGCGAGATAATGGCCAGAAAGGCGCAGGATTGGAATACCAATCAGGAGAGCTACCAAAGCAACCAGGGTTGCAACGATAAACATTGCTGGCCAGGGGGGGATCTCAAAAGTTACGGTCGCAATAGCTGAACCATAAGCGCCCAAACCAAAAAAAGCTGCGTGGCCAAGGGAAATTTGTCCGGCATAGCCGATAAAAAGATTCAGACCGAGGACAACAATGGCGTTAATTGCAATCAGGTTGGTTAGGCCGAGGGTGTAGGGATTATTTTCGAACAGTGGATAAAGGAGTAGTGTGAGGGACAGTCCGGTGACGGTGAGTCCAGTTCGGTGGAGGTAAATGAAATAGAGGATTTTTTGTTTGTTGATCATATGTTGCTCATTCGTTATTTTTGATAATTGCAGTTTGCCTTTGTCTTTTATTTTCTGCCCCGTATGAGCCGTTGTCCGTTTTCGGGAACCCGAAGGACAAGGTTTCCTTTGAAACCCTGCAAAGCTTCACTACTCTTCAGCTGTGTCACAGGGGATGGGAAATCTAACTGTTTAGCCCCTTATGAAACGCTGTAAGGTTCTGTTCGACAAACTTCTTTGGAGCCAGTTGCTTAATCGCTGTTTCACATTCCTCTGCAGTGAAAATCAAGGCTCCTTGCTTTAATGCTGTTCCCAGTAAAACCAGATTCAACAGCACCGCATTGCCAAGATTTCTGGCAATTTTGGCTGCGTCAATGCTGATATGGTCACTATTGTGTGGGCTGTTAATGATCCACGTCCCGTTTTCTTGTAATATCGATTGATGTACTGGAAAATTTTCTTCCCACAGCAGCAGACCAAGGTCGGCCTGGCCAGTTCGAATGAGTGGACTGGCAAAATCACCAATTTTGATCGTTGAAAGCACCGTGCCTCCGCGTTGAGCCATACCATGGGTTTCGGAAGTCAGGACTGGAATCCCCTGATTGACGGCAACCTGAGCGATAACCCGGGTCAGAAACAGCACTCCCTGTCCGCCAATTCCACTGACGATAATTTGCTGTTTCATTATTTTTCCTCCTTGATGATGGCATCGACCGGACAGACCGGGATACAGGTACCGCAACCAATACAGCGATCCTGATTGACGACCGCCAGGTTTTTGTCTTTGTCCATAGATAATGCTGGGCATTCAAATTTATCGACACAAATTAGGCAAGCGATACAATTGTCTTTAATGGTGACCAAAAATGAATCCTGAACTTTTCGTACCGCTGGATCCATAATGCAGCCATGACGAGCAATTAAGACGGCAACTCCACCTTGTGGGCTACGAATATATTCGTCCGCATTTTTTAGTAGGTCTTCAAATTTATCATTCTCATATGGATTGCAGACCTCAAGGAACTCTACCCCGGCGGCTTTGACCAACGGTTCAATGGCGACAGCTTTGGTCGGAACATTTCCAGCGGCGATTCCCATGTGGGGAACCGGTTGGCCACCGGTCATGGCGGTGGTTGCATTGTCGAGGATTACTACAATAATACGTGCTTGCTGGATGACAGCATTGATCAGTGCGGGAATCCCGGCATGGAAAAAGGTTGAATCACCGATGGTGACAACAATGGTCGGGAAATCTCCTGCATCTTGTTGATAGGCCTGATAGAAGCCGGCGCCCTGACTGATGCAAGCTCCCATACAATGGACTGTGTGGACTGCGCCCAGATTCATCCCTAGAGTGTAACAACCAATATCAGAAGGATAAATTCCCTTTGGGAAACATTTTTTAATACTGTAAAAGGCACTACGATGTGAGCATCCAGGGCAAAGAGAAGGTCGCTGTCCGCGTCGTTCTTCAGGTTTTTCTTCTGGAGGAGCAAGATCAAGAAAAGCAGCCAGAGCCTGATGGGTGACATCCGGTGTCAGTTCTCCCTCACGAGGAACGGCTCCATTCTGCTTGCCGACGGCACCGGGATGAGCCAGTTGCAGTTCAATAACTGGATAGGTTTCTTCCAAAATCAGGATGCGATCATACTTTTCATGGAGGTTTTTGGAAAAATCGGGATTGAGTGGATAAGGCATCAATACCTGATAAAGATCGATTTTGTTGTTTAAATTTAATTCTTCAAGTAAATCAACCAGATTACTATAAACAATTCCTGAAGCAACCAAAGCAGTCCGTGGCTGGCTGTTATCGCCAGAAGTCAGGCGTGGTTGCCAGTCAGGCTCGAAGGAAATTTTTTCAAGATTGGCGTTTAACTTTTTGTGCAGAGCTGGCAGAAAGGCTGGAGTCGCCGACCAGCGGGGAGTGTCCAACTCAAAATTGGCCTGCCGCTCAAGAGTGATCGGTTTTGCAATGGAAACATTTTGTCGTGAGTGGCAAATGCGAGTGGTTGGACGTAATACAATATTAGTTTCATATTTTTCCGATAGTTCAAATGCCGGCCGGATAAGTTCTTTTGCTTCTGCCGGACTGGCCGGGTCAATAACCGGAACCCGTGCTTGCAAACAGAACAGACGGGTATCCTGCTCATTCTGAGAACTGTGTGGCCCCGGATCGTCAGCAACAATAGTTAGCATTCCCCCTTTGACCCCAATATAGGCGGTTCGCATAAAGGGATCGGCTGCCACGTTCAGCCCCACCTGTTTCATAACTGCCACAGAACGTTTACCTGTGTAGCTGGCAGCCAAAGCCACTTCAAAGGCAATTTTTTCATTCACTGACCATTCTAGATGAAGTGGTTCAGCTGCCTTTTCGCGGCGATCAATTACAGCCTGCAGAATTTCTGTTGAAGGGGTACCTGGGTAAGCAGCGGCAACCTGACACCCTGCTTCGATCAGTCCCTGGCCAATGGCTTCATTGCCCATCAGAAGTTGGATTTTATTTTTCATATTTAACTATAATCCCATGTTTTTTTAGATTAATACTGATTTTCCACTTAATCCTCAGAGTCTCGTGGCCGATTTTTAAAGTGAACAATAATCTTATTTTCCTAACAATCCTTTTGGTCGTATGAATAGAACCAGCAGCAGCACGACAAAAGCAACCACATCTTTGTACGCACTCGAAAGATATCCAGCTGAGAGAGATTCCAGCAAGCCAAGACCAAGTCCACCGAGAATGGCTCCGGGAAATGATCCAAATCCACCAAGAATAGCGGCAGCAAACCCTTTCAGGCCAAGTAAGACACCTACATCATAGTTTAAAGTTGTAATTGGGGTGACCAATACTCCAGCCAGTCCACCCAGTGCCCCGGCAATAGCGTAACTGGTTAGCCGGATGCGTCCAGCAGGAATCCCGACGACTGCTGCTGCGGTTGGGTTGGAGGCTACGGCGCGCATCGAGAGACCCAGAGAGGTGCGATAAAAGAACCAGGTCAATAAAGCAATGGCGATTATTGTTAATAATATAATCCAGAGTGCTTGTGGCAGAATACTGGCGCCAAAAATATTTATGGGCACATCTGGGGTCAGTGGCGGCAGAGCCATGCGGTTTTTTCCCCAGACCAATTTGATCACGCCACGCAGAATGATCGACAGCCCAACAGTCAGGAAAATTAACACCAGATGGTTGTCTGAACGTGCTGGTCGTAAACCAAAACGTTCTACCAACATCGCCACCAGTGCAACTCCGGTAACAGCCAACAACAGTCCCGGTATCATCGGGAGTCCGGTGGCAAACAGGGCTGAAAACATCAACATCCCACCTAGAGAAACAAAATCAACCTGAACAAAATTGACGATTCCCATAGTGTTGTTGACAACACAAAATCCGAGCGCAATCAGAGCATAAATTGCACCACTGGTCAGTCCTGAAAAGAGGTATTGCAAAAAATCAGTCAATAGGGTGCTCCCTGGCAGTCATAAAAGAGCTGATAGAGTAGGGTAGTGGCTGGTTTAGGTCAAGAAACGAGAAGTGATTTTTGACATTAAGTTTTGTTGGAGTATTTATATTGGCAAAACTTCATCTGTTAGTCTATAATCACATAAAAAGGTGAAAGGGGTAATTTGATGTTAAATATTGCTGTGATGGCTTATGACAATTGTTTGCAGTCTGGAATTTCTGGGATGTTGGATTTGTTTACTTTGGCAAACTGGGAGCAAAAACGGTTGTCTCCAGAGTCAAAATCGCTTTTTTGCCATACGGAAGTAGTGACTCTTGATGGGGAACCGGTCACCAGTTTTAATCGTCAGCAGGTAGTAGCTAATCAGCGTCTGGCTGATTGTAAAGATATTGACTTGTTGATTGTTCCGGGAGTCATGGGACGACCAGATCGATTATTGGAACAGACCGAATTGACAGAATGGATTGCTGAACAGCATCAGAATGGGACGGTTGTCGCCAGTGCCTGTTCCGGGGCTTTTTTATTAGCTGAAGCAGGGATTCTGAACGGTCGTCAAGCAACAACTCACTGGCAGCTGGCGGATCGCTTCAGGCAGCGCTTTCCTAAAATAAATCTGCAAATTGATCGACTCATCATTGATGGTGTTGATTATCTCTGTGCTGGTGGTACTGGTGCTCACATCGACCTTGCTCTTCATCTGATCGAAAAATATGGATCCAAATCTTTAGCTAATGTCTGTGCACGGATGATGTTGATTGACGGAAATCGCCGTGATCAGGCACCATTTGTCAGATTTAAGGGATATAAAGATCATATTGATGAACCAATTCTCAAGGTTCAACAGTGGCTGGACCGATATTACCGTGAGAAGGTTTCAGTCCGGGTGATGGCCAAACGGTCAGGGCTGAATGAGCGGACTTTTTTGCGTCGCTTCAGAAAAGCAACAGGAGAAGCTCCACTAGAATATTTGCAAAAGATGCGGATTGAGAAAGCCAAACAGTTACTGACTGGAACGGAACAGCCTTTGGAAAAGATTACCAGTGCCGTTGGTTATGTAGATCTCAGTTCTTTCCGTCGCCTATTTCACCAAGTTGTGGGAATTTCCCCAACCAGTTACCGGCAGCGGTTTGGAAATTAATTATCCCCTGACTTTTAACATTTATCCCGTGTTTGGCTGGCGCAGGGATAGAAGAGTGTGAATCAGCAAGGTTCCAAGAATTAATGATCCGGCAACCAGAGTTCTGGGGTGAGGCACCTCACCCAGAGCCAGCCAGACCCAGAGCGGTCCCAGAACCGTTTCAATAAGCAGAATCAAACTGACTTCCGGAGCTTGCAGATAACGTGGACTGAGGGTGATCATAGCAAAAGAAATTGGCAAAACTACGATACCAAGAAGCAGTAAAAAGCCAGCATCGGTAGAGGTTAGAAGTAGTGGTTGAGCTCCGAGAAAGTAGACGATAGGGACAACACTCAGATTACCAAGAACGTTGGCTGGAATCATATTGACAGCTTTTCCACTTCGAATAATGGCTATATTTGAACCCCACATGGCAGTTGCTCCGAGTGCCATCAAATCACCAAGTAGCAATCCATTTTGTAAACTTCCTGAAAAAATCAGTAAAATTCCACCAAAACAGGTGAAAATTGACAGTTTGGTACGCAACGGAATTTTTTCGCGGAGGATCAACCAACTTAGCAGGCTACTGAAAATGGGGGCTGCCGCAAGAATAACCAATGTGTTTGCTGCTGTGGTCTGTTTCAGGGAGCCAATGAACAGGAGTGATCCAATAACGATCATCAGGGCAGAGATAAGTCCGGTGCGGCCAATGGCATAAAAACTATTGAAAAACTGATGACGATAGCGAAGAGCCAGAAACAGTGACATCATTAAACCGGTGAGTAAGCAACGCCAGAACAGGAGTGTCCAGACATCAGCTTGGATTAGGCGAACTAACAGTGCATCGGGGCTGAGAATCAGCACGGCGATAAAGGTCAGTAAAATCCCTTTGAGGTGATCAGAGTGTCTCATGGCAGCAATTGATGTCATAGATGTTATTAGAAAGGCAAGTGGCTTTTCTTTGGTACCGGCTTGAAAGCAGTGTATGATCACAAAGAGGAGGATTGTCCTATGGCTATTTCTGGGAATCCCAAAAAGTTGGCGCAAGATATTGCTGGTGGTTTTTATAGCTTATCTCCACCCGTACTGAAAAAGTATAATCCGACTGACTTGAAGATTATTTTGTCCAATCTGGGATTGGTGAAAAGAGAGGTTCGGCAGGTTCAGGTTCCGTTGGACGATGTCCAGCTGGTTAAAGCAAAAAATACACGAATAACACGATTAAACCAGGCTTAAATGGTATTACGCAGTTATTGTAAAAAAATGCGTATTCCAATTTAGTCGATACCCCTTCTTTAGAGGAGAGTTCTGATGGAAACTAAAATTTTGATTCCGGTGAATGATTCCCCCACCACGCAGCAAACGATTGAAGATGTTATTACGTATAAAGAAAAGTTTCCACTCCAGCTGGTTTTGCTTCATGTCATTAATGACCAGTTGGCTTACCGGATGATTCCAGATTTTCAAATTGAGATGGTCAGGGAGAATGCAGAGAAAGCAGCTCGACAACGCCTGGAAGAACTGGCTAAAAAACTTGAGGAGGCAGGATTTAGTATTGAGTTGCGTCTTGAATTTGGTGCTCCCCGCCGGGTGATCCCCAGAATTGCCAATGAAGAGGAGTTTCAACTGTTGGTCATCGGTCGTAAGGTAAAAAGTGGCGAAATTCGCGATGTGTTGTTTGGATCAGTCGCAAATTATGTTTTACATAATGTTAAATGTCCGGTTTTACTTTTTTAGAAATTTTCTTGAACTAAAAATCTGGATCTTCGTATGAAAATATTTCTACTGATTTTTTTAGTCATATATGGCGGGATGCATGTCTTGGTCTTTTGGGGTGTTCACCCCTTACTTAAGGGGCATCCGGCTCTTCCAACTCTGACCTGGATCTGGATGGTAGGAATGATTGCCACCCCTCTGCTGGTCCGATTTTCTGAACGTTCTGGCTTGGAATCCTTTGCTCGTGGCCTTGCCTGGGTTGGTTACAGTTGGATGGGGGTGATTTTTCTCGCCTTCAGCTTGTTTGCTCTGATTGGAATATGGGAGTTACTCTTCCGATTAATCAGTCGGCTGTTACCGCAACTTCCGAATCCCTCCTTGTATGGGGCGGTCACGGCGGCTGTTGTGTTGTTTTTTGTCATTGCCGCCAGTTTTTACGGACTCTACGAAGCAACTAACTTGAAAATTGAGCAGGTCAGGATTGTCAGTGCAAAACTTCCACCTGAAACGCCACCCATCCGTATCGCCCAGATTTCTGATATGCACCTTGGATTGATTCATCGGGATGAGGCTCTTGCCCCAGTTATCAGCCAACTTCAGGAATTGCAGCTTGATCTCCTCGTGGCCACCGGGGATATTGTCGATGCCCAAATTAACCATCTGGATGAATTAGTGGATCTTTGGCAGCGCATTGATCCACCCCTTGGCATGTACGCTGTAACCGGCAATCACGAATACTACGCTGGCCTTGACCAGTCGCTCGATTTTCTACACCGTAGCGGTTTCCAGGTTCTACGCAATCGTAGTATCAATGTTGGGGAATGGTTGAAGGTCGTTGGTGTTGATGATCCTGCTCGGGGTGGTGCCCCTGATGAAAATAAGGCTCTGGGGGAACCTACAAATCGATTCACGGTGTTGCTTAAACACCGACCCGATTTTGTAGAAGCTTCGACCGGACGATTTGATCTGCAACTTTCTGGACATGCCCACGGTGGTCAGATTTTCCCCTTCAATCTGCTGACCGCAATCAAGTATCCACTGCTGGATGGACTCTACACATTAGCAGACAATCAGTATTTGTACACCAGTCGTGGCACTGGCACTTGGGGTCCACCGATGCGGATCTTTTCGCAACCAGAGATTACTTTGATTGAGATTGTCCCCGCAACACCTTGATATTATTTATGCTGTGGGAAGAAAGTCTCGATATTTCCAAAGCACTGCACTTTTGTTTCGGTTATGATTCTAGTTACAATTTTCTGTGCATAGCTGGATAGTTTTTACCTTACCGGTTGTGGTTGCCCGATCAGCCAATATGGCAATGATTGAAGCAAAAAATAAGAAAAAACTGGCCAAGGCAAGCGACCCATCAAAAGAACCAGTCAGCTTTGCAACCAACCCACCGACTGATGGTCCAAGAACCATTGATAGTCCGTAAATAATTGTGGCAACCCCTGTCACTTTATCTTTTTTGTTTCCAGCAAGTTGACCGAGCCTGCCAAGGACCAGACCAGGAATAGCCAGAAAAGAACTGCCGAAAACCCCAGCCGCTAAAAGAACTCCGCCTGGCGATTGCCAGACAACAACAATCAGATTGGAAAAAGCCAGAATAGCCAGGAGAAATGCCGTGGTTTTCACCTCACCCACGCGAGATGCAACTAAAGGCCAGACAATACAAGAAGGGATGACCATCGCACCTACCAAAATCCAACCAATGTAAGCATGTCCTTGTAACCCGGGAAAGTCCGCGAGGATGGCAACCATGAAAGTGCCACCAATCGTGCAGGCAAATCCGCTTAGGAAATAGGCAGCAATAAGGAAAGAGGCGGCACGTTTTGCCCCAGGAACAACCCATGAAGCTTCACTGGAAGTACCACATTGTTGATTACGACTAAACGGAGTTAATAACCAGAGGCACACAATTCCACCCCCTAGTGCAGTCAATGCAACAAATCCCCACGCACCCTGCCAACCGATGGAAAGGCCAATTTCTGGAACTGTAAAGCCAATGAGAACAATTGCGGCACCAATTCCAGTATAGAGAAAAGCAGTCAACCATCCGGCACCGTAATCGAGAAATACCTTCAAGACGAGAGACAGAGTTGACAGAAATATTGCTGCGGACGAAATGCCGATGCAAAACATAACCAGAGCCCAGTGGATAAAAATATCCCCGATAGACATCGCCAAGCTGCCAAAAACAAGAACTATCAAACCGAAACACAATATAGAAAAAGCCCCAAACTTTGAAAGGGTCTTTGTTGTAACGATGGAGCCAACCAGATAGCCCAAGTACATCATTGAGGCGAGATATCCAGCCATATCCACAGCAAGTCCCGCCTGTTCCTGCATTAGTGGCAACAGGGGGGTATATGCAAACCGTCCGACCCCAAAGGCAAGAAACATTGCGACCACGCCACCAGAAACAGCGCGAAAAGGAAAATCTTTTTTTGAATCAGCTATTCCGTACAAAGCATCACCCCGTTCTTAAAATAAACTGCAAACCCATCCTATAAACTCGATACTTGTAAAGTATGATATCTTTGATTAGGATAACAGTTACAATTATTGAAAATTACATGCATAACAATTTGGGTGATTATGGAAAATATTCAGAGACAGAACCACGGCGACAGTTATAAATATGAGATTGTAAAGGGCAACATTGTGACTGCTGTAGAAAGCGGTGCCCTTCTCCCTGGTGACCGGATTCCTTCTTTGCGTGACATGAGTAAAAAGAGTCAGGTCAGCGTCAGTACAGTTATGAAGGCATATTTTGAGCTTGAGATGGAGGGAAAGCTGGAGTCGCGACCTCAATCTGGTTTTTACGTCCGTACCAATCTCAGGGGAATACCTGCCCCCCGAGTTTCAAGCCCTGAATTAAAGCCAACCCGGGTAGATTCGTTTCATTTTCAATTCGGCGTATTGAACGCGATGGCCGACACCAATATTGTGCCTCTTGGAGCTGCCACACCATCCCCCGATCTTCTTCCGGTAGCAGAACTGAACAGATTTTTCCGACAAACAGTGAATTCACATGAAAACGCCTATGGCTATGAGGAGATCCCCGGCAATCAGAAACTGCGCGCCCAAATTGCCTATCATATGCTTGAAACAGGCATCAGTGCCCATATGGACGACATCATCATAACCCACGGTGGAACAGAAGCACTCTATCTCACCCTTTCCACTCTTGCTGGGGCGGGCGACACTGTTGCGGTGGAATCACCCTGCTATTTTGGTTATCTGCATATTTTAGAAACACTGGGGATATATGCACTGGAGATTCCAACTAATCCAGAAACCGGGGTCGATGTTGATGCCCTGCGGCAGGCAATAGACAAATATAAGATAAAGGCCTGTATTCTTCAGCCCAACTTCAATAATCCCTTTGGCTGTCTTACGCCCGATGATAAAAAGCTTGAAATCGCAGATCTTCTCTCCTCTCGGAATGTTCCGTTGATTGAAGATGATATTGTGGGTGACTTGTCCTTTTCTGGAGTACGCCCACATGCAATTACATCGTTAAATAGTAAAATTGATAGCTTTTATATTTCATCTTTTTCAAAGATGCTGGCACCAGGTTTCCGTATTGGCTGGATATATGCGAGAAATTATCGTGATGAGTTGCTCAAGAGAAAAATGGCTGTATCGATCAATACAAATCGACCCGCACAGCTTACACTTTCTGCATATCTATCCGCTGGCCGGTACAGTAAGCACCTGAAAAACTATGCTGCAAGATGTAAAAAACAGGTAGGGTTCATCTCCGCCGCTGTTGCAAAGTATTTTCCAAAACATACTCAGCTCACCAGACCTGATGGTGGTTTTTTGCTTTGGGCTGTCTTGCCTGAAAAGATCAACACAGACATTCTTTATTCTAAAGCACTTGCAGAAGGGATAGGTATCGCTCCCGGTTCGATCTTTACATCACAAAATCGATACCGTAACTGTGTCCGGTTATCCTGTGCCCACCCATATAGCGATAAAATTGATCTTTCATTACAGAGGCTCGGTGAGCTTGCAGAAGAATCCTCAGATTAATTTCATGACAGCCACGACAGGTCGATTTGACCTATGGGTGCAGGAGCTCAAATCCACCGGTACGGATCTTTTCACCACAGAAAAGATCAACATCACTGTTGTTTGAATGTGGCAATGCTCTTCAAGCTAATCTGACTTGTCTGGATTTAACTCAATCGTTTTTCCTACAACAAGGTCAATGTGATAAAACAGACAATCAGGCAAGAACCTGACAGGATCTGGCTACCAAGCCTTGGGCTATTGGATGTAAAATAAGCTCAATAAAACAATTTCTACCCAGAAAAAGGAGACAGAATATGCAAATACGTCCTTTAGGTAAAAGTGGTTTGGAAGTATCGGAATTAGGTTTGGGTTGCATGGGAATGAGCTTTGGTTACGGTTCTCCAAAAGACAAGCAAGAGATGATTTTCTTGCTACGTAGCGCTGTCGATCGAGGTATTACATTTTTTGATACTGCCGAGGTCTATGGTCCCTTTATCAACGAGGAGTTGGTTGGTGAGGCTCTTTCTCCAGTCAGGGACAAAGTAGTCATCGCCACCAAGTTCGGTTTCAATACCAAAATTGATCCAAGGAATGTCAAAGAAGGAGAGTCCGCTCTGAACAGTCGGCCAGAGCATATCAAAGAGGTTGCCGAGGCATCGCTCAAGCGACTTAAGACCGACGTTATCGATCTGTTCTACCAACACCGGGTTGATCCAGATGTGCCGATTGAAGAGGTGGCGGGGGCTGTCAAGGAACTGATACAGGAAGGTAAAGTCAAACACTTTGGACTTTCTGAAGCCGGTGTGCAGACAATTCGGCGCGCCCATGCCATACAACCGGTGGCAGCTCTGCAGAGCGAATACTCGCTGTGGTGGCGTAAACCAGAAGCAGAGGTGCGCCCGACCCTCGAAGAATTGGGAATCGGCTTTGTTCCCTACAGCCCGCTTGGCAAAGGATTTCTCACTGGTAAGATCAAGACAAACAAGTCCTTCAGTAGTGATGATTTCCGTTCCAAGTTGCCGCGCTTTTCACCTGCAGCGATGAGAGCGAATCAAGCT
>JADGEB010000021.1:0-63988 GCA_016744595.1 Desulfuromusa sp.
TGCTTGCGGTTTTTGGTGATCTTGATAAGCCCCTCTCTCCTGCAGGGGCGGGAGCTGAGGAGTTTGCTAATATCCGTCAGGGGATGACCCTGGAAATGCGTAATCACATGCGGCAGCAACTTCTGGCGGTTGATGGCTCTGCACTGCAGAAAGTCGCAGAGAAATATCTCAAAAATGGAGAAAGCTCTGTTGCTGTGTTGGCTGGTGATGCTGCATTGCAGCAGGCGAATGCTGAGCTTGGTGATGATTCACTGGAATTGCTGAAAATCTGATTATCTAGGGGCGCTGCTTGCCGCGCCCTGTCGGTATGACCCACAAAGGGCGCGGCAAGCAGCGCCCCTACGAGATATCATTACATGCAACAACAATTTTTTGCAACTGCCGCTCTCGGCTTTGAACCTTTGCTTGCGACTGAACTTGAAGTGCTGGGTGCCGTTGAGGTGAAACAAGAACGTGCTGGTGTGCGGTTTTCAGGTGGTTTGGAGATTGCTTATAATGCCTGTCTCTGGTCACGTCTGGCTAGTCGGGTTCTTTTACCGTTGGCCAGTTTTGAAGCCCTCGACCCCGATCAGCTTTACACCGAAGTTTTAAAAATCGATTGGTCAGAACATCTGACCACAGTCAATACTTTTGCGGTCGATTGTACTTTAGTCAGCTCTAAAATAAGTCACTCTAAATATGCCGCTCTGCGAGTTAAAGATGGTGTTGTCGATCAGTTTCGTGCCTGTAATGGTGAACGTCCTTCCGTCGCAGTGGATCAACCAGATTTACGCTTGAATATTCATGTTTATAAAGATCAGGCGACCTTAAGTATCGATCTCTCTGGGGATAGTTTACATCGGCGCGGGTATCGAATTGATGGTGTCCATGCTCCACTAAAAGAGAACCTGGCTGCGGCAATTCTAATTCGTTCAGGTTGGCCGGCTATCTGTGCTGCTGGTGGGGCGCTGGTTGATCCCCTATGTGGATCCGGGACTTTGCCACTTGAAGCGGGATTGATAGCAACCGATACCGCTCCGGGTTTGTTACGCCGTTACTTTGGTTTTTTGGGCTGGAAACAGCATAACAACGATCTCTGGAAAGAGTTACTACAAGCCGCATGGAAGCGGCAAGAAATTGGTTTGGCGCAGAAACACGGCACTATCGTTGGTTATGATGGCCACAATCGTGCGGTCAAAGCAGCTTGGGAACATGCCAAGAATGCCGGGCTTGATAAGGTGATCCATTTTGAACGGCGGACCCTGCGCGAATTTGTTGCCCCATCAAGTCGGGGAGCTGGGTTGGTGGTGGCAAACCCACCTTATGGTGAGCGGCTGGGTCATGTCAGTGAGCTACCAACATTTTATAATCTACTCGGCGAGAAGATGGCGCAACAATGTTCCGGTTGGAAAGCGGCCGTTATTACTTCTGAACCACAATTGGGGCGGAGTATTGGTTTGCGGGCAGGCAAGATCAATGTCCTTTATAATGGGGCGTTGAAGTGCCAACTGTTACAATTTGAGTTGGGCGAAAATAATCATTGGCAATCACTAGCTGACGGAGCCGGAAAGGCAGTCAAAAAAAATCTTTCTCCCGGAGCGGAGATGTTTGCCAACCGACTGCGCAAAAATCTTAAAAAACTGAAAAAATGGGCAGCACGTCAGGAAGTCGATTGTTATCGTCTTTACGACGCTGATTTGCCTGAATATGCAGTTGCAGTCGATCTTTATGGTGATGAAGTTCACTTGCAGGAATACCGGGCACCAAAAGAAATTGATGAAAACAGAGCTGCTGAGAGATTGCGGGAGGTTCAGGATGTTCTGCCGTTAGTTTTAGATATCTCTCCCGACAAAGTTCATTTGAAGGTTCGTCAGCAGCAAAAAGGAAACTTGCAATATGAAAAACAGGCTCGCCGTGGTGTTCTCAAAGAGGTTCAGGAGGGAAACTGCAAGTTTCTGGTTAATCTGACCGATTATCTCGATACGGGTCTATTTCTCGATCATCGTTTGACTCGACAGTTGATTCAGAAGATGGCTTCTGGAACACGTTTTCTTAACCTATTTGCTTACGCCGGAACCGCGACAGTCCACGCTCTGATGGGAGGCGCAATTTCGACAACAACTATTGATATGTCAAAAACTTACCTTGCATTGGCAGAAAAAAATGTTGCCCTGAATCATTTTGATTCGGAAGGTGAGACATTTATCCAGGCAGACTGTTTGGCTTGGCTCGATACTGCAACGGGGTCATATGACCTGATTTTTCTAGATCCGCCGACCTTCTCCAATTCTAAAGGGATGGATGCCACTTTTGATGTACAACGTGACCATGTTGAACTATTAAGAAAAACGGTTCAGTTACTCGCTCCCGGAGGAACTTTGATTTTTTCTAACAATTTACGTAAATTCAGTATGGATCGGGCTGCTTTGGCAGATTTAGACATTGAGGATATCAGTGCGAACACTATTCCCACAGACTTTGAGCGTAATCCTCGAATTCATAATTGTTGGTTGGTAAGAGCTACCTAATATTTTTCTTTTGATAAAATCAATAGCTTGGTATGCTAAGTCCTCTTAGTGTCTTGGGGGACTTATGTTTGAGCTTGATCCACGTCTGCAACACGATACGATGTCTTTCGGTTGTTTTCCCTTATGTCGTCTGTTGTTAATGAACGATAGCAGCTATCCGTGGTTTATTCTGATTCCGCAGCGCAATGATCTGCAGGAAATCTTTCAGCTATCAGATGTTGATCGCCAACAGTTTTGGGAAGAATCAAACCGCCTCTCCCTATGGATGGGGCGGTTTTTTAAGTTTGATAAACTGAATATTGCTGCACTTGGAAATATTGTTAGCCAGTTACATCTACATCATGTTGGACGTCGAATTGGTGACCCTGCCTGGCCGAATCCTGTCTGGGGGCATAGCCCGGCGGTTCCATATGTCGATAAAGAGATTGAAAAGCTACATCGAGCAGTCCAGATTGAATTTTCCGGCCTGCTAAATGTTGCTAACTGATCCATCTTCTGTCCCTTATTGAACGGGATGTGGTCTTTTTATGAAATACGTTAGCCTGAAAAATCGCTTATTGCTTGGATCGTTCATTGTCTGCTCAGTGATTACTTTGGGCATTTCAACCTATCAGATCAGCCGCTTGCAGCAGCGGGAGTTTAAACTTCTTCAGCACGAAATTTCCAGTTTTAAGCAGAGTGCGATGCCTAGTATTAGTGAGGCGGTTTGGAATTATGATTGGGCAATGGTTGAAACAATAGCCGCAAGCCAGGCCAATCAAATTCTGACTCATCTTGAAATTTGCGGTCTGGAAAAGGGTGAGTGCAGCCGCAGCGGTAGTGCGGGACAAGAACCTTTCCGTGAGTATCGACAAGATATTCAGTATCAACTTTCTCCTACAGCTCAAAAACAAAAAATCGGCACAGCCTACCTGCAATTACACTATCAGCCATTTAGCCAGCTGTTTAAGCGTTATATTTTTTCGGAATTTTTGACAAATGGTCTTGGTGTTTTTGGTGTTGCAATTAGTATCTTTCTCCTTTTCCATCTCAGGGCCATTCGGCGCTTGATACGTATCGCAAATTATACGAGGGAGATTGATCTGACTGCAGTAGAGAAACTGCAGCCATTGAATTTTACGAGTAAGAGTAGAGGTTCAACTCTAGACGAAGTCGATTTTTTAGCTGAGGCCATGGATGGTTTCATCGGACGGATCAAGGAAGAATTTTCACGTCGAAAAAAACTGGAACAGCAATTAAATCAAGCTCAAAAGATGGAAGCTCTTGGAACCCTTGCGGGTGGAATTGCTCACGATTTTAATAATATCCTTGCGGCTATGCTTGGCTATGTTCAGTTAAGTTATAACTCAGCTGAAATTGATTCAAAACTACGTAGTCGGTTGGAACAGGTGCTTATCGCCGGGGAGAGAGCCAAGGCTCTTATTTCACAGATATTACTATTTAGTCGTAAATCTGAGGACTTTACACAAAGTATTAATCTGACAGATATTATCACCGAAGCCCTTGATCTGGTTCGTGGTTCGCTGCCAGGAAAAATAACGATAGAAACTGATTTGGATGAAAATCTCTGGATTTGTGGCGATGCCGATCAACTTCATCAGGTCATAGTAAATCTCTCTACTAATGCAATCTATGAGCTTTCTAAGCAAGGCGGAACGATTATTGTTTCACTGACGTCTCAGGAATTATCAAAACAGCAAGCAGAAATATGGGGACTTGATGAGGGTGGCTATGTTCGATTGACTTTCTGCGACAATGGACCCGGAGTCCCAGTGGAAAATCGTGAACGGATTTTTGACCCGTTTTTTACTACGAAAAAAGTTGGCAAAGGAAGCGGACTCGGTCTGTCAGTGGTGCATGGGATTGTCCTGTCCCATGATGGAAAAATTGTACTTGAATCTGATCGCGGAACAGGTGCTTGCTTTGCGCTTTATTTTCCACAAGTCAAGGCGGTAGAACCGGTGATGAAGCACAAAGAGCTTACCCCTTTGCGAGGGCATGAGCATCTTCTGTTGGTGGACGATGAGCGGGTGGTTGTTGAAATGGGGCAGGACATGTTGCAATCCCTCGGATATAACGTCAGTACTTGTCTCAGTTCAGCTGAAGCAATGCAACAGTTAGTCAGTTCTGAGGAGATTGATCTGGTTATCACTGATTTAACGATGCCTGAAATGAATGGAGTAGATCTGGCTAGAAAAATGAAGCAACAGAAACCAGATCTCCCGTTTATTCTTTGGACTGGCCATGCAGATCTACTTGATCGAACTGCTCTACAGGATGGAACTATTGCTCAACTGCTGTATAAACCTTTCACCATGGAGGATTTGTCTCAAGCAGTCCGTCAGGTGTTGGATCGAACCTGACATGTTGAAAATCGTAATTATTGTCTCGAATATGATAGAATGATTCGAAAGAGATAAGGGATTTTTTCTGTTATGGAGGATAGTGATGCAAATTTTTTCTTGGATGATAAAAGTTTTTTTTGTCGGACTATTAATGCTTCTCGCTGCCGGATGTACGGTGACTACTCGAGAGGTTGGGTCTGATGAAAAGGTAATTTATGATGAGGGTTACCATTTTTCGGATAAAAAGGCGATTGTCGATGCCATGGTAACATCACTCTTGTCCAAACATCCTTTATTACGAACGACTGATCGGCCTGTTCTGATTATCTACGGAATTGCCAATCGCACCAGCGAACACATCAGCACCAGTGCCATGACCGATGACATGCGTCAGGCACTATTGACTTCCGGTCGAGTTCGCTTTGTTAATAAGATCCAGCGTGAAAATATAGAACGGGAAAACAGTTACCAGTATGCTGGTAACGTTGCGGCGGAAACCCGGATCCAAAAAGCGCGGCAGATTGGGGCAAAATATATGTTGACCGGAACTTTGCGCTCGATGGAAAAGAAACAACCACGCCAGTTTCGGTTGAAGAAGAAAACTTTGATGTATTACAGCCTGAATATGGAACTGACGGACATTCAGACCGGGCTTATCGAATGGGCCGATAGTGCTGAGGTTGTCCGCGAGGCATCGAAACCATTTATGGGTTGGTGATATAGATCTGGTTGTTTTCTATGATGATTTTTCTCCAGCAAGCCGGGTTCAGGTTGCTTCGCCGTCCCGGCTTCCGTTTCTTTACCCTGATTTTTCTTCTATTTTTTCTGAGTGGTTGTGCCGGCAGGTTGAACAAAGCTAGCCAGTATTATTACGCTGGCCAGTCGCAACAGGCTCTCGATCTTCTTGAAAAAGGGGATCGCTTCGGCAAACGTAACCAGCTCCTTTTTTTGATGGAAAAGGGGCTGGTATTCCACTATCTGGGTGAATATCAGGAGAGTGTCAATTCATTGCTTGAGGCTGCAAGGTTGATTGAGCAGTTTGAAGTTACCAGTCTTAGCAGGCAGGCCGGTTCTTTGGTCACCAATGAATGGTTGACTCGTTATAAAGGTGAGTACAGTGAGCGACTTTGGGCTCACAGCTATCTGATGATGAGTTATTTGCTGCTTGGTCAATATGATGATGCTTTGGTTGAAGCAAAACAAGCTTTGGCATCTCTTGACAAGCAGCCAGAGGCACTGACAACAGATTACTTTACCCGTGGTTTGATTGCCCTCTGTTTTGCAAATCTAGCCGAGGATAATGATGCATATCTGGTTTATAGAAAGCTGGCCGATGATTCACTGAACCCTGCATTGGTTGCAGCAGACATTGTCCGGCATGCGAGTCGGTTGGGGATGGCTGATGAGGTGGAAAAATATCAGCCATTTCTACCCCGGAGACTTTCTGAAGGGGGTGCGGAGCTGGTTTTGTTCGTGGCCAATGGGCGGATTCCTGAAAAGCGCCCTGGCAATGTGTTTTTCCCCCCATCAATCCGCTTTGCCTTTCCTTACTATTCCAACACAGAGACGCCTCCGGTAAGGGTTGAAATTTTACCATATCAATGGAGCTCTCTGCCGGTGCTGTCGTCTGATCTGGGGGATGTTGCTCGAAGCGCATTGGAAGCACGTAAGATGCGTATTGTTACCAAGGAAGCTCTGCGGGTTGCAACCAAGGAAGCGATTTCCCAATCCGTCGGCAATAAAAATGATGCCGCTGCTGAAGCAATTATCCGTGCTGCACTCTTTCTTCTTGAAGAGCCGGATACCCGATCCTGGCAAATTTTGCCGGGGCGTTTGACGTTGCTGCGAATTCCTTTGCCTCCAGGGCAACATCAGTTGCAAGTCCGATTGTCTGAACTAGGACAAATCGATCAGATTATTGAATTGCCGGAAGTCCAGCTTCGTCAGGGACAACGGGTATTCTACTCTGTTCGCTTGTGATTTATTATTAACCGTGACAATGCAAGCAGGCTGGGTATATGCCCAGACGGTCTTCTCCATTTTTACATAGGTGGTCAAACAACCGGTTCGTTGTGGTGTTTTGTGAGTTTTAACTGTGGTTTGATGGAAATAATATTATGAATTTCTGTTGTCTTTCCAGCGATTAGATGAGGTATCCTGTCTGGCATAGAAAATCTGAGTTATCTGGCATATATTTCGCTTGCTGATCTGAAAATATCTGTTATCTCTTTTAAAGGACTGGACATGAAGATTCCGAAGTATCGATACATTTTCCTTATTCTCCTGTTGATGGGGCTATATAGCTCATCTCTTTTTGCGCAAGAGTCTGATCTTAAGGATATTAAATTACGGGCTGAAAAAGGGGAGATGCAGGCTCAAACTCAGTTAGGTTTGCTTTATGCGAACGGAGAGCAAGTTGAGCAAAGTTTTAGTGATGCTAAGTTGTGGTGGGAAAAAGCCGCTGAGCAGGGTGCTGCTGCTGCTCAATTTTATCTCGGTAAAATATACGCCTCGGGGGCTGGTGTTGAGAAGGATCAATTAGAGGCAAAAAAATGGTGGGAGTTGTCAGCCGCCCAGGATAATGTCCCTTCTTTATTTAATTTGGCTATGCTTTATGTGAACGGTGAGGCTGTCACCGGAAGTTATGTTGAGGCTGGAAAATATTTTGAAAAAGCGGCAAGACTGGGAAATGTTCAGTCGCAATTTAATTTTGGTGTTTTGAATGTACAAGGCTTTGGGTTTCCACAGAGTGATGAAAATGGTTATGCCTGGATAAAGCTTGCTGCTGACAAAGGACACCCTAATGCAATGGAATTTTTAGAGGATCTTGAGGGGAGGATGAGCCCGGAACAATTAGTGGCTGCTCGGGCGAAGAGTGCTGAGTTCAGAGCTGTGATTCCTCAATGAGATAGGGTTGACCACGTAATTTTTGAATTGCTTACTTTACTTAGTTTTATCGGCCCTCTGGAATATTGTTCCAGAGGGCTTTTCTGTCGCTATTGTCGAGTGAGAGACCGGTACCTGATTCGGTGTGGCTGATCGGCATCTTTTCCCAACCTGCGTTTACGGTCTTCTTCATATTCTGAATAGTTCCCCTCAAACCAGGTGACTTGAGAGTCTCCTTCAAAAGCCATAATGTGGGTAGCAATCCGGTCGAGAAACCAGCGGTCGTGGCTAATTACCACAGCACAGCCGCCAAAGTTTTCCAGACCCTCTTCCAGCGCTCTCAGGGTGTTGACATCAAGATCGTTAGTTGGTTCGTCAAGTAGCAGCACGTTGGCTTCTTCGCGCAGCATTTTTGCCAGATGAACACGATTGCGTTCTCCACCAGACAGGACATTCACCTTTTTTTGCTGGTCAGATCCGGAAAAGTTGAAACGAGCCACATAGGCACGGGAATTAACCGATTGTCCGCCAACTTGAAGCATATCTTGTCCACCGGTCACTTCTTCCCAGATGGTTTTATTGCCATCTAGCTCACGCACTTGGTCGACATAGCCAAGTTGTACCGTTTCTCCAACTTTAAAACTTCCATTGTCAGCTTTTTCCTGACCAATAATCATATTAAATAAAGTCGATTTACCAGCACCGTTTGGACCGATCACGCCAACAATTCCACCTGCAGGCAGGTTAAAGCTGAGATTGTCAATCAATAGCCGTTCATCAAACCCTTTGCTGACTTCTTTGGCTTCAACCACTATACCTCCCAAGCGAGGACCCGGTGGAATGTAGAGCTCGAGAGTTTTTTCTTTTTCCAAGCCTGCATTCCCAAGTAAGTCTTCGTAGGAATTGATCCTTGCTTGGGATTTTGTCCGACGTCCCTTGGGTGACATCTTAATCCACTCAAGTTCACGTTGCAGGGTTTGCTGTCGTTTACTTTCAGTTTTTTCTGCTTTACGTAAACGTTCCTGTTTTTGTTCGAGCCAGCTGGAATAATTGCCCTTCCAGGGGATTCCCTGGCCTCGATCCAGTTCCAGAATCCACCCAGCAACATTATCAAGGAAATAGCGGTCGTGAGTGACGGCGATAACTGTCCCGGGATAGCGCTGTAAATGTTGTTCCAGCCAAGCGACAGTTTCTGCATCCAGATGATTAGTTGGCTCATCTAGAAGTAGGATATCTGGTTTTTGTAATAACAGTCGACATAGTGCGACGCGGCGCTTTTCACCTCCAGACAGGACTTTAATAGAGGTTTCTGGAGATGGACAACGTAACGCTTCTTCTGCCAGTTCCAGTCGAGAATCGAGCTCCCAGGCATCGGCAGCGTCCAACTTGTCCTGAACCTCAGCTTGTCGTGCCAGCAGTTTGTCCATATCACAGTCAGGATCGGCAAAAGCATTATTGATTTCCTCAAATTCTGCCAAAAGATCAACGATTTCCTGGACTCCTTCTTTGACCGTTTCCCGAACTGTTTTGTTATCATCTAGCTGCGGCTCCTGTTCCAGATAGCCGACACTGTAGCCGTCAGACAAAACCGCTTCACCATTAAACTCTTTGTCAACTCCTGCCATGATTCGCAACAGAGTCGATTTTCCCGAACCGTTCAAGCCGAGGACACCAATCTTTGCACCGTAGAAATAGGAGAGGGAAATATCTTTGATAATTGGTTGCTTATTGTAGCTTTTACTCACCCTCATCATTGAATAGATGATTTTCTTTGTGTCTTCACTCATTGGTTGTTCCTTTTTTTATTTGCTCTGCGAACAGAGTTCAATTTGAAATTTCTAGAAGAGTTGCGACTGTATAGCATCCGGGTGTTGATTGCTGCAAGGGCTTCTCTGAATTGACTTTTATATTGAATGCTCCCGTGGAGTGCCTTGATTGTGAGAGGCTTTTTATGAAGCTGTATAGTTGCTGGGTTCGGTGTTTTTATCTAACTCACTGAGGACTTGAAGGAAACTGTAGGTTAATTGGGGGTGGAGTTTGTTGCCGGCAAGATCAAGCATGATCGAGATGATCTGATCTATCTCTAGAGACTTTTCATAGGCGCGATGAGTTCTCATGGCATCATATGTGTCGGAGATTGCAGTTATGTGAGAACAAATATGTTGTTTCCATGGACGTATTGTTTGCGGATAACCTGTATTGTCGTAACGCATGTGGTGCTCAAAAGCTGTAACAACAGCTAATCGTGGAATCCCAGGTGTGTTGAGCAGGTACTCAGCTCCCAAGCGAGGATGTTGTTGCATAATCTGCCATTCTTCTTCATCCAACTGTTCTGATTTAGTTAGGATATCGGGTGATATAAACATTTTTCCCACATCGTGCAACATGGCTGCAATTCCGATGTCGTTAAGCAGCTGTCCTTCAATGCCAAGGACTTTTGCTTGGGCTAAATTGAGCATGCAGATATTGGTTGAGTGGGTATAGGTATATTCATCCATTGAGCGCAGGGGAGCGATCGCCATAAATACATCGCTTTGGCTGTTGAATGCATTAACAAAGCCGTTGACGATTTCATTGATCCCCGTCATCTCCAGTTTTTGTTTGTTACGTACTCCCTGGTAAAGATCCATAAAACGATCAGCTTCATAATCTGCGATATCTGCCAAATCAAGCTCAGCAGACGATTTAGAATTGGGATTTTTATAACGGATTTCAATCTGCCCAAACTGGATATTCTCACTACTTTTGATGTCAATCTGTTTATCAGAAGCCTTGCTGAGAATATTGATAAGGCCGAGGAGCTCTTCTGCGTAGACTCCCGGTTCTATCTGTAAATGGCTGATACCATTTCTTGTGAGAGACTCAAGTAGTCGGTCAACCGCCAGATTTTTTGCCACAGGGCGGCTGGAAAAAATCAGTTGTTCATCAATAATTTTTAGCGTGATATTGCTGTGAACATGGAAAAGTTGATGAAGCTCATTTAGTGCTTGTTTATTTAAACGCAAAACCTGGCGGTGCTCAGGATGGTATAGGGCAGCATTGGCAGCCGCAGTTGTTATTAATCTGATCAGTTTTTGGAGGTGTTCATCGTTAGCTTTAATCATCTGCCCCTCCCCGAGAACTCTTGTCGTTGTTTTATTGCCGAATTGGCCAGTTGTTTGTGTTTGCCATTTGTTAATTCTTTGAGTAGCTTTTCTGCTGAGGCTCCGGGGAAAAGAGCTAGATTCTGGAGGATTTCCACATGTAGCTGTTTTATTCGGCGCGAGACCAGTAAACCCTGTTTCTGCAGTATCCGACGCAAGATAGGAAGACTGTCTTTATTGCCGATCCGAGTCAGTGTTCGGATCGTCTGATGTTTTAATTCTAAGTCAGCATCGCTATTTGGTGCATTGGCAAGATTTTTGTGTAGGACAGAAAGAACCATTGGATCTCGACTGAGATCAGCAATCTGTGTAGCCGAAAGGCGAGCTTCAGGGTCTTCACTCTGTAGTTCTTTTAGTAGCTGCCGATTGGCCGTCGCGGGATTACAGGAAAACAAGTTTCGCATTACTTCAACACGCACCTTCGGGTGAGGGTGCTCAGCGAGTTTATGGATCACTTTGATACTGTTAGGAGCTAAGTCCTTTCCCAGAACAATCAGAAGGTTGCGCACCAAGTACCAACGTTCATCACCGAGCGCGTGCACAATCATCTGTTGGGCGTCTCCACCAATCCCTTCCAGGATCTCCATCCAGAGTTGTCGTTCAGACCATTTAGGAGCGAGCCCCAAATAGTCGATAACCAGTTCACTATAAGGTTCACCGACAGCTATAATATAGCTGGATATCTCTTGATGCTTTTCTTCCCCCCAAAGATCTATGCCATCCAGAACCTCCGACATAAATGTGGGCTGAACGTGGTTGGACAGCACTTTTTCATTGAAAATACTGGCAGAAGATTTGCCACTGAACAGGTATTTAGACCAGTTGTCGTGTATTTCACGCAAGGAAATAAAGTCACCCGTATCGAGAAAATATCGGGACAGATCAAGGAGGTTTTGCTGCACTGATTCTTCTTGCGCAGGATCGAATTGTTCGTGCAACATCTCAAAAATAATCGCGGCGCAATTTTGTTCAATTTCCTGATTTTCAATCTGATACTTCAGTTTCTCTTTTTCATCATCAGGAATACTGCCGATGACGTTGTCGCCGAGAATATTAAATAACGCTGCCTGATAGCTATCTGGCATATATAAATCTTGCCGTTCCTCACTGAACAAGACGTCGAGTCGGGCACGTACCATGTCCTCTGAAAGTGGTGCCGACTTGGTACTGATATTTCGATTAAATATCTGGGTTGGGGTATTCGCCAGATTGTTGATCAGACCAAACAGTCTTGAAGAGAGGTTCAGATCCTGTCGGTTCTTCCCGGCAATTGTATTTTGGAGCAGGTGAGATGGAATCTTTTGCAGAATATGTGGCGCATCATCTCGATGCCGGTCAAGGGTGTGAAAGGCACTACTGAGAAATTCCTGCTGAGCTTCTGGGGACAATTGCTCCAAGAGTGAGATAAGTTTTTTGTCATTGTCCGTTTGCGATTGATCTCCTTTTTTATGAAGACTATTTTCAATAAACAGACCTATTGATTGGGATGATTGTTCGCGCTCGTCCTGAGTGCCGATGAGTCTCTGATTGAAGATATCTGCAACAGTACTGAGGTTAAGCGGGTCTTCCAAATCACCAAAATCGAGGATGCCATCGTGCAGTCCATGAATAAAGCTCTTCCATAACTCGCTCCCATCAACGGGTTCCTGCCCGCTGAAATTCTGATTCGCCTGAAAAGCATCGTAATCTATTAAAACAACTGAAATGTGTTCGACCTGCTGTTGCTCGAGCAGTTTATCAAAGCCACCGAACGATTCTATCGTATCTCGGTCGGAGCGAAGCAGCTGACTGAAGCGGATCAGCTCTGAACCTTTGAGCCCAGTTCGAAAACTGATTGATGCAATACCCAGGGTGGAAAAAAAATTAGCAAATTGCTGATTCGTTGAATCTTCTTTGTCAAGCCAATGTTGTTCAAAATAGAGAGCATCTGGAGAAATGCCTAGAGTGATAACTGAATCTGAGTGAAACAGCTCTTGAAGGATCTCCAGAGTGTTGCTGACACTGGCAGTAATCTGCGGATGCTCCGGGGGATAGAGCGATAATTTGCGCCGGGAGATGTTCAGTTCGTGTAAAAACGCTGTAAGTAGCGGTTTGTCCAGATCTGTAGTTGAGCTATCGGTTTCTTTTTGGTTCACAAATCCCCCGAGAGTTATTCTGAAACGTAACAGATTGATCGAGTATAGCAGATGATATCGTAAAAAGTCCGCTCTTGTTAAGGTTGCTTTTCAGGACCTTGGCAGTCTGGTTATATTTTTCTCCCCGAGGGAAAACACTGGACTTTGTAAATCAGTTTCTTGGGTTGGCTCTTTTACAGCTTTTATTCACATGACATCCGAGAATGATGTTGTTTTTGATGGCTGAAGAATGACGAGGTTCGGAGCTCTGTGTTGCATTTGTCAAGATTTGGTGCTAAATTCCCCGACGTGAAGAAAACAATATTTCAGCGAATATCTGTGTATGAGCCCCAGCAAACATTTTGATGTTGCTGATGCGGCTCTGGCCGCTCAATTGTTCGGTCAGCAGAATAAGCATCTTAAACTGATAGAAAAAAAACTTGGTATTCGCCTTGGCAGCCAGGGAACTGTAATCCACTTATCTGGTGAGACAGCTCAGGTACACGTTGGCTATCGCTTGCTTGAAGAACTCTGTTTTTTATTGCAAGAAGAGATGCCGCTTTACCCTGCCGATATTGATTATGCAATCCGTATTCTTTCCTCTGATTCAACAACTTCCCTAAGAGATATTTTTTGCGATACTGTTTTTATTTCGGCTCGCAATAAGTTGATTACCCCCAAAAGTTTGGCGCAGAAAAGTTATATCGATAATATTCGAGAAAACCATGTCGTTTTTGGCGTTGGCCCCGCAGGAACAGGCAAGACCTACCTGGCCATGGCCATGGGGGTTGCGGCATTGATGCGTAAGGAAGTGAGCAGGATCATGTTGGTTCGTCCGGCGGTTGAGGCTGGGGAAAAGCTTGGCTTTCTTCCTGGAGATCTAGCCGAGAAGGTCAATCCCTATCTTCGCCCACTGTATGACGCTCTCTATGATATGCTCGATTTAGAAAAAGTTCAGACACTGCTGGAGACAGGGATTGTCGAAGTTGCGCCATTGGCATTTATGCGTGGCCGAACCCTGAATGATGCGTTTGTTATTCTGGATGAAGCACAAAATACGACTGCTGAGCAGATGAAAATGTTTTTGACTCGCCTAGGATTTGGCAGCCGGGCGGTTATCACTGGTGATGTAACCCAGATCGATCTGCCACGCGATAGTCAATCTGGATTGCTGCATGCGATAGATGTGTTGAATGGGGTTCCTGGGATTGCATTTACCCACTTTAGTGATGTTGATGTTGTCCGTCATCCAATCGTACAAGCTATTGTGCGGGCTTATCAACAGGCTGATCGCCAAAACGTTAATCCAAACCGTTCCGCTAGATAAGTGTCTGGTGTTACCGAGGATATATGACTAAAGAGGAAAAAGATAAATTGTTGCATGGACGTGCCGCTATTTTTAGCAGTGGATTACAGAGTCTACGTAACCAACGACAGCCCCGTTTAGGGGGCTGGCTTCTGGTGTTGGTTTCAATTCTGCTAACTCTTATTATTGTGCCTAAAGGGGGGCTGATCCCTGACTACTATGCTCCAGGGGATATCGCTACTCGAGATATTAAATCACCCCGTGATCTTTTAGTCGAAGATATTTTACTTACTCAGGCAAAGCGTAATGAAGCTGTAAATACGGCTCCCACTGTTTACGATCTGGATACAACTGCCGGAGCTCAGGCCATTGAAAGAATTCGTCAGGGGCTTGGGTTGTTGCTGCAACGGCAGAGTGACGTTGAGAGTTTAAGTGCTGAAGCCTTTTTACTGCAATTAGAGGCCGATTTTGGGATACCACTAACTGTCGAAGAATTTAGGCCATTACTCAACTTAGCTCTTAATCAAAATATCGCAGTTTTGACTGGAGATCTGTTAACCCCAATCTTTCAACGACCAATCGTTGCTAATCTGCAGGTATTCGAAGCTGATCGAAGTCGGGGTGTTATTGCCATTGAGCGGAGTGGGGGAGAAGAAATAGAGCCGGTGTTGTTTGATCAGGCCATCGGGTTAAATGATGCTTTGCTGCAGGCAAAACAAGAGTTATCCTTAATTCCTGGAATAACCTCGATTCAGCAGCAGACTTTACTAAAACTGGTACAGCAGCAACTACGCCCCAGCTTAACGAATAACCAAAAGGCGACCGAACAGCACCAGTTAGAGGTACGAGAGCAAGTTGCGCCAGTTTTATTTCAGGTAAAAAAAGGGGAAATGGTTGTTCGAGAGGGAGAGCGGGTGACGGCCGACCAAATTCTTAAGCTGCAGGCAATTAGAAAGTCGGGTTTGGATAACCGCAGTCTACAAACGGCGGCAGGATTATTGATCTGTTCTATGCTGCTGATATATATTGGTTTTCATTTCAATCAAAGAAATATCAGTAAGTTTCGACCCGATTCCCGTGATTTATTGTTCCTCGCTAGCGTCTCTCTTTTTCTGTTTCTGTTGATAAAAATATCAATTTTCATTGCTGCTGGAATGGGCAATACTTTCGCCTACGTTGATTCCTCATTCTATCTTTATGCGATTCCTTTTGCTCTCGGCGCCATGTTGGTGCGGATTGTCCTCAATTCAGAAACGGCTTTCCTGTTTGCTGTCTGTTGTTCAGTTTTGGTTGGTTTCCTGTTTGGCAATAGCTTATTGATGGCCGTTTATGTTCTTACCGGCAGTCTTGTCGGTGCACATGGTGTCCGTCATTGCCAGCAACGAACCACCCTGTATCGAGCCGGGCTGTGGATTGGATTGACAAATGTGGCTCTGCTCATCGGAATTCATTTATTGACCGGTCGTGATTTAGAACTCCAATTGCTCTGGAAGCTTGGATTTGGTTTCTTTGGTGGGGTGGTCAGCGCAGTCATTGTTAATGGTACTGTCCCGTTGGTGGAATCATTCTTCAAGTATACCACCGATATTAAATTGCTGGAACTGGCCAATATGAATGCGCCGATTTTGCGGCAATTAATGATTGAGGCTCCCGGAACTTATCATCACTCTATTCTTGTCGGCAATCTGGCTGAGGCTGCTGCCGAGGCCGTTAATGCTAACCCGTTGCTGACCCGCGTTGCTGCCTATTATCACGATATTGGCAAAATTAAAAAACCCCTGTATTTTATTGAAAATTCAGGAGGGCAGCGAAACAAGCATGATAAGTTGGCTCCGTCGATGAGTGCTTTGATTCTTACTTCTCACGTTAAAGATGGGGTTGATTTAGCTCGTGAGCACAAGCTTGGATCTGAGATTGTGGATATTATCCAGCAACATCACGGGACTGCTCTCATCAAATTTTTCTATGACCGAGCAAAGAGTCAGGCCAATCCTGGGGTGCAACAGGTCGACGAGCGCGATTATCGCTATCATGGTCCCAAACCGCAGACCCGTGAAGCTGCATTGATTATGCTGGCAGATGCCGTTGAAGCGGCTAGCCGGACGCTGACGGATCCGACACCAGCACGAATTCAGGGGATGGTACAGAAACTGATTAACAATATTTTTATAGACGGTCAGTTGAATGAGTGTGATTTGACCCTTAAAGATTTAAATTTGATAGCCAAGAGCTTTAATCGTATTTTATCCGGATCTTTCCACCATCGAGTCGATTATCCGGAACCGGTGCATATTGTACGGGAAAAGGTTGATAGTGGTGAAAGCGTTCCAGCCAAAGAGAAGGTAAAAATAAAAAGTGCGAATACAGATAGAAAATTGCCAGAGATTCCACAAGATCCTGAAGCGGCCACTGCGGAAAGTAGCTCAGAGGATCTTAAGCGTCTCGGGATATCCTGAGGCAGAACTGTCGATTCTGATTCTCGACAACTCTGGGATTCAGGAAATTAATCGTGAATATCTGCAACGTGACAACCCGACGAATGTTATCTCTTTTGCTATGCAAGAAGGTGAAGGCGCTGGTTTGTCACCACTTGTATTGGGCGATGTGGTGATTTCAGCAGAACGGGCGGCTACGGATGCGGCTGAGGCGGACATCCCATTTGAACATGAACTCTGGTTTCTTCTGGTTCATGGTGTGCTGCACTTGCTTGGCTATGATCACGAACGTGGAACTGTATGCGAAGCCGAGCGGATGGAAGTCAGAGAATCTGAGATTTTTGCTCTTTTGGTTCAAGAGTTTTCACTTGAATCAAACTAAAAAAGGAGAATAGAAAAGAAGTGGACAGTGATCATTTACAGGAGCCTGATGGTTGGCTGAAACGGTTAGTACGTAGGTTGAGTCATCGACCACAGGCAAATAGCGAAGAAGAACTACAAGACTTGATCGACGCTTCTGAACAGCAAGGAATTATAGATGAAGGCGAGGGGGATATGCTTCAGTCAATTCTGGAGCTGGATGAAACGATTTTACGTGAAATTATGGTTCCACGAACAGATATGGTGTGTGTCGATGCTGATGATCCCTTTAGTACCGTCCTTGATTCCATTCTAAAATCGGGTCATTCCCGTATCCCAGTCTATAAAAATAATATCGACAATATTATTGGTTTGGTCTACGCCAAGGATCTGCTTCGTTACTGGGGACGTCCTATTGATGCTATTTCTCTTGATGAAATCATGCGTCCTCCCTACCTGGTTCCGGAATCAAAACATGTGCGCATTTTGCTGAAGGAGTTTCAGGAAACCTGTATCCATATTGCCATCGTTATTGATGAATATGGTGGAACATCCGGATTAGTTACCATCGAAGATTTGATTGAGGAAATTGTCGGAGAAATCCAGGATGAATACGATCTTGAAGAGAAATGGTTGATTGAACAATCGGATGGAACTTTGCTGGTTGATGGGCGCTTGAATATTGAGGAGTTTGAAGAATATTTCGGCATCGAAGTTGCTCGGGAAAAGTTTGATAGCGTTGGTGGCTATGTTGTAGAGCAGTATGGTCGGGTTCCTGTTGTTGGTGAGCAAGTCAGGGTTGGGGTTTTTGATATGCTGATTGAAAAGGGTGATCAGCGTGCAATTCGTCAGATTCGGATTTTTCCGCTTGAGGTGACTGATAGTAAGAATGGTGAGCATTGATGCGATTGGTAAACCCTGATCGTAATCTGATCATCGCTGCTGGCTCTGGTCTGCTTCTGGCAGCAGCATTCCCTCGACCCGATCTATTTCCTTTTGCTTGGGTTGCATTAATACCGCTGCTACTAGTTATGCGTCATCGTCCGTTTGCTTCCGGATTTACGGCAGGCACAGTTTTTTTTGCTACAGTCCTTTATTGGCTGAATTTTGTTATGACCACTTACGGTGGTCTGCAACCAGTTTTTTCGTTTCTTGCCTACCTGTTTTTAATGACTTACCTGGCGGTTTATTTTGGCCTGGCAACTTGGGCTGCTTGCCGCCTTGAAGTTGTCCTAAAGCTTCCATACCTGTTTACCTTGCCGCCTTTGTGGGTTGCTCTCGAATATTTGCGTGGGACGCTGTTCACCGGGTTTCCCTGGGCCATCATTGGTTATTCACAACAGAACTTTTCTCTGGCGATTCAGAGTTCTGATGTTACCGGAGTTTATGGAGTCAGTTTGATGCTGGTTGCAGTGAACTGCGCAATTGCTGGAGTGATCGCAGCACCCAAAAAACGACTGGCGTGGTTAGGGGTGGCTGTAACCATAATAATTTCAATTAGCCACTTCGGTTATGGTGTCTGGAGGGAGTCACAGCCTCTTGAGCAACGACCCGAACAGCTACGGGTTGCCCTGATTCAGGGGAATATTGAACAGGCACAGAAATGGGCTCCTGATAACCGTGAATCGAGTATTGATCGATACCGAAGTTTGTCGATTCAGGCACAGGCAGATCAACCGGATTTAGTTGTTTGGCCAGAGGCTGCGACACCTTTTTTTCTGCAGGATCGCTCGAAACTAGCAGAGCAAGTCAAGCAACTTCCCGGACAGCTGAGTGCTTCTTTGCTGGTTGGCAGTCCGGCATATCGGCAATTATCTGCTGATCAATATCAGTACTTTAATAGCGCTTATCTTTTTTCTTCATTGGGGGAAGAACTGGGGCGTTCAGATAAAATCCATCTGGTTCCCTTTGGAGAATATGTTCCTCTTGGCAACCTATTGACCTTTATCGATAAGTTGGTTGTCGGGGTGGGTGATTTTTCACCAGGAGAAGTTCGACCATTGCCGTTGAATGGACATCTTCTCGGGGTATTAATCTGCTATGAAGCAATCTTCCCGCAATTAGCGCGAGAATATGTGCAACAGGGGAGTAGTTTGTTGGTTAATTTGACAAATGATGCCTGGTTTGGCCATTCATCGGCTCCATATCAGCACCTGGCTATGACCCGTTTTCGGGCGATTGAAAATCGCATCTGGATTGCACGGGCGGCAAATACTGGAATTTCAGCGCTGATTTCCCCTGCGGGTAATCTTACTTTAGCGGGGCCGATTTTTGAACCGCTACAATTGAGCGGTTCAGTTGGGTTGGGCGCAGAAGCAACTTTTTACACTCGATTCGGCGATATGTTTGCTTATATTTGTTTGGGAATAAGTGGGGTTTTTCTCGTTATTCTTTTCGTGCGTCGTATTAAACATTGAAAGGTTTTGCCTCATGAAAGTGACAGCCATTATTCCTGCCCGTTATGGATCGACCCGCTTCCCTGGAAAACCTCTGGCATTAATCAATGGTTTTCCAATGGTCCAACATGTTTATCAGCGGGTAGCAAAAGCAGACATGGTTGATCGAGTGATTGTTGCAACTGACGATGTTCGTATTGTCGCCGCAGTTGAATCTTTTGGTGGTGATGTGATGTTGACTAGAGCTGATCATCCGACTGGAACTGATCGGTTGGCTGAAGTTGCAGAAAAAATTGATACTGAGTTGATTGTCAATGTCCAAGGGGATGAACCACTGATTAACCCACAGATGGTTGACCAAGCCGTTGCTCCATTAATGAAGAATCGGCAAATTCAAATGGGAACACTTGCCAGTCAAATTGATCAGATTGATGATTTTCGCAATCCAAACGTTGTTAAGGTGGTCAAAGACCAGTCTGGATTGGCACTTTATTTTTCCCGTGCTCCAATTCCCTGTCCACGCGATTTGAATTCCGGTCAGCTTGCTGAGGCTTTGCCGCAGCTGGGTTTGCTGCGCCATATTGGTCTCTATGTCTATCGGCGGGAATTTTTGTTGGAATATCCCTCCTGGCCGAAAACGCCACTAGAGAATTTGGAGAACCTGGAGCAACTGCGCGCCCTTGAACGGGGAGTTAAGTTGTATGTGGCGGAGACTGAGTTCAGTTGTCATGGAGTTGATACTCCCGCAGATCTTGAGCGCGTTTCCAATCTTATGTCTGCAGAAAAAAATAATTAAAACGGGTTCTTATTCTCTTTTAAAATATGGACGGTTTTTTGCATGATCAGGGTTTCTTTCACTTCTGTTTCTGTGTAGAATCGATTTTTTATAGTGATTTTTCTTATCAATGCTGTAGCTGCACAGCCATTTAATATTAAGGACGGAATGAGTAAATGAAGACGAAGTTTCTCTTTGTGACCGGTGGGGTGGTTTCTTCTCTTGGTAAGGGATTGGCTGCGGCCTCGATTGGGGCTCTGATGGAGGCTCGTGGGTTGCGGGTCTCAATGCAAAAAATGGATCCCTACATTAATGTTGACCCTGGAACCATGAGCCCTTTTCAGCATGGTGAAGTTTTTGTCACGGATGATGGTGCCGAGACTGATCTCGATCTTGGCCATTATGAGCGCTATACCTCAGCGAAATTATCACGTAAATCAAATTTTACCACTGGTCAGATTTATGATTCAGTCATCCGCAAAGAACGCCGTGGCGATTATCTAGGTGGTACGGTTCAGGTTATTCCTCATATTACCAACGAAATTAAACAAAAGATCCTCGACAATGCTAAAGAGGTCGATATCGCGATTATTGAAGTTGGTGGTACGGTTGGCGACATTGAATCTTTGCCCTTTCTTGAAGCGATTCGTCAATTTCGAGCCGACTGTGGAAGAGACAATGTTCTTTATATCCATTTGACGCTGGTGCCTTATATTGCCACAGCTGGTGAGTTAAAAACCAAGCCAACTCAGCATAGTGTCAAGGATTTACGTGAGATTGGTATCCAACCGGATATCCTCCTATGTCGTTGTGATCGTGAGATTCCCCGTGACATGAAAGCAAAAATTGCACTGTTTTGCAATGTGCCCGAAGAAGCTGTAGTTACTGCTCGCGATGTTGAAACTATTTATGAGGTTCCCACCGCTTTTCATGCTCAGGGTTTGGATGAAAGAATAGTCGATTATCTGAATATTTGGACCAAAGAGCCTGATTTGTCTTCTTGGGAGCGGATTGTAGAGCGGGTGAAAAAGCCAGCCGGTGAAACAACGATTGCTATTGTTGGGAAATATGTTGGTTTGACCGAGAGCTATAAGTCACTATCAGAGGCGCTGACTCATGGTGGAATTGCTAATGATTGTCGTGTCAACTTGAAATATGTTGACTCTGAGACATTGGAGCGTCACGGCGTCAACGGAACATTTGATGATGTTGATGGTGTTCTGGTTCCTGGTGGTTTCGGTGAGCGTGGTAGTGAGGGTAAAATTGCTGCTATACAGCATGCCCGAGAAAACAAAATTCCATTCTTCGGTATTTGCCTGGGGTTGCAGATGGCGACAGTCGAGTTTTCGCGCCACGTTTGCTCTATTGAGGATGCCCATTCTTCTGAGTTCCACGAAGCCGCAGCTAACCCTGTCATTCATATCATGGAAGGACAGAAAAAGGTAAAAGGAAAGGGGGGGACTATGCGGTTAGGAGCCTACCCTTGCGATTTGGCAGAAGGCTCTCTGGCACGTAGGATCTATGGTAAAGATCATCTTTCCGAGCGACATCGGCATCGTTTTGAGTTTAATAATGATTATCTGGAAAAGTTGAAAACATGCGGTTTAGTTTTGTCGGGAATAAATTCTGAATTGAATCTGGTCGAGATTGTTGAGTTAACTGACCATCCGTGGTTTCTCGGCTGCCAATTCCATCCTGAGTTCAAATCACGACCGATGGAACCACACCCACTGTTTGAGTCTTTTATCGGTGCTTGCCTGAAGCAACACCAGGAGACATAAATGAAACAAGTTAATGTCGGCTCGGTCTGTTTTGGTGGTTCTAAACAGCTGGTTTTAATTGCCGGGCCCTGTGCCATTGAAGATGAAAGCCTAACTCTCCGAATCGCTGAAGGGTTGAAAGAAATTACTCAGTCCCTTGGATGTGAGTTGATATTCAAAGCTTCTTACGATAAGGCTAATCGAACCTCTGTAACTTCTTTTCGCGGTCTAGGGATGGAACGGGGTTTGCGGGTTCTGGAACGGGTCAATAAAGAATTAGAGTTGCCGATTATTTCAGATGTTCATGATGTCAGTCAAATTGCCGCAGCTGCGGATGTCCTGGATGTGTTGCAAATTCCTGCGTTTTTGAGCCGCCAGACTGATTTGTTGGTTGCTGCTGGTAACAGTGGCAAGCCGATTAACTTAAAGAAGGGGCAATTTTTGGCACCTTGGGATATCGAACATGGAGTCAAAAAAATCGCTTCAACTGGAAATGAAAAAATTCTGTTGACGGAACGAGGTGTCTCTTTTGGATATAATAACCTTGTTGTTGATATGCGTTCACTGGTGATTATGCGTGAAATGGGTTGCCCGGTCATTTTTGATGCCACCCATTCGGTTCAGTTACCAGGTGCTGCCGGAGGTTCTTCTTCGGGGCAGCGGGAATATGTTGGTGCCTTGTCACGGGCTGCAGCTGCAACTGGCATTGATGGTCTGTTTTGGGAAGTTCACGAAAACCCAGATAAAGCTCTTTGCGATGGTGCAAACTCTTTGCCATTGGCGCAGGTTAAGGGGCTGCTCCAGCAAATCCTGGAGTTTGATGCGATCTTTAAAAAGTCTAAAGCTGGGAGCGCAGACCGATGATCGAAACGGCAAAACGGGTTTTGCAGGTTGAGGCAGACGCCATCTTGGCACTGCAGTCCCGAATTGATGGTGCTTTTTCACACGCAGTCAAGATGATTTTAGATTGTCAGGGAAAGGTTGTTGTTACCGGAATGGGGAAGTCAGGATTAATTTGCCAGAAAATTGCGGCAACCATGGCCTCCACCGGAACCCCGACATTTTTTCTCCACCCGGCTGAAGGGATTCATGGCGACCTTGGAATGTTATCAAAGGGGGATGTTGTGATTGCTGTTTCCTATTCAGGTGAAACCGAAGAAGTTAGTCGGATTTTGCCAGTGATTAAGCGGATGGGGTTGCCGCTGATTGCTATTTCAGGAAATCCGCAAAGCACTTTGGGAATTGCCGGTGATGTTCATCTCGATGTCAGTGTCGCTGAAGAAGCATGTCCATTGGGATTGACACCAACAGCTAGCACTACGGCAACTTTGGCTATGGGTGATGCTCTTGCAGTTGCTTTACTTGAAGAACGGGGGTTCAAGGAAGAGGATTTTGCTCTCTTCCATCCGGGGGGCGCACTGGGGAAAAAATTGCTTCTGCGGGTAGAGGCCTTGATGCATGTTGCAGATGAAATTCCTTTGGTAACACCAGAGACTCTTTTGCGTGATGCTTTGTTTGAAATTACCAGTAAAAAACTGGGCGTCACTGGTGTTGTTGATAGTCAAGGAGATTTAGTCGGAATTTTTACTGATGGAGACTTGCGCCGGATTATGGAGTTGGGGCTGGAAAGTTTGCAGCAACCCATCCATCAAGTAATGTCGACTTCGCCAAAGCGGATTCTGCGGAGAAACTTGGCAGCAAAGGCTTTGCAGGTTATGGAAGCTCATTCTATCACATCGCTATTTGTCTTTGCTGATGAAGCGGGGACTGTACCAATTGGTATCGTCCACCTGCACGATCTACTTAAGTCTGGGGTGGTTTGATGCAAGACAAACTGGCTAAAATTAAACTGCTGCTGCTTGACGTCGATGGCGTTCTGACTGATGGCCGGATTACCTATGACAATCAGGGAAATGAACTAAAAGCATTTGACGTTAAAGATGGCCATGGGTTGAAAATGCTCCAACGTGCAGGAATTGGGGTAGGTATTATCACCGGACGCTCTTCAGAAGTTGTCAGTCGACGGGCCAGAGAACTGGGAATTGAAATTCTTTATCAAGGGGCTTTACGGAAGTTGGAGCCTTATCTGGAGATTCTTTCCGAGATGGGATTGACCGATGAGCAGGTTGCTTATGTCGGTGATGATGTAGTGGATTTGCCAATCTTGCGCCGTGTAGGATTCAGTGCAACCGTAGCTGATGCTATCACTGACGTTTTCCCCTTTGTCGATTTTGTATCATCTCGATCCGGTGGTCGTGGTGCGGTCAGGGAAATATGTGATCTGCTGTTGCGGGCTTCGGGGCAATGGGATGAATTGACAAAAAGATACTTTGACTCTGGCTCTGCAAAAGGCTGATGTTTAATTTACGGCACTTGCTGGCTCTCCTGATCTTGATTTCAATCGTTGGGTTGACGACGGTTATTTATCGTCATCTGCAACAGCAAGGTCCTGAAGAAATTCTTAGTATGTTGCCGGAAAATATTGATCTTGCACTAGAGGATCTCCATTATACCCAGAATGAAGATGGGCATCAGCGTTGGACTCTGGATGCTGATACCGCTGAATATCAACGTGATAGCAGTCTGGCAAAACTCGAAGCGGTCAGGTTACAATTCTATGGGGCTGGTGAGTTTGGCGACATTGACCTGCGGGCTGACCAGGGACAGTTAACGCAGGATACACGTCAGGTTGATCTCTGGGGAAATGTCATATTGCAGACCGAGCGCGGTGAGCAGCTTTTTACCGAGAAGTTGCATTATGATGATCAAATCCGGCAGCTGAGTACCGAAGACCCAATCCGGCTCCTTTCTCCTCAGTTGGAGCTAACGGGAACCGGGTTGCAAGTTGATATCGACCAAGGTCGTATGTTGGTGAAGGATAAGGTTTGGGTGATGTTGTACCCAGCTGGTATGGAGAAATAAAAAATGATGAGCCGATGGCTACTTTTGCTATTACTTGGTATCTCATGTGGTTATGTGTCAGCGGCTTTAGCAGGTGAGGCAACACCTGGGCTGGATCGGAACCAGCCAATTGAAATCACCTCACAACAGTTGGAGGTGCTACAACAACAGCGACAATCAATTTTTACTGGAGGTGTTGTTGCCAAACAGGGTGATATGATCCTCTTTTCGGAAAAGTTGACTGTTGTTTTTCAGAAGGATCAAAATCAGGTCGAACGGTTAGAGGCGGTTGGCGGAGTACGAGTCCTTCAGCTTGACCGGATTGCTACGGCAGAGAAAGCAGTTTTTTATCAGAAAGAAGAGAGCCTTGTTTTAAGCGGCAATGCTGAGGTTACGCAGGGAAAGAATACCGTTTCCGGAGATGAAATTACCCTTTTTCTGCAGGAGAACAGAACTCTGATTAAAAGCTCCGAAAAAAAACGGGTCAGGGCAGTTATTATTCCTGAAAAAAACAGGAAGCTCAGTGAGTAGAGTTTTAAGGGCAACGGACCTGCATAAATCTTATGCAGGTCGTGAGGTGGTTTCAGGGGTCAACCTTGAGGTTCAATCTGGGCAGGTGATTGGTTTGCTTGGTCCAAATGGCGCAGGGAAAACAACCAGCTTCTATGTGGTGGTTGGTTTGACAAAACCTGATCAGGGAAAAGTTTTCCTTGATGATCAGGATATCACAGATTTACCGATGTATCGGCGTGCACGTTCAGGGATTTCTTATTTGCCGCAAGAAGCATCTGTTTTTCGTAAGTTGACAGTGGCGGAAAATCTGTTGGCGATTATTGAAACTCTGAAGCTCACAAGAGGGGAACAGCAACAGCGTCTGAAAGAGTTACTGGATGATTTAAATATCGCTCACATTCGTAACTCGAAGGGCTATGCCCTCTCCGGGGGAGAGCGTAGGCGAGTCGAGATTGCCAGATCGCTGGTGCTTGAACCTGCATTTTTGCTACTGGATGAACCTTTTGCCGGAATTGACCCGATTGCAGTGATCGACATTCAGAATATTATTTCTCAGCTCAAAGAACGGGGAATAGGTATTCTGATTTCGGATCACAATGTTCGTGAAACATTAGGAGTGTGTGATCAGGCATATATACTGAATCAGGGCAAGTTGCTTGAGTTTGGCACTCCTGAAGAAATTTCGGCAAGCCCTCTTGCCCGGGAAATTTATCTGGGAGATAAATTCAGACTTTAATCGTGGATAATGGTGGCACTAGCCATCACATTGTTCAAAATAAGAGAAACTTTGACAGGCAGTGCCTGTGTTCTTGGAATAAATAATTTTATGGCTCTTGATCTTCGACTACAAGTTAAGCTCAGTCAACAACTGGTGATGACTCCTCAGTTGCAGCAAGCAATCAAGTTACTGCAACTTTCACGGATGGAGTTAGTCGATGTAGTCACTGAGGAATTAGCTGAAAATCCGCTTTTAGAAGAGGGTATCGAAACAAAAGAAGAGCAAGATGAAGGAGTTGCAACTCTGGAAGGGGACGCAGCTGGCTCCACAGAAGCTGCTCCTGAACAAGAAGTTCAGGCCGAATCAGAGGGAATGAATGATATCGACTGGCAAACCTACCTTGAGGGTTACAATCTTAACAGCAGTGATACGCGCAACAGTTATGAGGATCATGAGGATAAACCTTCTTACGAAAGTTTGCTGACCCGGCAGGAAAGTCTGAATGATCATCTGATGTGGCAGCTCAAGCTTTCTATATTTACAGATGCAGAGCGGCTGGCTGCTGCTGAAATAATTGGTAATCTGGATGATGTTGGCTATCTGCATGCGAGCCTGGAAGAAATGGCAGAAACTTCGGGGCAGAGCCTAGAGGTGTTTGAGGCCGCCTTTAAACGAGTACAGCAGTTTGATCCGGCTGGGGTCGCTTGTCGAAATCTTCAGGAATGTTTGCTGTTGCAGCTGGAACGCGTGGCATTGTCAGACTCCCTGGCTGCGACAATCTTACGTGATTTTATCGCTGAATTGGAAGGGCGAAAATATCCAGTTATTGCTAAAGCACTGAAAGTTTCTCTCGATGAGGTGTTGAGTGCTGCCAAGTTGATCTCTGAATTGGATCCAAGACCTGGAAGAGCATACAATGAAGAGGACGTTCACTATATTTCTCCCGATATTTTTGTCCATAAAGTCGGTGATGATTATGTTGTGACACAGAACGATGATGGTTTGCCAAATTTGCGGATCAATTCATTTTACCGCAATGCACTCACTGATTCAAAAGCTGTCGATAAAAAAGCCGGTGAGTACATTCAAGATAAAATGCGTAGTGCAGTCTGGTTGATCAAGAGCATTCATCAGCGACAGCGTACTATTTATAAGGTTACCAAAAGCATTGTCAAATTTCAGCGGGAGTTTTTTGACCATGGGATTGAGCACCTGAAGCCTTTGGTTCTTCGTGATGTTGCCGACGATATTGAGATGCATGAATCGACGGTTAGCCGGGTGACAACAAATAAATATGTGCAAACTCCACAGGGGTTGTTCGAATTAAAATATTTCTTTAACAGTGGAATTAATACGGCTGATGGTGATGCAATCGCGTCAGAGAGTGTGAAGAGTCGCATCAAAGAAATTATCGCTGAAGAAAATCCTAAAAAACCTTATTCAGATCAGAAGATAGTTGCTCTACTGGATGAGTTGGATATTAATATCGCTCGTCGTACTGTAACTAAGTATCGAGAAATGCTTGGCCTTGGCTCATCGACTGAGCGGAAAAGATTATTTTGATAGCTTAGCTATCTGCATGAAATATTTTTTTAGCTGTGAGGAAGAAGTGCCTCATAGTTGATTTTGCGTTATAATTGAACCAATCCAGACTCCATACCGGAGTTTGTTGAAGCAAGGAGGTTGCTCTATGCAAATTGCCGTTACCTTCCGTCACATGGAGAGCAGTGATGCCATTCGCAGTTATGTGGAAGATAAACTGGCCCGGGTTAAAAAATACATCGATGAGCCAATTGATGCCCAGGTGGTTTTGTCGGTACAGAAAAAAATAAACCATCGAGCCGAAGTTACTATGGTCGCAAAAGGGCTGACCATGAAGAGTACTGAAAGCAAGGAAGATATGTATGCTGCCATCGATTTAATGGTTGATAAAATCGAACGGCAGTTGAAACGCTATAAAGATAAACTGAAGAAGCATAAAGGAGTTAGCGGAACTCAGCGACGCTTAGAAAAAACTGTTTTTGCTGCTTCGAGTGTTGATGAAGAGAGTGAAAGTCCAGAGATTATCCGAAGCCACTCATTTTCCGTTAAGCCGATGTCGGTGGAAGAGGCGGTCATGCAGATGGATCTTCTGAACAAAGATTTTCTCGCTTTTACTGATGATAACTCTGCAGAAATGAATGTTGTTTATCGTCGTAAAGACGGAAACTACGGCTTAATTGTTCCTCAGGGAAGTTAAATATTTGTGAAATGGGTCTTTTCCATAGTATGGAAAGGACCCATACTTTTTATTGCTGACAAAATAAGATTGTAATTATGAAAATATCTGAACTACTTGATTCGCGGGCTATTGTTGCTGATCTGCAAGCAAAAGATAAACCAAAAGCTCTTGCAGAACTAACCGATTCATTGATTTCCTGTGAGCCCTCTTTAAACCGAGATGATGTTATTGCCGTTCTGCAAGAACGGGAAAAGCTAGGCAGTACCGGAATTGGGGATGGTGTAGCAATCCCTCACGGTAAATTAGCGGGAATCCCTGAGCTAAAACTGGTTTTTGGGCGTAGCCATTCCGGGGTTGATTTTGAGTCGATGGATGGCCAACCGGCTTACCTATTCTTTCTTCTGATTGCACCAGAGGAATCTGTTGGTGTCCATTTAAAAACTCTGGCGAGAATTTCCAAGTTGTTAAAGGATGCTTCTGTCAGAAAAAAACTGATGGATGCTCCAGACCAAGGGGCTATTTATCAGGTGGTCCTTGATGAAGAGGGACAAGCCTAATTTCAGGTTGTCACTTATCCTTATTCTGCTGCAATTTGGTTTTTTGATATTATGCCAGAGCTCACTATTCAGGAAATTCTTGACGAAAAAGAAGCAGGTCTCGATCTCGAGCTGTTGTCAGGTGCCGGGGGTCTCTCCAATATAGTTTCAGTCCCAAGAATTCAGAAACCCGGATTGGCACTGGCAGGCTATACAGACAGTTTGCATCCAGACCGAGTACAGATCATTGGTGCCACTGAATTGAGTTTTTTGAAAACTCTGCCTCAGGAAAAAGCAGTTGAATCATTGCGTGCGCTTTGTCGTACGAGCCTCTCTTGTTTGATCATTACCAAAAATCAGGATGCCCCGGACTATCTGCTGGAACATGCAGAAGCAGGGAGTACTCCGCTGCTTAGAACTAAGCATCTTAGTTCTAATTTTATCGCTCTCCTGACTCGTTTCCTTGAAGAACGCCTGCTGCCAACTTCAACTCTCCACGGGGTTCTTGTGGATGTTCTTGGTATTGGCGTTTTGCTCCAAGGGAAGAGTGGGGTCGGAAAAAGTGAATGCGCCCTTGAACTTATTCTGCGTGGTTACCGTCTGGTAGCTGACGATATTATTAAGGTACGTTTTAAACTTCCTTCAGTCGTCTTCGGTGAAGGAATGGATCTGCTTCACTATCATATGGAAATCCGTGGTTTGGGTATCCTTAATATTAAACATCTTTTTGGTGTCGCTGCGATTCGGGAACGTAAAAAAATTGATCTCGTTGTTGAACTGGTGAAGTGGGAAGATGGCAGGGAATATGATCGACTTGGATTAGAAGAAAAAGTTTTTAATATCCATGGAGTTGATTTGCCGTTTGTCCGGATTCCCGTCGCTCCAGGACGGAATATCAGTACCATTGTAGAAGTTGCGGCACGAAACCAATTATTGAAAGGAATGGGTTATCATAGTGCCCGTGAGTTTCAAGAACTTCTGGAAAAGCGAATGGCTGCGGCAGCACATCTTCATTCCCACACTATCATCGGGGAAGATCTGGAATGAGTCGCCGCTTACTGATCATTACTGGGTTGTCTGGTTCCGGGAAAAGTACCGCTGCCAGAGTCATTGAAGACCAAGGTTTTTTTGTTGTTGATAATCTGCCGTTGGTGATGCTGCCAGATTTTATGCAGCGTGCTGGTGAAGGACTGAATCCAAAAGCAGATGTTGCCGTTGTAGTTGATGTCCGCAATCGTGGTTTCCTGACAGATTACGACAAGATCTTTGAGCAATTAAGGCAGGATGGCTACGCACTGGATATTCTATTTTTTGAAGCAGCAGATGACGTGCTTCAGCGCCGCTATTCAGAGACGCGCCGTTCGCACCCTTTGGCGGGTTCCGAGACAGTTCAGGATGGAATTGAAAGAGAACGCCGGCAACTGCATATGTTGCGGGACTCTGCGACAAAAATAGTCGATAGCAGCAATCTTAATACTCGCCAGCTGCGTGACCTGATGCTCGATTTTCTTGGCGAAGAGCATGAATCTTTGCTTATTGTAAGCTTGGAGTCATTTGGTTATCGCTACGGCTTACCTCCTGCTTCTGATTTGGTTTTTGACGTTCGATTTCTACCTAATCCTCATTATATTGATGAATTACGGCCACTAACGGGCTTGGATCCCACCTTGCGTGAATATGTTCTTTCGCAGCAGGCTTGCCGTGATTTTCGCCACCACCTTGACCTTTTGCTTGTTTTTTTGCTTCCCCATTATCGGGCAGAGGGAAAAAGTTATTTGACGGTTGCAATTGGCTGTACGGGGGGGCGTCATCGAAGCGTCTCGATTGTTGAAGACCTCTATAACAGCTTTCCTGACACCGATATTGTTCTCCGGGTTAACCACCGCGATATTGATAAGGGATAAATGATGATTGGTATTGTGGTTGTATCCCATATCGGTTTAGCGAATGAACTCATATATGCAACAGAGTTGATACTTGGTTCGCTTGAGGCCGTGGTTGCTGTCAGTATTGATCGTGATATGTCGGTTGAAGCTGCCAAGGAAGAATTACATAAAGCTGTCAGCCTGGTGGGGAAAGATGGTGATGGTACCATAATTTTAACTGATTTGTTCGGGGGCACACCGACCAATATTAGTGCTGAATTTCTCTGTGAGGGAGTGGTTGAGATTCTCACTGGGGTTAATTTGCCGATGTTGATCAAGGGGATCGGTGCTCGCACCAATCATGGTCTAGATGACTTGGCCGCACTCCTCAAAGATTATGCTCGAAGCGCAATTATGCGTCCTTCTGAACTGTTACGTTCGACTCAATAAGCCGATTCGTTGGAGAATTAATGAGCCTTGTTCTTACGCGCATTGATAATCGTTTAATTCATGGCCAGGTTTTGGAGGCGTGGGTACCTTTTGTCCGGGCGGATTGTATTGTAGTCGCCAATGATAGTATTGCTGGGAACCCCTTGAAGAAAATGATGATGCAGGCCTCGGTTCCTAGTCGAATGCGGGTTGAGATTGGTACGGTAGCAGAGTCTGTCGCTTTGCTGAAATCATCACGACTTCACCGCTGCAGAGTTCTCTTGTTGTTCGGCACAACGTCTGATGCCGTACGTGCATATCGTGGTGGCTTAGCATATGACCAGTTGAATCTTGGTAATTTACATGCAGAGAAAGGTAAGGCTCGACTTAGCTGTACTCTGTTCTTGAACCCTGCTGATATGGATGATCTCGAGTTGCTTGATCAGGCTGGGATTAAGATTACATCACGATGTATTCCGGCAGATGGAGAGCGATCTTGGCGTAAATTGATCCCTGCGTTAAGGGGGGAAATATAATGGCTATAAGTCTCGCTTTTGGCGCTCTGATTTCTTTAATCTGTGGTTTAGATCGAGTTGCGATTTTACAAATTATGATTTCCAGGCCAATTGTGGCGGCTCCCTTGACCGCCCTCGCTCTTGGCGAACCCTTGATTGGATTACAGATCGGGGTGATGGTCGAGTTTCTGTGGTTAGCTCGTTTGCCAGTGGGTGCGGCTGTGCCACCTGACGATACCCAGGTAGCTATTGCCAGTAGTGTTCTGGCGATCGTTCTGGGACGGACATTAAATGTTTCAGGAATAGAGTTGTTGCTTCTTTGCTTACTGATTGCTATTCCCCTTGGCAAAGTTGGTCAGTATTTTGATCACTATGCTAGACAATACAATGTCCGGTTGATAAAACAGGTTGATTTGGCACTTGATCGAGGTTCTTTAATGGGAGCTGAATTTCAACATTTACGTGGCCTTACAAGTTTTTCTCTTGCTTCAATAGGGACCTATGCAATTGTTGTCCTTGGTGGCTTGTTGATCGTCCCTTTTCTTTGGCCCCTCCTGCAACAATCACTGAGTCATTCATCTGCCTGGATTCAGTTGGCTCTTCCGCTGGTTGGAATTGCAGTGATTTTGGGGACAATTAATGTCAGTAGGGCAATTACTTTGTTTTGTGCTTCTTTTTGTATGTCTTTTCTGTTGATGTGGTTGGTGTAGTGATGACCATATCGTGGAAGACTCGGTTATATATCTGGTTTCGTTTACTGTTACTGCAGGCCAGCTGGAACTTTGAAAGACTGCAAGGGATTGGCTTTTTCTACTCTCTTTTACCTGGATTAAGAAAACTCTACAAAGATGAAAAGCTCTTAGATGTTAGTCGAAAGTATGTTGGTTATTTTAATACTCATGTTTATTTAGCGCCTATGGTTGCTGGTGCCGTTTTAAAGTTGGAGGAAGATCAGGCTTCCGGGACTGCAGATCCTGCACTTGAGGTTGATGATTTTAAAGAGATGGTTGCCGCACCTTATGCTGCTATTGGTGATGCCCTTTTTTGGGGTGGTTTGCGACCCTTGGCTGCCGGGATTACCCTTTTTTTTGCAATTAAGGGAATTCTTTGGGCTCCACTGATATTTATATTGATTTACAATTTGGTGCCAACTTGGTTTCGGACAATCTTTTTTGTGCGAGGCTATCGCCAAGGGATGGCCTCTGTTGAATTTATACAAAAACATAGGCTGCCAGACTGGGCTATTCATACCAAAGAGACAGCTATTGTTATCCTCGGTGGTTTGAGTGCTTTTATGGTTTTTTCCCACCTGAATCAACAGCAATTACCCAGTTGGTTGGGTTTGTTGACTCTTGTCCCAATGGTTATGTTGGGGGTGGTGGCACGTAAGGGTCTATCGACGTTATTGTTGGTTTTTATAACCGTGACCAGTATTTTTTTCATCGGATTATTCTGGGCTGACATGGTTTATTTGATCGCTTCATGAGGGGCAAAAGAAATTATGCAAAACCGTAATTTTACAATAATAAATCGATTGGGACTACATGCCAGAGCAGCAGCACAACTTGTGCAGACAGCAAATAAGTTTAGCTCTGATGTCAATGTGATCAAAGATGATATAGAAGTGAATGGTAAGAGTATTATGGGAATTTTACTTCTTGCGGCACCACAGGGGACAGATATTGCTGTAACTGTGGATGGCGACGACGAACAGCATGCGATGGATGTTATCGCAGAATTAATAGAGGATGGTTTTGGTGAAGATTAAGGTCGCTGAAGACACTTATCTTGTTGGAATCGGGGTTTCTCCGGGAATTGCTATTGGTGCTGTCAGTCTACTTGATCAGCGTCCTTTGGTCGATCAATCCTTAATCGAAGCCGAAGAGGTTGAAGCTGAATTATTGCGTTTTCAACAGGCTGTTGAACGCGCTCGAGAGCAGCTTCAAAAAATTAAACAAACAGTTTCCAGGCAACAGCACCTGCGTGAACATCTGTATATCCTTGATACACATTTACTCATCCTTGAAGATGAGATGTTGGTGGATGGAACCGAAAAAGCAATACGTGCGCAGATGAATGCTGAAGGGGCTTTGACGCAGGTTCTTGAACAGCTACGAGCATTGTTCGACAATATAGATGATGAATATCTGCGGGAGAGGCGCTCTGATGTTGATGCTGTTGGAGAACGTCTGCTGCGTATTCTAACTGGTGTCAGTGAACGCACTATCGGCAATATTGGACACAAATCGTTGGTGGTTTCACATGACCTGTCTCCGGCTGAAACAATGCAGATGGATAGATCTAATGTCCTTGGGTTTATAACTGACAAGGGGGGTCGAACGTCCCACACCGCAATTTTGGCTCGCTCATTGGATATCCCGGCAGTTGTTGGTTTGGAATCAGTCACGTCAATGGTTTATGACCGATTGCCGGTTATTATTGATGGTTCCAACGGGGTCGTTATCCTTAATCCTTCGGAAGAGACATTCAAGGAATATCTCGAACGTAAACAATCCTACGAATATTTGGAACGAGATCTTGAATGCTATCGAGAACTTTCAGCGTTTACTACAGACCAAGTTCATATCGCTTTACGTGCTAATCTGGAGATTGCCAGTGATGTAGAGCAAGCCAAGAAACATGCTGCAGAAGGTATTGGCCTTTATCGAACTGAATTTCTCTACCTTGGAAGAAGTACGCCACCAGATGAAGAAGAACAATACCAGTCATATTGTGAAATTCTCCGACAGGCAAATGGTGAGCCGGTTACAATCAGGACGCTTGACATTGGTGGTGATAAGTTTGTCCCAGAATTGAACCTAGCGGATGAAGCTAACCCGGCAATGGGATTACGAGCAATTCGCTTCTCTCTCCAAGAGGAACGTTTGTTCAAGGTTCAACTACGGGCTATTTTACGGGCTTCCAGTTCAGGAAAAGTACGGATTTTATTTCCAATGATCAGTGGAATAGCTGAAATCCGAGCCTGTAAGAAGATTATAAGTGAGATCCAAAGCCAGTTAGACCAAGAGGGGATCGCCTACGATCCCGATCTGGCTATTGGAATCATGATTGAGACACCGTCTGCGGTTATGATTGCCTCTTTGCTGGCACAGGAAGTTGATTTTTTCTCTATTGGTACCAATGATTTGATTCAATACTTTCTTGCCGTTGACCGGGGGAACGAACATGTCGCTTACCTTTATGACCCATTGCACCCAGCAATCTTACGTGCACTAAAAGAAACTTGTGATGCTGCGAATGATGCTGGTATCGGGATTTGCATCTGTGGCGAAATGGCCGGTGAATCTCTCTATACTTTGGTTCTGGTTGGTCTTGGATTAAATGAACTTTCTATGAATCCTGCCTGCATTCCAAGGGTCAAACGAGTATTACGGCAGATTTCCAAAGAAGATGGAGAATTATTGGTTGATAGATTATTATCTTTATCGACCAGTAAAGAGGTTTCTACTGCTATTGAGCAGGAAATGCGAAGCAGGTTGCCAGATATTTTTGCGCAGCCCCGTATATAAAATAAAACTAAAATTAAAGAAAAGGATAACTAAAAATGGCGATGACCGACTTTTTATTTACTTCAGAATCGGTGGGTGAGGGACATCCTGATAAAGTTGCTGACCAGATTTCTGATGCTGTTCTCGATGCCATCCTTGAACAGGATCCGAAAGCAAGGGTGGCATGTGAAACCTTGGTAACGACCGGTATGGCTATGATTGCTGGCGAGATTACCACGACAGCTTACGCTGATCTTCCAGCAATTGTTCGACAAACGATTAAAGAGATTGGCTACAATGATTCGACTATTGGTTTTGATTATAAGACCTGCGCAGTGTTGACCTCGATTGATCAACAATCTCCCGATATTTCTCAAGGAGTGAGTGAGGGTGAGGGCATGTATAAAGAGCAGGGTGCGGGAGACCAAGGTCTGATGTTTGGTTTTGCCTGCAATGAAACTCCTGAGCTGATGCCAATGCCGATTACTTTTGCCCATAAACTGACACAGAAACTTGCCGATGTTCGTAAGAGTGGACTGCTCGATTTCCTCCGCCCCGACAGCAAATCTCAGGTTTCAATCCAGTATATTGATGATAAGCCAACCAAGATCGATACGGTTGTTATTTCGACTCAACACGATCCCGATGTGAGCTATGATGACCTGAAGGAATCCGTTATTGAGGAAGTAATCAAGCCGATTCTTCCGCTTGACTTGCTCGACAGCAAGACCCGCTATCTGATTAACCCAACCGGTCGTTTTGTTGTCGGAGGGCCAATGGGTGATTGTGGCGTGACCGGACGGAAAATTATTGTCGATACCTACGGTGGCCAGGGTTCCCATGGCGGCGGGGCATTTAGCGGTAAAGATCCGTCAAAAGTTGACCGTAGTGCTTCATACATGGCTCGCTATGTTGCAAAAAATATTGTTGCTGCTGGGTTGGCACGTAAATGTGAAGTTCAGCTAGCCTATGCAATTGGTGTTGCTGAACCGGTTTCTGTGATGATCAACAGCTTTGGTACCGGGAAAGTACCATCGAACAAGATTGCCGAGATTGTACGGGATGAATTTGATATGCGCCCAGCAGCAATCATTCAACAACTAGATCTGCTTCGACCAATCTATCGCCAGACGGCAGCCTATGGACATTTTGGCAGGGAGTTGCCTGGCTTTACCTGGGAAGTAACAGATCGGGTTGATTCTCTTCGATCTCGTGCCGGGCTCTGATCCGTACGGAAGCATCGGTAAGGAAAAAAGAAAGGCAAGTCCATGAGGGCTTGCCTTTTATCGTCAGCGTTCGTGACTATTCATTTATTGGACATATCTGTCAATTACTTTGAAAAGTGCCGAGGTTTAATCACGAAAGCGCTTCAGTAAATCTTGATATTGATCAATCCGCCGATCCCGGAAAAATGGCCAGATCTGTCGAGTTTTTTCGCTGTTATCTAGATTGAGATTGACAGCTAAAAGCTCTTCAGTGTCCGTGCCTGTCTGGGCAAGGATTTCTCCCTGACATCCCACAACAAAACTACTTCCCCAGAAATTTATTCCTGCGGTTGCTTGACTTGGATCTGCTTCAAATCCGACCCGATTTGCTGTAATGATTGGAATCCCATTGGCAACTGCATGCCCTCGTTGCACTATCATCCATGCGTCCAGCTGGCGCTGTTGTTCTGCTAAATTATCGTTTGGATCATGGCCGATAGCTGTTGGATAAATCAGTATTTCTGCCCCTGCGAGAGCCATCATTCGGGCTGCTTCTGGATACCATTGATCCCAGCAGATCAGAACTCCCAGTTTTCCGACTGAAGTCACAATTGGAGTGAATCCCAAATCCCCCGGAGTGAAATAAAAATTTTCGTAGTAGCCGGGATCATCGGGAATATGCATTTTTCGATAGGTGCCAGCGATGCTGCCATCTTTCTCAAAAACCACTGCGGTGTTGTGGTATAGCCCCGCAGCGCGTTTTTCAAACAGTGAGATGACCAAAACGATTTCTAATTGTTTGGCCAGTTTGCTAAATTTCTGAGTTGTTGCCCCTGGAATGCTTTCAGCTAGGTCAAAATGGCTAATATCCTCTGTCTGGCAAAAATATTGATTGTTGTGCAATTCCTGCAAAACAACAAGTTCAGCTCCTTGTGTTGCAATCTGACGAATTTGTTCGCAACATTTCTTAATGTTTTCCTGTTGATCAGTTGTGCAACTGTGCTGCACGAGACCGACCTTTAGGGATTTCATAACAAAACTCCTTGCGGAAGTTGCATGGCAATGCAGTGTAAAGAACCATGTTGTTTGATCAGTGAACGGCAATCAATGCCAATAATTTCTCTGCTTGGGAAGGCTTCACCTATTATTTTTATCGCTTGAATGTCGGCAGGATCGTTATATGTTGGAACCAAGATTGCTTTGTTGATGATCAGAAAGTTTGCATAGGACGCCGGCAATCGATCAGTGCCGTCATGACAGGCTTGTGGCCAAGGGAGAGAGAGTAAACGAAATGGTTGCCCTCTTTTGGTTCTGAATTGTTCAAGTTGGACTTCCATGCTTTGTAATGTTGAGTAGTGTTCGTCTTTATCGTCGTCACACTGGACGTAGACAATCGTATCATCCGGGCATAATCGAGCTAGTGTGTCAATGTGCGAATCGGTATCATCACCTGCTAACCAGCCATGGTCGAGCCAGAGAAAATGATTGAATCCCATCAGTTCAGAAAGTTTTGATTCTAGTTCTGACTTGTTCAGGTATGGATTGCGATTCTGATTAAGCAGACATGTTGATGTTGTCAGCAGTGTTCCATTGCCATCACTCTCTATACTCCCCCCCTCTAGAATCAAGTCATCAGAGTTCCTTTGTTTTCCTTTAAATACCCCCGTGCTATGTAGGGTTCGAGTTACTCGATTATCTTTTTGTGCCGGATACTTCAATCCCCAACCATTAAAAATAAAATCAAGCAGTTGCGGACGATTATTGTTGTAGACAGTGAGTGGCCCAAAATCACGAATCCAGGTATCGTCGGTATCGATTTGGTATAAGGCTATGCGGGAGAGATCGACGTCAGTGTTTTGCAGTGCATTGCGAACAGTATCCAGTTCCGGGGCAACAATGATAACGGCTTCAAAGCGGCTAATCTGATAAGTTAATTCGACATAGACTTCTGTGACTTGCTTGAGGATTGGTTGCCAATCTGTTTGTTTATGTGGCCAGGCCAGCAAAATTGCATCCTGCGGCTCCCATTCTGCAGGGAGTCGCAGTGTGTTTGTGAAAGGATGATCCATATTCAGTTTCTTCCATCAATCAGTGGCATCCGCCTCTTCAATTGACATTCCTTCGATAATGACAGCTTCTTTTGGAACATCTTGATGATGGCCGTTGTTTCCAGTGCTGACTTTGGCGATTTCGTCTACCACGTCCATCCCTTCTGTTACTTGTCCGAAAACTGCATAACCGTAGCCGTTTGGAGTTTTTCCTTGATGGTTGAGGAAATCATTGTCGGCCAGATTGATAAAAAATTGACTGCTGGCACTATCAACTACCTGAGTGCGTGCCATAGCGAGCGTGCCACGTGAATTTTTCAGACCATTGTCAGCTTCATTCTTGATTTCGCCCCGAGTTTTTTTCTGTGCCATCTCAGTAGTGAAACCGCCTCCTTGTATCATGAAGTTTGGGATGACTCGGTGGAAAATGGTTTGTTCATAATAACCGTCACGAACATAATTGAGAAAATTTTCAGAGCTGATAGGTGCCTTTTCACTATTTAGTTCGATAATGATTTGCCCTTTGTTGGTCTCTATTTTTACAATCGGATGTGTACTCATATCAGGTTCCTCCCAAGAATAATTAAATGCTGGCGTGTTGAAACGGTTCTAAGTTTCAGTGATTAATTAGTGTAGTTGATACCATATATTGAAATGAAATTGGATAAGAAATACCGCAAAGTGCTTTGGCTGGATTGATGAATAATTGAGGGTTAATGCTATTTTGATTACTTGAGAGTTATTCCTGTTTCCAGAAGCTCAATGAATTGTTCATTTGGTACTGGTTTGCTGAAAAGATAGCCTTGGTAGAGAGGGCAACCTTTTTCTTCCAGAAAGTCGAGCTCAAATCTGGTTTCCACGCCCTCTGCGATAACTTTAAGATCCATGTGTGCTGCCATTGCGATAATGGTATCTACAATTGCAGCATCGTTACTGTCTGTTTCAATGTCGCGAACAAATGATTGGTCAATCTTTAAAATATCTAGTGGCATTTTTTTCAAATAGGCTAGAGAAGAGTAACCCGTACCAAAATCATCAATCGACAATTCAATACCAAGTTTTTTTAGTGATTCCATTTTTTTGATAGTATCCAAAATGTTATCAATTACCATCCCTTCAGTTAATTCTAGTCCCAGGAGGTTTGGATCTGCACCTGTTTCTTCAAGGATGGTCTGGACCTGGCTGACAAAATTGGGTTGGCGAAACTGGCGAGGGCTGACATTGACGGCAAGGTGATGAACGACCAAGCCACTATCACTCCAAGCTTTTAAATGTTCGCAAGCTGTACGTAAAACCCACTCTCCAATTGGTAGAATCAGGCCTGTTGCTTCTGCAATGGGGATGAAGGTTGCGGGTGAAATAAAGCCTTTCCCAGGGTGCTGCCAACGAGCCAAGGTTTCTGCTCCAAGAATTTGACCTTGTCCGTTAACTTGCGGTTGAAAATAGAGTGACATTTCGCCACGTTCCAGGGCGTATCGTAACTCTTTTTCGATGGCCAGTCTGGAGTCGGCTGCCGCCTGCATACTTGGCAAGAAAAACCTTATTGTGTCTCGCCCGTCGTCCTTGGCTCGATACATGGCGGTATCAGCATAGCGGAGAATGTCGTCTCCCGTCTCTTGGTTATCCTTCCCGGAAGGAAACATTGCGACACCGATGCTTGGTGTAATATGTAGTTCATGACCATCTATTAAGTTTCTTTCTGCTAATCGAAGCTTGATACTTTCAGCTTTTTGCTGTGCCATCGCCGCTGCATTGGTTGAATCTGTACCCAGATCGGAGAGAAGCATGACAAATTCATCTCCGCCGAGGCGTGAAACGGTATCTTCACTCCGTAGATCATGAAGTAACCGTTTGGAAACTTCTTGCAAAAGAGCATCACCAACTGGATGACCCAGAGAATCATTAACATTTTTGAAACGGTCCAGATCTAGATAAAGCATGGCACCAAAATGACCATATCTACGTGCGCGAGAGATGTTTTGCTCCAGTCGATCAAGCAGCAGGCGTCGGTTAGGAAGTTCAGTTAGGGCGTCATAAAACGCAAGATGTTCAATTCTCGCTTCAGCAAGTTTGCGATCAGTTACATCACGTAATGTTGCACAAATTTTATCTTCCGCATGATTCAGACCCATCTGGTAGCTGGCATTAAGTGAACATGGGATCAATGTTGCATCTTTATCTTGAAGATGGAGTTCGTAGTCAAAAATTTTATTTTCTGCTGTAAGTTGTGCAAACAAACGATCTCTGTCTCTGAGATTTGGGAAAATAATATCTATATTGGTATTGAGAATGTCTTCACGGCAATATTGAGATATGTGTGAAATGGACGGACTGATTTCCGTTATTTTTCCATCAAGTTGCATCTCAAGATATACATCTTGTAAATTGTCAAAAATAACTCGGTATTTTTGTTCACTATTTTTTAATTTAATATGTGATTGATTCAGGTCTTTAACCGCTTTTTGCAATGCTCGTGTTCGTTTGGTGACTTCTTCTTCCAGATGTTCTTGGTAGGCGCGGTTTTCAACAATAAGGCGAGAGCGTTCCATTGCCTGGTTGATAGCATGAAGCAGAATTGACATGTCCTGGATGGGTTTCAGCAGGTAGTTCCATGCACCACAACGGATTGCTTCGATAGCATCGCCAATGATGCCTGTGCCAGATACAACAATGATAGGAGTGTCGGGGGAGTCCTCTTTAATTGTCTCAATAACCTCAAGACCATCAATTTCCGGCATCCGCAGGTCGCAGAGAACCAAATCAGGTTTTTTCTGGAAAAATAGATCCAAACCTTCCTGGCCGTTTTTTGCCTCAATAATCTGATAATCATAATCTTCCAAAAACATCCGGAAGCTATCCCGGATATTTTCTTCATCATCAATTGTCAGAATCACTGGATTTATACGTTGAACCATATATCGGATGCCTTTTAAATTCAGAAATCCATGTCAGCAGGAATATTGCATTATGCCAATTGTTTCTCGGTTAGTCAAATTTAATTATGGTCTGTGAAGAAAATAATTTGGTTGGTGGTGTGTCGTCTGGTATTGATTATTTTTGTATGTTGAATCGTTGTTCACAGCAAAAAAAGACAGTTAACGTGTAAGGGCTGCAATAGTCTGTTCCGTCTCGGTGCGGAAAATTTCATTTGCTTCTTCTGTAAGATAGAACTTTTTTTGGTATTCATCGGGAATACTGCGCAGACAGGTGTCACCATTCGATCCGTAATGGAACTGGTAGCTGAGTAGATTTGCAACATGCGCAGCAGCTATGACGTCCTGAGCAATGGGGGTTGAATGGGGTTGGTGATGCCAATAGATTGCATTAACGATGAAGGGTGGCAAGGACCACCACTCAGCAAGGAAGCTCCCCAGCTCTGCATGCTGGGTTCCATACGTTGCCATTTCGGCTTCAATCAGTGGAAGCTTTCTTTTTCTAGCCAGCTCAATGGCTTGCCCAAATTTATCGGGAAAAAAGCTTGCCACTGCCAGCTTTCCCATATCATGTAAAAGCCCTGCGACAAAAGCACGATCGTGTTGGATAAAATCGGTAGGCAGAAGTGACTTTATTAAAAGTCTTGAAAGTATAGCGGTTGCCATTGAGTGCTTCTTGAATTGTCCAAAGTCGAAACCATTAATTTCCGGGAGCTTTGCTGCGATGGTGCGATTAACCGATTCTGAGAGGATAAGGTTTTCAACAATATCTGTGCCGAGGACGATGATTGCTTTTTTTATAGTATCAACCTGGAAGCGTTGACCGAACAGGGCCGAGTTTGCCCAATGTAATAGTGCGGTGGAGATAGCGACATCGTGACTGATGTAGTTGGCCATCTTTTCAATATCCACCTCATCGCCAACTATACAGGAGCGAACGTTTGAATAGCTATCTGGGAGTGACGGAAGGAGTGGGATTGAATTAATCAGTGTTTGAAACTCCAGGTTGTGTTTTTTTTGCTGGGTACTCTGGCGTATTGCACTGCGGAGGATCTCTTTCAGTTCTTGATCAATCCAGGGTTTAGGAATGATTTGCTGACCGTATCCTTCTGCCATAGTTTCGATGACATCACATTGATTGACGTCACTGGCGAGGTATAGGCGTACAATACTGGGGTAAAGTTTGTGGATTTTGGCAAAAAAATGAATACTATCCATGTGCGCAGTTTGCACATCAGAAACAACCATATCGACTGTGTTTTTATCTAAATGCTCCAATGCTTCCGAAGTGTTTGAGACGAAATGACACTCCCAAGCTTCATCGTGCAATAACTGATTGAGTGATTGCAGGATATGTTGTTCTTGATCAACGAAAAGAATGTTGGGGAGAGCGTTATTCATATAATAAGACCTAGATCTATCTGTTTTTATTAACGGCCTGAGAGCAAGAGTTTAACTCTGATATCCCTTTTCCCCCGCATTCTGCCACAAAACTCCCCATTTGTTAACTGATTTTTATCTTTGCTGCGGGATCAGTCTTGGCCCTTGACTCTGTAATTTCAGGATCTCACAGTTTTCGTAGCAGATCTGGCGAAACTCGGGTGAGATGCGCTCATCAACTGCGGCGCTTTTCCAGAAGAATGTGGCAATTTTCAAGGCGTTTGGTCGTTCCATAGAGACTTCATTGCGAATTGGGGGGGGGGTGAAAAGGCGCAGTGGGATTTCTCCTGCAATTGGTTCATAGAGGGTTGGGCGGATACCATAGAATGGAGATATGATATAGGAGTTCTGCTGGTGTGGAATCAAGGATATATTGCCAAAATGTTGGTTAGTATTGCCAATTAAGTCACTGAAAAGAGATAACCAGCACAACTTATGAGCATCTTTGTTGCTGATCAAGTCGTGATTTTTTAGACGAATTGCAGCATCAATCCAATTGTCACATGGAACTTGAATGCGTGAATGTACGGATCTTAGGGAGAGTAGCGGGAGTCGACCTAGCTCTCCGCGTCGGTCAAATCGCTTCAAGCACAGAAAGACTTGTTTTCCTGCAATAATTATTCGAGAACGAGCGGTACTGTGACCAGCCATGCGAATTGCTTCAAGTGCCAAATGTTCGCAAATCAATAGATCAGCATAGCGGCGTGCTTCATTGCTGTCGGTTGCTGGAGAAAACTTGACCAACATGTGGCAGAGAGTTCCCTGATCATCGATGTAGGTAGAAAATTTTGGTTGTTCACCTCCTGTTTGAGCCGGATCTATTTCTCCGGCAAGTGTCTTTTGTGCCAATTGAGGGTAAATCCATGGGCGCGTATCTACTTTAATTGCTACAGGAAGCTCTCTGGCCAGGGAGAAATAGCGTGCCAGTGATTCCTCACCTACAATGAGATTTCCAACCCGATCCTCGCCTCGGCAACTGCTGGCAAAAAGTGTATCTTCCTCACTCCAGTCAGCAAGTTTGCGGGGAAGGTGAAGGCTTTCAATTTGACGGTAGGCAAAGGAACGAGCACTGTAGCCACTCATTTTTAAATCTTGTAAAAACCATGGGATTTGATTGAAAATTTCACCAATTTCTTTTGTGTCTTCCCACCAATATTGCCCCCCTTGCAGAGCTGTCAGGTGACCATAGAGGTGAGCGTCACCACGTGGATCGATGCTGTAAACTGGAAGCCGACTCTCTTTGTTGTGGATTTTTCTTGGCAGTCCGTAACAGGTTGCACGGCCTTTCCCCATTACGACGATTTCGTAGCTCATGCCACTTATTAACCGGGACAGAGTGGGTTGGCTGATGTCTAGCCCTTGCATTAATTCTCGAGAGCTTCGCACTCTAGAAGTGAGAAGCTGTCGCAGTTGCTGTTGTTGTTTGCTGCGCATGAAAAGCTCCAGATGAATATATCAATGCATATAAAAATAGCTGATAACTATCTGAAATCAAGAGTTCTAATAAAAAAAGTAGAATTGAATTATTGATTGCTGACCGAATTAATAAGACTGTCTGGATTGAAATGTTTTACAGGGGGGATAGGGGGTCTGTTTAGGTTCTTTGTGGGGGAAATATTTTAGAATCTGCGTTGCTTTCTGCGGGAAATTTTACCAATCATCCACCCACCAAAGAAAACACCTCCACCAGCCAGAAACCACTGAATCATATTCGAGCGATGAAAATTCTGGTTTTCTTCTCGTAAAACCAACAATTCACTATTCAGTAAGTTGCTTTGTTCGGCCAATTGCTCATTTTCAGTACTTAGATTGAGAACATTTTTTGACTTGTTTGATAGAGTTTCATACTCACTGTTTACTTTGTCAAGTCTCTGCTGAGTTTGTTTTAGCTGCGAAGAAAGTTCGGTAATTTTGGTTTTGTTAATAATTGCTTCGCTTCGACTGGCTTTGTTGTCATTCTGTTGAATTGTCAACTGCTGTTGCAATGTCATTATTTCATTGTTTAGTTGTTTGATTTGAATAATTTTTGGTGTGGATTTGTTGACGTACTGGCTACGAATATAACCTTCGACTCCTTTTGGTGTGACAACTTTTACGTAAACTTTGTCATCTTCTAAAATCTGAACTGGGGTCGAAGTAGGTAATGTCTCCAATATTTTATATTGATTTCCTTTGCCACTTCGTACTGTCACAATCAGCTGATCAGAGATATAGCGGGTTTCGGCATACGAAGAAGAGGTTGCAATCAGGAATGAAATGCTGAGGAGAATAAAATGTAAAGATACTTTCATATTAAGCTCTCTTTGGATTTTGGGATTTAAATAATCAACTGCGGATATTACAGGCATAAAACAGCAAATTCAAGAGTTATTCAGATGATTCTTTAGTAGATTTCTGAGCTCACTGGCAGAACTTCTAGCCCAGAGTGAACCTGAGATAGAAGAGAAAGCTGACTGTGGAAGCAATCAGACTTAAAACGAGGGTCGCATTAACGTGATCTCCCTTGCGCTGTAGTCGCTTACTGTTAAGGATGAGGCCAATAATACTGAATAATGAGCTAAGTAAGAGCAAGGCGCCAATGTAGCCTGTCAAGCTCGTATTCCAGGCGGGGTTCAGCCTTTGTACGCTGTAAAAATGATCTAGAAAATTCATTCGTTTTGGTTTGGCTATGGCGATAACACAAACAGCACCAATGAGTGAAAAAACAGCGATGGCATTTGACCAAGCAAGCAAGCGAAGGATCAGGTCAGGTTTTTTACGTCGATTGCTGAGTCTCAGGCTCATTACTTGATCCCTTTTGGCCGTTTGTTGGACTGTTCGTTATGGTCTGTTTATGTTAGTATAGCTGGAATAATTTAGTAGCAGAACAGGAAAATTCAGAAGATGGAAAATTCAGAAACTAATAGTGGGAACAAAACCAAAGTTTGCGACAAAACGAAAGAGCAGATTGCAACGCCTTCACTCTTTAAAGTTTTGATGCATAATGACGATTATACTACTATGGAGTTTGTCGTTGAGGTTTTGCAGGGTATTTTTCGTAAATCAGCAACGGAAGCAGAAAAAATCATGCTGACGATCCATTTTCAAGAGGTTGGTTGTTGTGGAACTTTCCCCCATGCAATAGCCGAAACCAAGGCTTCTCGGGCACGTTTAATGGCTCGTAAGGCAGGATTTCCACTGCGGTGCACACTTGAGGAGGCCTGAAAGACGGTGGCAGAAATGTTTAAGCAAGACGTACAGATTGCATTTACCCTGGCGGTTCGCGAAGCTCAGCGTCGGCGGCATGAATACCTGACGACAGAGCATGTTCTCTATGCGCTTCTCTTTGAAGGGATTGGGCAGCAAATTCTTACTTCTTGCGGTGGTGATATTGATGGTCTAAAGAAGGATTTGGAAGATTTTTTTGATTCAAACCTTGAGTGTGTTCCAGAAACTACCGAAGTTGATACGGATGAAGATGTTCCTCGGCAGACGCTTGCCTTACAGCGGATGCTGCAGCGAACAGTGTTGCACATGCAGGCTTCACGGCAGGTGGCAGTGGGCGTTGGCGATTTGCTTGCAGCGATTCTGGAAGAAGAAAATTCTCATGCCTGTTTTTTTCTTCAGCAACAGGGAATTGAGCGGGTCGACCTGCTTGATCATATCTCCCACGGGCAAACGACCAGTGGCACAAGTGAAAAGCCAAAGCAACAACCGATTGATCCTACTCCTGGGGACAGAACTAAGCCAAAACAAAAACCTGCAGATCCACTAGAATCTTTCACGATTGACCTGATTGCTCGAGCTAAGGCTGGCAAGATTGATCCTTTGATTGGGCGGAGTCAGGAACTGGAAAGAGCTATCCTGATTCTCTGTCGCCGTCGGAAAAATAACCCCCTTTTTGTTGGTGAACCAGGGGTTGGAAAGACCGCTATGGCCGAAGGTTTGGCGTTACGGGTTGCCGAGGGAGAGGTTCCTGATCTACTAAAAAATGCTGAGTTATTTACTCTCGATATGGGAGCACTGCTAGCTGGTACCAAGTTTCGTGGAGACTTTGAAGAGCGCCTTAAGGCGGTTGTTAGCGCTTTACAGAAACGTGATCAAGCGATTCTTTTTATCGATGAAATTCATACGATTGTTGGTGCTGGTGCGACCAGTGGCGGATCGCTGGATGCGTCTAATATCCTCAAGCCTGTACTAGGTTCCGGTGAACTGCGTTGCATTGGTTCGACTACCTACGAGGAATATCGTAATCTGTTCGATAAAGATCGCGCCCTATCGCGTCGGTTTCAAAAAATTGATCTCCATGAACCCAGTAGCGATGAAACCCTCGAAATTCTGAAGGGGTTGCGACCCCATTATGAGCAACACCATAAGGCACGTTATACTGATGAAGCTTTAGAGTCTGCGGTGCAGTTGGCGATCAAACATCTTTCGCAGAGACATTTACCCGACAAGGCAATTGATGTGGTCGATGAAGCGGGAGCACAACACCGTTTGGATGGGCTTCCGAAGCGGCCGATAAATATTAATGATATTGAACGGGTCGTAGCCCGGATGGCACGTGTTCCGATGCGCACGGTTGCTGGAAATGATCGTCACCGGTTACGTTATCTGGAGCGAGATCTGAAACGGGTAGTTTTTGGTCAAAATCCCGCTCTTGAAAGCTTAGTCAAGTCAATTCACCGCTCTCGAGCTGGACTTGGCCATCCTGATAAACCGGTTGGTTCATTGCTTTTTACCGGGCCGACTGGGGTTGGTAAAACCGAGGTTGCAAAACAGTTGGCACTGCAACTGGGGGTGAAATTCTTACGTTTCGACATGAGTGAGTACATGGAGAAACATTCGGTCGCTCGGTTGATCGGGGCCCCTCCTGGATATGTTGGTTTTGATCAGGGAGGATTATTGACTGAAGAGGTGGGTAAAAACCCTTGGTCTGTACTGCTTCTTGATGAAATTGAAAAAGCTCATCCCGATCTGTTTAATATTTTATTACAGGTGATGGATCATGGAACCTTGACCGACAACAACGGCAAGGAGGTTGATTTCCGGCATATCATTCTGATTATGACCAGCAATGTTGGTGGACGGGATATGAATATTGTTCCTATCGGTTTCGGCAGCCGCACTGCAGAAGCCCCCAAAAACCTTATTGAAAAAGTTTTTTCTCCTGAATTTCGTAATCGTCTTGATGCGGTTATCAACTTTTCACCTCTCGACGAAAAGATCATGTTGCAGGTTGTAGACAAGTTTCTTCTTGAGTTGTCGGGGCAGTTGGCGGAGCAGAACGTTACTCTTAAAGTCTCTGCTGCAGCCAGGCGAGAACTTGGCCGCCTCGGTTATGATCCGTTATTTGGTGCGCGCCCACTTGCACGATTAATTCAGGCTGAGTTGAGTGATCCATTGGCTGAAAAAATTCTTTTTGGTGAGTTACGTAAAGGTGGTAAGGCTCGGGTTGGACATCAGGCTGGCAAATTTTCTTTTCGATTTGATTGATGCCCTGTTATCGACTGAATGATGAACTCTGGTTTCCCCCGGTTGAGGCAGCAGAAGAATATGGTTTGCTGGCGGTTGGTGGTGACCTTTCCCCGGAACGTTTGTTGTTGGCTTACAGTCTGGGTGTCTTTCCCTGGTATAGTCCTGGCGAACCTATCCTCTGGTGGTCTCCTAATCCTCGTTGCGTCCTTTTTCCCTCTGGACTGCACATCTCCCGTTCCTTAAAGCGTTTTATGCGCAATAAACCCTATCGAATCAGTTTTAATGAAAATTTTACCGAAGTTATTCACTGGTGCCGTAGCTTGAGAGCCGGCCTTGATGGCAGTGGTACCTGGATTACCTCAGAAATGGAAAAGGCCTATACGTGCTTGCACCAGCTTGGATTTGCTCATTCTGTTGAATGTTGGGACGGTGATCAGCTGGTTGGCGGTTTATACGGAATTTGTATCGGACGCTGTTTTTATGGTGAATCGATGTTCAGTCGCAGTGATAATGCTTCAAAGGTCGTACTGGTGAATTTGATGGAATATTTGCAGCAAAAAGGGTTTGAGTTCCTTGATTGTCAGCAGACGACCGATCATCTCATCAGTATGGGGGCGCAGGAAATTTCACGGCAAGAGTTTCAGCAATATTTACAAAGAGCTGCTGTCCCACCCTATGGACCGTTGACGAGTCAGTTTGGATAATGTTCGTTTATTGTTGTGGATGGAGTTCTGAGTTTTGATCCTGATAGGCATAATCCAAGAAGTCTTTCCAGTATTCATCTTTCTATAAACGTTCTCTCCGATTTCACTATTTGCGTAAGTTAGCTCTTCGGTCCCTTCAATTTTATATATTTAACGACCTCCCAATCATTTTTATGCTTGACTTCCTTTTTATCGATGTCTAATGTCGACATTCGACAGATGTGGAGCTAAATACTATATGGCTATTATCAAAAAAACTTACAAGGATCAGGTCGTTGATCATGTTTATCAACTGCTCCTGACAAACGAGTTGAATCCAGGTGATCAGCTGAAAGAGACTTTGCTGGCTGAGCAGATGGGGATCAGTCGGGCACCGATCCGTGAGGCGATGAAAGAGTTGATCATGAACGGTCTGGTTGATTATCGCCCTCAGGTGGGAAATTTTATCCCGGTTTTTTCCCCCCAACAGATCATTGATAGTTATACCACTCGTGGTGTTCTCGAGGGTTACGCAGTAATGAGCGCTTGTGCTCTGTTTTCTACCGAAGAAATCGACAAGCTTGAAAATCTGACCGTTCAGATGGAAAGTTATGCAGTAAAGAAGAACCATAAGATGGTTATCGATACTGGTGGAGAATTTCACGATCTCTTGATCAGTAAATGTGACAATGTTCAATTGCTTGAATATACCGACCGGCTCAGTCTCAAGTTGCATATTCTGTTCTTTAAATATTGGGGCAAACTTTATAGTTCTACTGAAATAGGCGGACGGCATCGAAAAATTGTAGAAAGTGTGAAAGCACAGGATCTGAATCTGATTGAAAAAGTGGTTCGGCAGCATTACGTTGAAACAGGATCGAAAATAGCAGAAATAGAAGGTTAATGGCTTCGGGGATAAAATTAACCCTGAACAACACAACAGATAAAGACGAAATCAAAAACGTTACGGAGGAAAAGATGGCAGAAGAATGGGTTAAACAGATGCAGGGTGAAGTAAATACACTTGAGAAACTTGAAAAGTATATCAATGTATCTGCTGATGAAAGAGAAGCAATTAACACCCTGAAAACCAAGTGGGGGACAACCCCATATTTTGCATCATTGATGGATAAAGATGATCCAAAGTGTCCAATCAGGATGCAGGTGCTGCCATCGATGAAAGAAAAAGTCAATGAGTTTGGGATGGACAACTATCTGGTCTGGAAAGAAAACCGTGCTACGGAAGAGGTGCGACCCGATAGCATTGCGCGACAGTACAAAGACAGGATCGCTTTTACCGTTATTGAGGTTTGTGGCATTTATTGTCGGCACTGCTTCCGGAAAGAGCTGGTGGTCGATCAGGATCTGCAGCTTCGCTTTGATGTCGATGAAGGGTTGACCTGGATTGCCGAACATAAAGAAATTCGTGATGTGTTGATTACTGGTGGCGATCCATTGTTGTTGTCAGATGAAAAGCTGGCTTATGTGATCAGCAAACTGCGTGAGATTCCGCATATCGAAATGATCCGGATTGGTTCACGTCTGCCGATTGTTTTGCCGCAGAGGATTACCGAAGGCTTGAAGAAAGCGATTGGTGGATTTCACCGGGTTCCAGTTTGGATCAACACCCAGTGTAACCACCCGAATGAGATCACTGAAGAAACCACAAAGGCGGTTTATGAACTGATGAGTTGTGGAATCAACGTAGGAAACCAAGCGGTTCTACTCAAGGGGATTAATGATGACGTACCGACATTTAGGGAGCTACACCAGAAACTGTTGCGTATTCGCATCCGTCCATATTACGTCTTTTATTGTGAGCCTGCTCCGGGGATCGATCATTTCCGTACACCGGTGGAAAAAGGTGCCGAATTAATTCGTGATGCGCTGCGTGGACATACCACCGGCCTGGCGCAGCCGATGTACGTATTGGCGACCAATATAGGCAAAATTCCCCTGATGCCTGACTATTACATTATGGATAAAAATGACAAGGAGTATACGCTGAAAAATCACTTGGGGCAGACAACAAAAATTCCAAATATGCCTGAATAAGGTAGATCAAAATAAACGATGGAGGCTGCGGTAACAGCCTCCATCAATACACAGTACATCTCATCAGGGAGAGGCACATATGAACTTACAAAGTTTACAGGAACTCATCCAGGAAAAAAAGGTCAAAAATATTGACCTGAAATATGTAGATCTGGTTGGTCGCTGGTACCACATTAATTTTCCGGCGCGGCGAATTGAGCATGTCATGTCATACGGCATCCCTTTTGATGGTTCCAGTATCCCAGGAATGCGTAATGTGGAGTCAGGTGATCTGATATTAATGCCCGACCTTTCTACCGCTCGTTATGACACTTTTAACCCGAACCCAACCGTGCAGATTATCTGTTCGATCCGTGAGGCCGATTCACCGGTGGGTTATAAAAAAGATCCTCGTAGTGTGGCACAGCGGTCTTTTGACTATCTCAAAAAAACTGGAATTGCCGATGAAATGTTGTGGATTCCAGAGTTCGAGTTCAACCTTCTCAGTGAGGCGGTCTATTATAATACCAAACATAAGTCTGGTTACCGATTCTCTACTATGGAGAATAAAGAGGCTCTTCCGTTCAATTATGAAGATGCCGATGCCACTGCTCTGACCAACCGCAAGGGTTACCACCTTGATCGACCTTATGATCGCAATGCCCATGTCCGGGAGGAAATCTCCGACTATATTGAAGAGAATATCTGCCCAATTCGTTACCATCACCACGAAGTAGGAATCAGTTCACAGCAGGAGATCGAAACCGAACTGGCTCCATTCCCTGAGATCGCCGACAACATCATGTACATAAAGAGCGCCATCCAGCAAATTGCCCTCAAGCATGGTCTGGCTGCTACTCTTATGCCGAAACCGATGTATGATGAAGCAGGTAATGGAATGCATTTCCATATGCTGCTGAAGAAGAACGGCAAGAATATCCTCTATGAAAAAGGTGGTTATGCCGATCTTTCGGAGGTTGCCCTCCATTTTATCGGTGGTATTCTCTTCCATGGCAAGTCGCTGGTTGCTTTGACAAATCCTAGTACCAACTCTTATAAGCGTCTGCTGCCTGGATTCGAAGCTCCGGTCAAACTGATCTTCGGCCTGGCCAACCGTAGTGCGGCTATCCGTATCCCCAAATACGCGACCACCGAAGAAAATAAACGTTTTGAATTTCGCACTGGTGATGCGACTTGTAACCCTTATCTGGCGACCAGTGCCCTGATTATGGCCGGGATTGATGGAGTCAAAAATAAGATTAATCCGACCGTGAATAATAATGGCCCGTTTGATGAAAATATTTTTTCTTGGTCGGAGGAAAAACGCAATGCTCTACCGGCAATTCCAGCCAACTTGGAAGAGGCGTTGCAAGAACTGAAAAAAGATCATGACTACCTTCTTGAGGGTGGCGTGTTCAGTGAAATGTTGATCAATGGGTTGATCGAAGAAAAAATGAAAGAGGTGGTTGCCGTTAATGAACGACCAACCCCCTATGAAATGAACCTCTATTTTAATTTATGATGGTGTCGCAAAAAGTTTGCCCTGCTGCGTTACAGTATTTTTTCATGATCTGGACATGCTGATGTATATCTTCGCCCCTGAAAAGATATCAAGCCTTGCAGGACTAAATATATTCTTAGCCATCTTATCGGTAGTTTTATCATAAGTTTTCGCATGGAAACCCAGTTCCGGGTTTCCATGCATAATCAATACTCTAATATGGAGAAAAACAATGTGTGACACGTCGCTGCCCAAAATCAAGGAACAATTGAAGCAAGCCTACAATACCAAACTTTTTTTTACCGATCTGAATGGTCGGTTGAAAAATCTTTCGGTTAATCCGAATGAAATTGAAAACATCATGAAGAATGGTGTTGGTATTGATGGGAGCTCCATTGCGGGGATAGCAACAGTTGATAACAGCGACCGGATTTTAAAGCCAGTTATTGAGAGTTTTCGTCTGGTCGATTTTGGTGATCGTAAAATTGGTTTTTTTGTTGGACAATTATTTAATCAAGATGGCACACGAACCTCTGTTGATCCTCGTTATGCGTTGGAGCGGGCAGTTGAAAAGGCGGCTACCGACAATCAGATCAAATTTTTGATGGGACCAGAACATGAATTCTTCCTGTTTAACAGCGATGAAGTCAATGCTGATACTCACACAGATAAGCTCGATTATTTTGGTTCGTCACCGACCGATATTGGGGATGTCGTACGGCAGGAAATTGTCAATGTGCTAGAGAAGTGTGGTGTCCAGTATGAAAAAACTCACCACGAAGTCACTTCATCGCAGCATGAAATAAACCTTGAACCCGGTGATCCACTCACCGTTGCTGACCGGACGATCTTATTTGAATTTGTCACCAAGGAAGTGGCGGCACAATATAATCTGCATGCTTCGTTTATGTCGAAGCCTTTTACTGGCTATAACCGAAACGCTTTTCATATTCATACCTCTTTTTCTGATCTTGAGGGGAACAGCCTCTGCTACGATAAAAACAGTGATCATGGCTTGAGCGAGATGCTGATGAATTTTATTGGTGGGTTGACCACTCATGCTCGGGCGATGTCGCTTGTGCAAGCGTCAACAGTCAATTCATATAAGGCCTATGTCTTGGGTAAAGAGGCACCAATAGTGCGTGGTTGGGGATTGCAGAATCGTAGTTCCATGGTACGTATTCCCCATGCTTTATCTACTCAGGCAACCCGGTTGGAATTACGTTGTCCTGATGCTACTGGCAATGTTTACTTGCAGTTTGCTACCCTGATTTTCGCTGGTCTTGATGGCATTAAGAGTAAGGCCGATGCGGGTCAACCCGATATGGGCAGCACTTATAAAAAAGAGACTCAAGTTAGGGTGCTTGATGAGCGGTTTCTTCCTCGAGATTTTTATCCCGCGTTGATGGAGGCAGAAAAGAGCACTTTCCTGCCGCAAGCTCTTGGCTCAGATTTGTTCAATAACTATCTCAGCATCAAAATTGCGGAATGGGAGGAGTACCGAACCACCGTCACCGATTTTGAGCATCAGAAATATATGAGTATTTAAAAACGCAACTGTCAGTCCATTCTTGACTGCTCCAGATGTTTATGGCTTTGATCGTTTTATCCGCAGCTGATGGTGTATATCGGCTGCGGATTTTTTATTTGCGAGATGTTCTTGACACATCTTCCCGCTTGCCTCTAATGTATCAGCGTACTAGTACAGTGTGTGGCTTTGTTGACCTGCACCCTTTATATAATAAATGTCTAAAAGGAGAAAAAATGGCAATGCAATTTCTAGAAATGCCCAATAAAGACGGTTACTTTGGTGAGTATGGCGGACAGGTTATCCCACCAGAACTTAAGGCAATCATGGATGACATCAACGACTCTTATGAAAAGGTCAGAAAAACAGATGCCTTTCAAAATGAGTTGCAGGCACTTTATGCTGATTATGTTGGGCGTCCCAGTCCGATTTATTTTGCCAGACGTTTGAGTGAGCAGCAGGGCGGTGCGCGGATATTTCTGAAGCGAGAGGATCTAAATCACACAGGGGCACATAAAATCAATCATTGCCTTGGCGAAGCGTTGCTGGCTAAGCACATGGGAAAGACCAAGGTATTGGCTGAAACGGGTGCCGGTCAACATGGTGTTGCTTTGGCAACGGCTTGTGCTTTGGTTGGGATCGAGTGTGAAATTCATATGGGTGAGATCGATATCAAAAAAGAACATCCCAATGTCACTAAAATGAAAATTCTCGGTTGCCAATTGGTTCCGGTCAGTCGTGGCACCAAAACTCTGAAAGATGCTGTTGATAGTGCATTCGAAGAATATGTAAAAGATCCTGTCAACTTTTTCTACGCTATCGGTTCTGTAGTTGGTCCACATCCGTTCCCAAAAATGGTACGTGATTTCCAGACGATTGTCGGCATCGAAGCACGGGAACAATTTCAGATAAAAGAAGGATGTTTACCCGATTATCTGATGGCTTGTGTTGGCGGTGGTTCAAATGCTATTGGACTGTTCAGCGCTTTTCTGGATGATGAAGAGGTTAAGATGATTGGTATTGAGCCTGCGGGTAAAGGGTTGGATACTCCCGATCATGCGGCAACCTTAACTTTAGGAAGCAAGGGTGCTATCCACGGCTTTGAATGCTATAATCTTCAGGATAAGAAAGGGCTGCCGCTACCCGTATACTCCATTGCCTCTGGTTTGGATTATCCCGGAGTCGGTCCACAGCACTGCTATCTGAAAGATATTGAACGGGTTCAATATGAAACCATCGATGACAAGGAATGTCTGGAAGCATTTATGACTTTGTCTCGTCTGGAAGGGATTATTCCTGCTCTGGAGAGTGCCCATGCTGTTGCATATGCAATGAAGCTGGCTAAGGATTTATCAGTAGATCAGACAATTCTGATTAATTTGTCCGGTCGTGGTGATAAAGATGCCGATTTTGTGGCCGACTATCTGTCACTCTAAGGGGTAAGAGAAACGGGACGGTTATAGCCTGCTCTGAGCAGGCTGTTAAAATTAGTTGAGTGAAAATGGGGGATTTATGAACGCGGCTTTTGTTGTTTTCGATCAGATGACAGCGTTGGATTTTGTCGGTTTTTATGACCCTTTGTCGCGTCTGAAATCAATGGATTTCATGCCTGGTTTTCAATGGCAGATTTGTTCATTCTGTGATGATGTGTCGGATTCTCAAGATCTTCGTTTTGATCCAGATTCAGTCGGACAATCTTTAAGTGATTTTGATCTTCTAGTTGTTCCTGGTGGGTATGGCAGCCGTTCTTTGCAACATAATGAGAAATTTATTGACTGGTTAAAAACAGCAACCCCGGTTCCCCTGAAAGCATCTGTCTGTACTGGTTCTCTCTTGTTGGGGGCCGCTGGATTTCTCAAAGGCAAACGGGCTACTACACATCCTAAAGCTTATGCTGAGTTGTCCCGCTATTGTGCACAAGTGACAGATCAGAGGGTGGTTGATGAAGATAATATTGTTACCGCACGGGGAGTGTTTTCATCTATTGATCTGGGGCTTTATCTGGTTGAACGTCTGGCTGGAAAAGAGACCCGTGCTGAAATAGCAAAACAGATGGATTATCCTTTTTACTCCAAAGGCTAGTTGTTTTATGTATGCTGTTATCTTTAGAGCTGAAATCAATCATCTGGATCAGGAATATAGCGACACTGCAGCCAAATTGCGAAACCTTGCGGTGGAAAAATATGGTTGTCTGGATTTTGTTGCGACAACCGAAGGTTATCAGGAAATTGCTATTTCTTATTGGGAGACGTTGGAGCAGATTTCCCGCTGGAAACAAGACGAACAACATATAAAAGCTCAGCAACTTGGACAATCAAAATGGTACAAAGCCTACCAAGTTCAGGTTGTAGAGGTTCAGCATGGGTATGGTTTCGAGATGAGTGAATGAGCAGATTCACCCAACTTGAGATTCGTACTGAGGATCAAGTAACCATTGTCGGGCGGATGTTCATCCCTCAGAAAGAGCCAGTGGCAGCAGTGCTGATTGTTCCAGCGATGGGGGTGAAACAGCAATATTATGCCACTTTTGCTTCTTGGTTGAGTGAGCAGGGATATTTGGTTGTCACTTTTGATTATCGTGGTATCGGGTTGTCTCACTCGGGGAGTTTACGGGGCTATAAAGCCGATATAATGGACTGGGCACAACTCGACTGTGCCGCTATGGTCAGAATGGTTGCTAGAGCTGCTGACAAGAAATCGCTCTATTGGATTGGCCATAGTCTGGGCGGACAGATTTTTCCCTTTTTACCGGATCAATCGGCGGTGACCAAAATGGTGACTGTGGCGACTGGAAGTGGTTACTGGGGCGATGCTCCACCACGACTCCGTCGGGTCTCATGGTATTTATGGTACTTTGTAGTTCCTTTGGCGTTACGAATATTTGGCTATTTCCCAGGCAAACGACTACGCAAGGTAGGAGATTTACCGTACGATGTTATGGAGCAGTGGCGACACTGGTGTCTTAATCCTGATTATGTTGTTGGTGCAGAGGGTGAGCAGGCTCGGCAGTTGTACTCGGAGGTGAAGACACCCATAACTTCCTTGTCGTTCAGCGATGATGAATATATGTCGACTCGCAATGTTGAATCTTTACACGATTTCTACACGACAGCACCGCGGATGATGAAACGGATTCGCCCAAGTGAAGTTAATGCCGAAAGTATCGGCCATTTTGGTTTTTTCCGGCCAAAATTTAAAAAATCCCTTTGGGAAAAATATCTTTTACCTGAATTGTCGTAGCTATTTTGCGTGAATTTGAACACTTGTCTTAGAGGTAGCATCGGGGGGGGGCTGAACAACCTGTTCATTGTATCGATAAATAGAAAACTTTCTCATTTTTCAAATAATATCAGCAAGCTTTGACTACCATTAAGGTGATATCATCATCCCGAGAGTGCTCACCCCTGAAGCTATCCAGTTCAGTTATAAGCTGGTTCGCAATTGTGTCAGCGTCATTTTTTGCACATCGAATTAATAGCTCAGTTACTCGTTTGGTGCCAAACATCTCTTCTGCCTCATTTTGAGTTTCCCAGATGCCATCGGTTCCAACCAGTAAAATATCTCCCGAAGTAAATTTTATGGCAGGGGCTATTTTATAGTTGGTGCCTTCTATAATCCCTAGTGGAATTCCCGAGCTGTAAAGTTCTTCAATCCGGCCATCGGCTCGATAGAGGAAAACGGGTGCATGTCCCGCTGATATCCACTGCAGTGATCGTTCAATCGGATCAAGAACTCCATAAAAAAGAGTCATGAAATGGGTATCAGCGGTGCCGCGACAAAGATGATCATTGAGTTCCCGCGAAAGGGTTTCAAGGTCGGACTTATGGCGATCAACCAGTGAGTGAAGAACGCCGCGGGCTGTTGCCATGACCAGTGCGGGACCAATACCATGGCCTGAAACATCTCCGATGGCGAGTCCGAAATGATTTTGACCAGAATGGTTCAATGTAATGAAGTCAAAATAATCGCCACCAGTTTCATCACAGTAAAGACTTTTTCCAGCCAGATCAAAGTTGGGGCAAGTCGGTGCTGAATCGGGTAGTAGCTGTTGTTGGATCTCCTTGGCCAGTTCCAGGGATTGTTTCATCTGATCTCGTTCTCTTAGTCTGTCTCCCATTCCGTTAAAAATATTTCCGAGGTTTTCCAGTTCATCTCCGGTATGGATCTTAACTCTCGCATCAAAGTTTCCCTCGGATAACTGGTTTGCCGCTGTTGCCAGTTGCATAACCGGATGGGTCACTTTGCGGGAACGAATGATTGCCAATAGAACGGCGGCGATGACGACGATAACTGTCAGTACTGCACTGATTGTGAGACTTAGTGAAATCTGCTGATTTACATATTTTTCGGCATCGACTGCCCGGGCAAGGATTCGATGGTAGGGGACAATAACTAGTGGAAATGGTTCATCGTAGTTTCGGGAGCCGTAAGCCCAAAGGGCTTCCTGGCCCTTCCAAATGATTTTTTTGACAGCAGAATTCCCGTTTAGAAGGTCTTGCTCGAACTCTTGTAATTGCGGATCCGTGATGTCCAGATATTTATGTTTGACTGGTGTACGCCAATCTGAAGAGCGGTTTTCATTTTGATTGCTGAGTAGAATTTCAAGTTGTTGCATCGGATCGGGTGCATCTTCATGATAGATAAGAATCATACTTTTAGTGTCATCGGCCCATTCGTCTGGGATGTTCCAGTCAGCAAAAAATTGTTGATAGTCGATGTCCAGAGCAGTGATCCCAGCCAATCTTCCATTGCCAGCATAAATTGGTTTTGAAATGGTCAAGATCGGAGCCCCGGTGGTTACATCTGTTACAATGTTTTGAGTTGGTTTCCCCATGAATACTGCATCTTTGTACCATTGACGTTGACGAGGATCATAGTCGACCGGATAACCACCTTTGCCGGGATAGCTGGAATGAATTCCAGATCTCAACGTTGTATATTGCCAGAGGAACAGGTCAGGTTGGATCTCATGTAAGGTTTTGTAGACTTCGGGCATGGTGCTTATCTGGTTGAGTTCATCTGCAATCTCTTGTGTTTCATTTCTTTCGGCAAGAAAAATAACCTGTTCAGAATAGGACACCGGGATTGGAACCAGCATGCCTTCATTGGTCAGGCGTAGATGTTTCTGGGTCGTGACCAGATCTTTTGGTTGGCTTTGCGGTGATGCATAGTCTCTTGAAAAAAAGATCTTCTGAGGGTGTTCTGGAGGAGGAGATACAAGTCTGAGCTCAATTGCTTGTGCCTGGCTCTGCAGAGTTAGTAGCGCCATTGCCTGGTCACGCTTGAGAATCCGACTGTAGTCATCGACCAAAGAATGGAGCAGGCTTATTGCACTGTCATTCAAGAGTGCATGGGTGTCACTGGCTAGTTTGTTGCCAAAATGGAGCATTGAGGCGCGTTGGAAAAGAAAACTCAGCCCCAGTGGTATCAGAGTAATTGTAAGTAACAGAATCAGTAGTCTGGTGCGAAACTTCATAGTTCCCCCATATTTTGGCTGCTCATCCCATCAAGGCAGTTTCGCATCAGAGTAGAAGTTCGTCCAGTATTTTCTATTCCTTCAGCCAGTGCAGTATGGCTGCCTGCTCTTTTTGCCACTGTTCGCTCAGACGCAGTTCCAGAAATGTTTTTAGTAAGCTTTCAAACATTTGCTCACCCTCTTCGATGCTGGCAATTTTAGTAAAAAAAGCTGCCTCTGCTTCTGCTTGAGGGTCATCGTTCGGATCCTTTTCTGGACGGATCATAGGAGTGCGGTAGCTGCCGAACTGAAATTTTTCTCCTTTTAAAGTCAGTTTCCAACCATCATCTTCATTTTGTTGAAAGTGGATTGTTGCTTCTTCAAGTTGTTTCCCCTGGCATAGTGCCGCTTTGACTTCCAGATAATGATCCTGCGGTCCAGCTACAACAATTTTTTGCACCCCTTCATGACCGCCACCGACTAGTACTAATCGGTTATCCAGAAAGGCAGTAAATGGTTGTTTTTCAAGTAGCGGACCTGAAGTTGTGACTTGATAGCGGGAATCTGAATTGAGAGTGCGATAGAGGAGCCACTGTAAGAAGTCAACACCCAGCCAGCGGTTGGCTTCAATCTGTTCCAGAATACTTTCAGTCTGCGCTCGATTGGCTTGCTGTAGCGGCTCTCGCAGTTGTTCTGGAAGAATTTGTGCCGCACGTGCTAATGGGTGAAACAACTGTAGTCGCAATCCGGGGAAAGTTTGGTGAAATAATCCTTGAAAGCTGTCAATTGTACTTTGTCCAAGAGAGCAGAAGCGGAGCAGCTGCCGGTCTGTATCCCAGATCACATCATAGAAGGATGGTGTAGGCAGAGTTCGTGCCAGAAGTAAACTGCGTGCTTGTTCACGAATCTGTTCCTTTTCACCTTTTGGGACATAACTTAAGGTTGATTTCTCTGCCAGAAACTGTTCGCACAGTTGGATCACTTGTCGTTTCAGTAAAGCGGCAGGTATCCGTCGGCGATCCTGGCGCAGGCTGAAACAGAGGTAGTGATCGCGCCAACAGCTGTGCTGAGAGCCGAATTCGCTACAATCATAATCATCTAGTTGAACCCAGCCAGTCGATAGCTCATCGGTAGATTGTTCAATGGAGCGGAATCCTTCTGCCGCCAGTTTTTCCTGTAAATCCTGGTATTTTTCTTGTGGATTGAGGGAACCGGTCACTTGAAAATAACAAACACTGGCGGATGCGGCCAGAAAGCCCATAATGATCTCCTTTAGATAGAATAATAACTGGTATCGAATTCAGTAAAGGGGGATCTGCTTACGGAGAAGCAAATTACCTAACGGTGAAAATAGTAATAATGTCCACCGAATCCTTTGCGGAAGGTTTGGTTATGCTCGGCAAGTTGCAGAAGCAATTGGTTGAGAGTTGCTTCGTTAAAGTAGCCCTGTTCAATAAAATAATGCCCCATCTGTTTCTGCTGGCTGCGCTGGTAAAAGAGGAGGGTGCGAACCTGAATCTGGTTGAGTAGGCCCAGTTGCTCCGCTCTCTCACCAAATTTATGAGTGCCGCTACGATGGTTGATAATGTCACGGATATTGATATCGTTAAGCCAACCCCAGCGCCGGGCAATTTCTCCCAGCACCGGACGCTGCTGACGTTGCCAGGTGATGGCTGTAATGACTGAGTTAAAAGGAATAATTCCCTGATAATAGAGGAACAGGCCAAACTGTAGTGGTCGTGCTGGAAGTAGTCTGCGGCGTTGTTGCCGAGCCGGTGGATCTTGTCGACGGCGTTTCGTTTGAGTGTATGAAGAGTAATTGCGTGAAAAACTTCCAGCAGAAAATAGCTTTCGTTGCTTGAGATAAGCCTGAACAGTTTGATGAGCCTGATTTAAATCCTGGAACAGGTGATGTTGTTTTGTGCGGGTGGTTAGCGCAGCTATTGCAAAGCGATCCGGATGGGTCGTTTTTGCTTTTTTGCGATAGGCTGAGCGGACACCGGCTGGTTGCAGGTATGAGAGAAAATCCCTGTTTAGCTGTAGTTCAGGCCCGAACAGAGTACGGCATGCTCGGAAAACTTCTGTTTCTGTTACCTGCGGCATTGGGCGTTTCCTGATTAGGGAGTTGGTCGAGTAACCAATTATTTAACTAAGGTTTTTATAGCCTAGAAAGTGGATATTGTCCATCCTGAAACTCTGGATAATTGGCAGGCAGGTTGCTGATGTTTATTGTTTCGGCTGAGTAATAAAATCATCAATCCGTTGCTGGTCTTCACTCAGAATATTGATAAAGCGCATCCCTGCAGTAATGGCCGATTCATCCTGCATGCAAGCCCAGACAATCTCAGCAATCGCACAAACCGGAGGCTTGCTATCTGCCAGATTGATGAGAACCAGGCACAGTTCTCCTTGATCTGCTGGTGGCTTGATAACAAGCCGGATTCCACCAGAGCTGATATTGACACGGCTTGATTTGAAACCATCGAAAACAAGAGGAGCTTCAGGGCTATAGAGAACCTGAATGTTTTTTTCCCATATTTCCCGCATCGTTTGCAAGGTTTTGGCTGCCCGGCTGAACCGAATGCCGAGTTGGCAATCAAAACGTGTGCTGATGCGGCGTTGGAACATCTGTAGATCGGGATTAAGTTTTAAGCTGAACTGATTACCATTAATCTTTTTCTTAAAGCTACCGGTGGTTCGTACCCCCAGTCCCAACGCTTCAGTGCTGATCTCAAAGGAAAGCCCTTCACTAAAGGGGTACTGTTCAACTGCATTTTCGCCATAGGGCAAGGAAAGAACAAGAGAATCGTCCTCCAGAGAAACGACAGATACGGTCATCAGCTCTGTGCGTCCATTCTGCACTGTATCGTTTTGTGCCTTGAGTAATAGTTGTTGCCCCGATTTGAAGTAGCGTTGATAGTTCATGTGGTTAATTCCATCTTGTTGTTGCCCTGCGTTCGTATTCTCTTAGTAGTATACTGAGACTTTCTCCTATTTTATAGTTTTTCACAAATAAGAACAAACCAATAATTCGACATTTTGAGATTATATTTATTAGTGAAAAAAAAGTTAAAAATCTTAACACCTTAATGTAGATTTGCTATCTTCTCAGGCGGAGGTTCTTGATGCAAAAAAAGACAAATCACTATTTTGTGGTGACTGCGCCAGGGTTTGAAAAAATCTGTGCACAGGAGTTAATTGCTCTCGGTATTCAACCTACCAATATGGTTCGGGGTGGTATCGAGTTTGAAGGTGGGCTGCATGAACTGTATCAGGCTAACTTATGGTTACGCAGCGCTTCACGGATACTGGTGCGCTTGGGAGAGGTTGCTGCACGTGATTTTCCTATTCTATTCCAGCGTTTATCGCGGTTGCCTTGGGGGCGCTTTGTCAAGCCAGAGATGTCTTACGAGATTCGTGCTACGAGTCATGGTTCGAGGTTGAACCACACGGGGCGGATTGCAGAAGTTTGTGGAGCAGCTATTTCCAGAGTTCTGGGCAAAGAAAGTCTGGGAGTAGATCCCTTGCAGAAGATTTACCTGAGGATGAATGATAATCGTTGTCAGGTTTCTATCGATAGCTCTGGAGAGCACTTGCATCGGCGTGGTTATCGGCAAGTCAGGGTTGCTGCGCCGTTACGTGAAACTTTAGCCGCGGGCTGTTTGTTGGCATGTGGTTATGATGGCTTGTCTCCTCTGCTTGATATGATGACTGGCTCTGGAACCTTTGCGATAGAGGCAGCATTGATTGCATTGCGCCGTGCTCCAGGAAGGGAGCGAAGATTTGCTTTTATGGACTGGCCAAAATATCGTCCGGGATTATGGCAGCAACTTTTGGTTGAGGCTCAGCGAGAAGAAAAGCCATCAATTTCTAGCCCCATTCTAGCGGTTGATAATAATCCGAAAGCAATTGCTGCGGCACAGAAGAATTTAGAGGTGATTGGACTGGATGGTGTAGTGCAACTCTCTTGTGGAAATATGCAGCAGTTACAACCGCAATTTCCAAGCGGATTGATGATCTGTAACCCTCCTTACGGAGAACGACTCGGGAAAAATGCGAGTTTGAAGTCTCTGTATCACGATTTAGGTCGAGTCTATGGAAACGATTTTGCCACCTGGCAAGGGGCAATTGTTTGCCCTGAATCCGAACTGATTAAAACCACCGGCCTTTCCTTTTTCCCATTGCTTCGTTTTACGAACGGTGGAATTAAGGTTGCTTTACTGGAAAAGTCTTGACTTAGTTTTGGTCTGCAGGTATAAATTCCAGCTCTTGTGGAGGGGACTCCGCAAAGATAGAAAGAAAGTGGGGTGATTGTCCGTGGAAATCACTGTTATTGATGGTAACGTCGAAAAAGCAATTAAAGTTCTCAAGCGTAAGTTGCAGCAGGAAGGACTTTTTCGTGAAATGAAGCAGCGTAAATTTTACGAGAAGCCAAGCATTAAGCGTAAGCGCAAAGAGAAAGAAGCCCAG
>JADGEB010000021.1:63998-64229 GCA_016744595.1 Desulfuromusa sp.
TAAAAAGCAGCGTGCAATGAAACGTTTTAATTAAACAACTTCTTAGTATTATAAAAAAGCCGATCCTGATTATGGATCGGCTTTTTTTATTTTTAAGGGGTTGTGCTGCCTAAAAGGCTCCTTGGATTTACACTTAGACGCTGTTATTTGGTAATAGCTGTGCTTCATCGAAATAGTGATGGTGAAATTCAAGCTTGTAGTTAAGAGCTTTGATGTAAACTTCACTAGTGA